>NZ_PYUQ02000015.1:0-48979 GCF_003030865.2 Halomonas sp. SL1 | reverse complement strand
AGTCTCGTGGGCTCGGAGATGTGTATAAGAGACAGGTCCTGACGGGGGCAGGCTCACAGCACCAGGCTGACGATCAGCGCCGCCCCACCCACCAGCAGGGCGGTGACCACGGCCAGGATGACCAGCCGATCCAGCCAGCGATCGAGGAGCGTCCAGTCGAGGCGGTGTGAGCGGCGATGCGGAGTGGCCCCGCGTCGTCGCGACGGGGAGCCCGGGGACCTGGGCGACATGAGCAAGCTTCCTTGTGCATCCTGTCTCCTGAGCTTAAGGGGGGCGCCGTAACGAAGCCAGCGGGCGCGTCCATTCGACCACGGCCATTGAGTCGCGCCGCGGTCGTCCCCATATAACATTGAGCAAGCTAATGACTGGAGCCCTCATGCCCCGCCTCAACGAGATTCCGCTCTCGGTGCTCGACCTCGCCCCGATCCGCCAGGGCGGTAGCGCCGCCGAGACCTTCGACGACAGCGTGGCCCTGGCCCGGCTGGCCGAGCGCCGCGGCTTCGAGCGCTTCTGGCTGGCCGAGCACCACAGCATCGACGGCATCGCCAGCGCCGCCACCTCGGTGCTGATCGGCCACGTCGCCGGCCAGACCTCGCGCATCCGCGTCGGCAGCGGCGGCATCATGCTGCCCAACCACCCACCGCTGGTGATCGCCGAGCAGTTCGGCACCCTGGAAACGCTCTATCCCGGGCGCATCGACCTGGGCCTGGGCCGCGCCCCGGGCGCCGACGCCGCGACCATGGCCGCCCTGCGCCGCGACGCCTTCGCCGGCGTCGACGACTTCCCCCAGCGCCTCGAGGAACTCAAGGGCTATCTCGACGACGAGCGCCCCGGCCAACGGGTACGCGCGGTGCCCGGCCAGGGCACCCGGGTGCCGCTGTGGCTGCTGGGCTCCAGCGACTACAGCGCACGGCTGGCCAGCCGCGAGGGCCTGCCCTTCGCCTTCGCCGCCCAGTTCGCCCCGGCCCGCCTGCACGAGGCGCTCAGGGTCTATCGCGACAACTTCCAGCCCTCGGCGCTGCTCGATGCGCCCTACGCCATGGTCGGCCTGCCGGTGATCGCCGCCGACAGCGACCTGCAGGCCGAGTACCTGGCCAGCACCGCGCGTCAGAAGTTCCTCGGCCTGGTGCGCGGCCAGCGCATCCTGGCCCAGCCGCCGACGGAGCACCTGGACTGGTCGCCGCTGGAGCAGTCCCAGGTCGAGCAGTTCCTGGGCGCGGCGGTGATCGGCGGCCCGGACACCGTGCGCGAGGGCCTCGAGGCCTTCCTCGAGGCCACCGGCGCCGACGAGCTGATGCTGCACACCGACGTCTACAGCCTCGAGGATCGGCTTCGCAGCTACGAGATCGTCGCCGACCTGTGGCAGGCCGATACCTGAGGCGCCCCGACTGCAACGATTCTCCACTCGCGATGTCGATGGTGCGACGATGTCGAGATCGTGGGCCTCGATGGTGGCGACCGCGAGCTCGAACTCACACTCGATCACGACCTCAAGGTCACGGGAGCGGAAGATGACGGATAGACGCCAAGGGCAAGACCACAACGCCGCCTGGATGGCGGCCCGGCAGTGGCGGGAACGGGCGCGCCAGGCACGCCCGACCGGGGCCATGAGCGGCCCCCGGCTGGTGCTCACCTGGCTGCTGTTCGGCGCCATGATGATCGTCGGCACCCTGCTCGGCCTGGTGTTCCTGCTGGTCGGCTGGCTGATGCTGCCGTTCCTGCGCCACCGCATGAAGAAGCGCATGGAGCAGATACGCGCCGAACAGGCCGAGGACGTCGGCGGCGGCGCCCATCGCGAGGCCCCGTCACGGGAGCGCGAGGCGCGCCAGGGCCGCAGCGTCCGGCATGACACCCTGGAAGGCGATTACGTGGTCAAGGACGACGAGCGCTAGGGCTCCGGCGACGATTCAGCAACGCCTTGGGTGTCTAGCCGCGACGGCGCGCGTCGCCGATCTCCTCACCATCCCGGCGAGCCAGCTCGCCGCGCAGCGCGCCCACCTCCTCGCGCAGGGCGCGCACCTCGCCGTGCAGATCACGGATCAGGTCGCGATTGGCTCGGTGCAGGCGTGACTGCTCGCTCTCCTGGTCATCGACGAACAGCGAGCCGACGTAAGCCGCGAAACTGCCGAACAGCCCCACGCCGGCGACCATCAGCGCCACCGCCACCATCCGCCCCAGGGTGGTGACCGGGAAGAAGTCCCCGTAGCCCACCGTGGTCACGGTCACGAAGGCCCACCACAGCGCCTCCTCGGCGGTGTCGATGGTACTTTCGGGATTGGGCCCCTCGACCAGCAGGATGGTCACCGAGCCGAAAGCCACCAGCAGCAGGGTCGCGGTGGCAGCCGAGACGAAGATGCCCTCGGCACGATTGCGGAACAGCAGCCGCCAGATCATGTGCAACGACTTGATCGCCCGCAGCAGACGGATCACCTGCACCACCCGCACCAGACGGCCGGCGAACAGCAGCCCGGCCGGAATGCTCGCCACCAGATCGATCCAGCCCCAGCGCATGAAGCGCCACTTGTCCGTCGCGGCCCGGAAGCGCACGCAGAAGTCGGCGAAGAAGAACAGACAGGCCACCAGGTCGAGATAGTGCAGCAGCCGCGAGACCTCGGGCCGCAGGTCGAAGAGCACGTCCACGGCCAGGGCGCCGAGCACGTAGAAGGACAGGATCAGGATCAGCAGCTGAAAGGGCGTAAGACGATCGTTCATGGCGGGTCGGTCAGCGTCCGTGGCACGAGCCTTCGCACCTTACGCCCCCGACGCCCGCTTGTCGCCCCGCACGCCCGCTCCCTCGCCCCACAGGCCGATCAGCGTCTACCCGCTGCTCGGCCGGCGCTTCGGCCTCGACGACATCGCCGCCGCCACCCTGATGGTCAGCACCCTGACCTCCTTCGTGACCATCAGTCTGATGCTGTGGCTGATCCGCCACGTGGCTTTCCTCGGCACGAGCTGAGCCCTCGCCGACGCTCGGTCAGACGGCCCCCATCACCGCATCCAGGGCGGCATGATAGCCCTGACTGCCGAGGCCGGCGATCACGCCGTCGGCACGCAGCGAGACGTAGGAGTGGTGGCGGAAACTTTCCCGCTTGTGCACGTTCGAGAGGTGCACCTCGATCACTCGCCCCTCGAAGGCGTTGAGGGCATCGAGGATGGCCACCGAGGTGTGAGTATAAGCGGCGGGATTGATGATGATCGCCGCGGTGCCGTCGAGCCGTGCGGCATGGATGGCATCGATCAGTTCGCCCTCGTGATTGCTCTGCCGGGAGGCGATCTCCCAGCCCTCGCCCTCGGCCCGGCGGCGCAGGGCATCGTCGATGTCGGCGAGGGTCTCGCGACCGTAGATCTCGGGCTGACGGGTGCCCAGCAGGTTGAGGTTGGGGCCGTGCAGGACCAGAACCTTGTGCATCGTGATGGCTTCCTTGTGGTCACGTTCTTGAACATTGAATGGCGGAGAACCGCGATGTCAGGCCGCCGGCTCGAGCAGCCGCCGCCAGACCGCGATGACCGCCTGGCGATGCGCGGCGAAGTCGGCGTTGTCGCCGCGGGCGGGATCGCCGGTCAGCGCCGCGCGGTGGGCCGCGGTGCGGCAGGCCAGATAGGCCTCGCGCAGGCGTTCGCCGTCCTCGGCGGGCAGCCGCTCGCACTGCTCCAGGGTCTCGAGGATGCGCATGTTGTCGCTCCACTCGAGCAGTGCCGGGCTGTCGTGGGCCATCGCCAGCACCGCGTACTGGCACAGGAACTCGATGTCGACCATGCCGCCGGGGTCCTGCTTGAGGTCGAAGTCGTCGCCCTCGCCCTGGCTCGCCAGGTGCTTGCGCATCTTGTGGCGCATCGCCACCACCTCCTCGCGCAGCGCCTCGACGTCGCGCTCGCGGCCGAGGATCTCGCCGCGCACGGCATCGAAGCCCTCGGCCAGGGTGTCGTGGCCGGCCACCACCCGGGCGCGCACCAGCGCCTGATGCTCCCAGGTCCAGGCCTCGCGGCGCTGGTAGTCGGCGAAGGCGTCGAGGCTCGACACCAGCAGCCCGGCATTGCCCGAGGGCCGCAGGCGCATGTCCACCTCGTAGAGACTGCCGGCGGGGGTCACCGCGGTGAGCAGGTGGATGACGCGCTGGCCGAGGCGGGTGAAGAACACCGCATTGTCGATCGGCCGGTCGCCGTCGGTGCTGCCACGGGTGGCGCCATCATGGAGGAACACCAGGTCCAGGTCGGAGCCGTAGCCGAGCTCGATGCCGCCGAGCTTGCCGTAGCCGATGATCAGGAATTCCGGGGCCTGACCACAGCGCTCGCCGTCGCGGCGCAGCGGGAAGCCGTGCTTGCGGGTCAGGTGCTTCCAGGCCATGCCCAGCACGGTTTCCAGCACCACCTCGGCGATGTAGGTGAGGTAGTCGCTGACCTTCATCAGGTGGCGGGTGCCGGCGATATCGGAGGCCGCCACGTGCAGCACCTGGGCGTGCTTGAACACGCGCAGCGCCTCGAGCTCGGCCTCTTCGTCGCCCTCGGGAATCCGCCCCAGGGCCTGGCGCAACTCGTCGGCCAGCCGCGCCTTGTCGGCGGGCGTGTAGAGGGTGTCCGGGGTCAGTAGCTCGTCGAGCAGGATCGGATAGCGAGCCAGCTGCTCGGCGATCCAGGGGCTGGCGCTGCACAGGTGCATCAGATGCTCCAGCGCCTCGGGATTCTCGCGCAGCAGCGCCAGATAGGCGGTGCGTCGCAGCACCGCCTCGACCAGCGGCAGCACCCGCTCCAGGGCCACGTCCGGCGCCTCGCTGTCCGCGGCGGCGTCGAGCAGCAGCGGCATCAGCGCCTCCAGGCGCTCGTAGCCGATGCGCTGCATGGCCTGCACCTGGCGCGAATCGCGCAGCGCGCGCAGCCGCCGCCAAGCGGCGGCCGGATCATGGAAACCCGCCTCCCGGAAACGCGCCTCGGCCTCCTCCTCGGCCGGCTCGCCGCGCCACAGCGCCCGCCATTCCTCGCGCTCGCGGCCGCCCGCCGGGGCGGGGGCATCCTCATCGGCGTCCTCGGGATCGGCGATCACCGCGTCGAAGTGGCGGCGGACCCGATCGCGCACCTCGTCGAGCCGCGCCATCAGCGCCGGCCAGTCCTTCGTGTCCAGCGCCAGGGCCACCCGCTCACGGGCGACCTCCTCGGCCGGCAGGGTCTGGGTCTGGCGATCCTCCAGCGCCTGGATGGCGTGCTCGAGGTCGCGCAGGAAAACGTAGTCGGGGATCAGCTCGTCGACCACCGCGGCGGGCAGCAGGCCCAGGTCCGGCAGGCGCGACAGCGCCGTCTTCAGCGAGGTGACCTGCAGCTCGGTGTCGCGCCCGCCGCGGATCAGCTGGAAGGCCTGGACCACGAACTCCACCTCGCGGATGCCGCCGGGGCCGAGCTTGATGTTGTCCTGCATGCCGCGACGGCGCACCTCGCGGTTGATCATCGCCTTGAGCTCGCGCAGCGACTCGATGGCGCCGAAGTCCAGGTAGCGGCGATAGACGAAGGGTCGGATGCTCGCCAGCAGCTCGGCACCGGCCTCGAGATCGCCGGCCACCGGGCGCGCCTTGAGCATGGCGTAGCGCTCCCACTCGCGGCCCTGGTCCTGGTAGTAGCTGGCCAGCGAGGCGAAGTTGCCGACCAGCGGACCGCCGTCGCCCAGGGGACGCAGGCGCATGTCGACGCGGAAGGCGAAGCCGTCGGCGGTCACCGCGTCCAGCGCGCCGATCAGCTTCTGGCCGATCTTGGTGAAGTATTCCTGGTGCTCGAGCGCCTTGCGCCCGCCCACCGTCTCGCCCTTCTCGGGGAAGGCGAAGATCAGGTCGATGTCGGAGGAGAGGTTGAGCTCGCCGGCGCCGAGCTTGCCCATGCCGAGCACCACCAGGCGCTGCTCGCCGCCGTCGGCGCGCGGCCCGGGGCGCCCCCAGCGCGCCTCGAAGTGGCGCTCGAGCCAGGCCAGCGCCTGCTCCAGGCAGGTCTCGGCGAGCCGGGTGACGGCGGCCGCGGTGGCCCACATGTCGATGCCCGGCGGACGGGTCAGGTCGCGCCACACGATGCCCAGCATGCGCGCCTGGCGGAAGCGGCGCACCGCGGCGTGCATGGCCGCCTCGTCCTCGGCGGCCTCCAGGCGCTCGGCCAGGGTCTCGCTCAGGGTGTCGGCGTCCGGCGCGGCGTCCAGCTCGCCCAGGGCATCGAGCTGCGGCAGCCAGTCGGGGTGGCGAATCAGCGTCTCGGCGACGAACTCCGACACCGCCAGCACCCGCGCCAGCTGCGCGCGGCGATGCGGTGCCAGCGCCGCCCAGCTCTCGCCGGGGCCTTCCTGCTGGCGCATGTCGGCCAGGTTGTCGGCCTGCTCGAGGGCCGTGGCCAGGCGTTCCCGGGCGTGTTGCAGCGGGGCCGCCAGCGGCTCGGGAATGGCGTCCAGCGGCAGGAAGTCGTCGGGCAGGGCCATGGGCGTCTCGCATCCGGTTGATCGATGCCCTCAGCATACCCAAGCCGGGGCGCCGCGCACTAGCCGGCGGCCGCCCGCCTCAGCCCAGGAACCGGTCCCAGGCGATCAGCCCCCAGGTCAGACCGACGGTCAGCAGCGCCATCATTACCGCCGCCGAGCCAATGTCCTTGGCGCGGCCGGAGAGCTTGTGGCGCTCCGGGCCGATGCGATCGACCACGTTCTCGATGGCGCTGTTGAGCAGCTCGACGATCAGCACCAGCAGGCAGCTGCCGATCAGCAGGATCCACTCCACCGGCTCGCGGCCCAGCCACACGGCCAGCGGTGCCATCACCAGGCACAGGCCGAGCTCCTGGCGAAAGGCGGCCTCGTGGCGATAGGCCGCCCCGAGGCCCTTGAGGGAGTAGCGAGTGGAGTGCACCAGATGGCGCCAGCCGGTGTATCCGGGTTTCATCGATTTCATCCATCAGCTTCGGCGTGGGAACGCCGATGGTAGCAGAGCCGAATGGGGCAATTATGACGCGCCGGCCAACGTGACTCAGTGCGCCTCGATCATCGCCGAGAGGTCCACCGACAGCCGGTCCAGCACCTGGGACCAGCTCAGGTAGGGCGTCGAGCCGGTGCCGTTGACCAGCACGCTGAACACGCCCCAGCGCCCGGTGCGGGTGCGGAAGTAGCCGGCCGCGGCGCGCACCGACACCGGCTGGTTGAGGGTGCCGGTCTTGAGCATGACGTGGTCCTGGAAAGTCGCCGGGCCGCGGCGAATGAAGCGCATCACGCCGTTGCTCGGCGACTGCAGGGCGGCGACGAAGCTCGGGAACAGCGAGGGCTGACGGAACATGTGCTCGAGCAGCACGTTCACCCCGGCGGCGCTGGTGCGGTTCTCCGGCGTCAGGCCGCTGCCGCTGTCCAGGCGCAGCGGGCCGTGGCCCGCCAGGCCGCCGGCGAAGGCCTCGATGGCATCGCCACCCTGGCTCAGCGACGGGCGCGGCGTCTTGGCCAGATCCAGCGTCAGGGTGTCGGCCATGAAATTGTTGGAATAGTTGAGCGTGCGCAGCAGCAGCTCCTGCAGCGGCTTGCCGTCCACCGCGGCCAGGCGCGAGGCGCTGGCCGGCGGCTCCAGCGTGGTGGTGACGTGCCCGCCGGCCACCGCGATGCCGGCCTGCTCGAGCATTGCCATCAAGGTGCGGCCCGCCTGCTCGGCGGGGTCGGAGCTGGTGCGATAGAGCTCGCGCGGACGAGCATTGGTGGAAATCTGCCCGGACACCCGCATCACGTCACCGTCGCCGTCGGTGACCCGCTCCGCCGCCAGCTGGGTGCCACTGTCGGGCGGCCGGGTCTCGATGCGGTTGTCGATGCGCACCAGATCGGCCTGGCCGTCGCAGGGCGTGACCTGGGCCGGCGCGCCGGCGGTACGCGCCGGCGCCACGGTCACGCACCAGTTGCCGTAGTTGACCGCCGCCGAGGAGAGCAGCGCGCTGTAGGCGTTGTCGACGCGACGCTGGCCGTCGCAGCGATCGGTGGTCAGGCAGGCCACCGGGCCGAAGCGCCACTGGCTGACCACCAGCCGGCCAGCGACCTCGCGCACCCCAGCCTGATGCAGCCGCTGCACCAGTCGCCACAGGTCCTCGGTGGTCAGTGCCGGATCGCCGCCACCATCGAGGATCAGGTCGCCCTGCAGCACGCCCTCGGCGTCGGGCTCGGCGCTGCCGAGCAGCTGCGTGGTGAAACGATGCTGGGGGCCGAAGCGCTCGAGTGCCGCCGCCGCGGTATAGATCTTGGACACCGAGGCCGGCGACAGCTGGCGCTCCGGCGAGAGGCTGCCCAGGGTCTCGCCCGGCTCGCCGTTGCCCAGCAGGCGCGCCTCGGCACCGATCAGGAAGCCGTCATCGGCCAGTTCCTCGAGGTGGGAGAACCCGTGCCCCAGGGCGGTCAGGGGCAGCAGCGACAGCAGGCAGAGCGAGAGACAGCGAGACAGCATGGGCATCATCCGTGAGGTCGAAGGGCACAGGAGAAAGCGCGGCAGAGCCGCAGTCTACCCGTGCCCCAGGCGCGATTCGACCGTGCGCCACCTCAGTGGGCAGACACCCGGGAAAAGGCCTGGATGACCACCACCCCGCCGATGATCATGGCAAGGCCCAGCGCCGCCGGCGCATCCAGGCGCTCGCCGTAGACCAGGACGCCGATCAGGGTCACCAGCACGATGCCGAGCCCGGCCCAGAAGGCATAGGCGATGCCCACCGGCAGGGTGCGCAGCGCCAGCGTCAGCAGGTAGAAGGCCAGCACGTAACCGACCACCACGGTCACGCTCGGCCACAGCCGGGTGAACTCCTGGGAGGCTTTCAGCGAGCTGGTCGCCACCACCTCGGCGACGATCGCCAGTGCCAGGTACAGATAGGCCATCAGGCACCTCCCCGCGCCAGCCGACGGCGCATCACGAGATCGAACAGCGTATTGAAGACCATGGCATAGGCCAGGAAGAACAGCATGAAGCCGAGGTCCAGCCAGAAGGCCTCCACGAGGCCGATGCCCATCCACCAGGCGACCGCCGGCAGGGTCATCACCAGCAGACCGAGCTCGAAACCGAAGGACTGGGCGAAGCGCTGTCTCAGGCTGCGGCGACGAGTCGGCACCAGCGCATCGAAGACGCGATTCCAGACCAGGTTCCAGAGCATGGCGGCGGTGGCCAGCCCTGCGGCCAGCACGCCGATCTCGCCCATGTCATGGCCGGTCAGCCAGCTGGCCAGTGGCGTCACCATCAACAGGCCGCCGGCCTCGAACAGCGTGGTATGCGTCAGACGTTCCTTCCAGGAGCGCATCGTCACCTCCCAAGATATCGTCACGAGACCATCTGGCCTCGACCTGACGGACTATTCTCGCCACCATGGCGATGGATACGAGTTAGATTCCATCTACAAATCCGATAGGTCACCCATGCGCTGGACCCTCAATCAGCTGGAAGTGCTCATCGCCTGCGCCGAGTGCGGCTCCTTCTCCGCCGCGGCCCGGCACCTGGGCCGCGCCCAGTCGGCGGTGAGCACCGCCGTCGCTCACCTGGAGGCCGACCTGGCCTGCACGCTCTTCGACCGCGACGGCCGCCTGCCGCGCCTGACCGAGGCCGGCGAGGCCCTGCTCCACGAGGCCCGCGCGGTGCTGCGCCAGTGCCAGCGGCTGGACTCCCGCGCCAGGGCCATCGCCGAGGGCGAGGAGGCCCGGCTGGTGCTGGCCATCGACGAGGCGCTGGTCGAGATGCCGCCGGTGGACGAGACCCTCGAGGCCCTGGCCCACCACTATCCCGCCCTGCAGCTGACCCTGCTCTACGGCGCCCAGGGCGACATCGCCGGCTGGGTCGAGGATCGCACCGCCGATCTGGGCATCCTGCTCGGCCGGCTCGGCCGCGGCCCGCTGCTCGAGGGCATGCCGATCGCCCATCTGCGCCAGTCGCTGGTGGTCGGCCGCGACCACCCGTTGGCCGATCAGGGGCCGCCTTCCCTCAGTGATCTGGCCCATCACCGCCAGCTGCTGATCGCCTCGCGTTCGGGGGACGACGCCGAAACGCCGCTCAGCGCCCAGTTCTGGCGCCTCAACAGCTTCTACTCGATGGGTGAGCTGGCCGCCCGCGGGCTGGGTTGGGCGCTACTGCCCCAGCACATCGCCCAGTACCCGCCGTTTCGCGAGCACCTGGTGGCGCTGTCGGACGACACCCTGGGCCCCCTGCCGGTCATCGAGGTGGAGACGCTGTCGCGACGCGACGCGGCCCAGGGACCGATCGCCCGCTGGCTGCGCCAGACGCTGGGCGAGCGCTTCCGCGATCGCCGCCACCGCTAGGGAAACACTAATTTATTGCTGCGCTCGATATCTTGGCTGCCGGCGGTACTCGTGCGCGAGCCCGGTCAATATCCTCATTGACTGGCGTGTAAACTCCGGTATTTCCGTTCCGGCAGCAGCCAACCTATCTTCGCTCGCGACATAAATCAGCGCTTCCTCACACGCCCCTTTCAATGCACACCTCAGCAGACGGGGAAAAGCCCCGGGCGATGCGGCAGCTCGGCGACCATCCTCCACAGCGGCTGGCCGCTGAGGTGGTACTTGCGCTCGAAGTGGGTCAGGAAATCCCCCGCCGGATCGTGGGCTTCCACCGGCGCGGCGACGCCGGTCGCCTGCTCGACCGCCAGCGAGAACTCCTCGACGTAGAGCCGCCAGTTGGAACGCAGCTCCAGCCGCCCGCCCAGCGCCAGGATGGCGGGGAACACCGGATGCCCCTGCCAGCGCATCTTGAGGTGCGTCGACTTGGGGTAGGGGTTCGGGTACAGCAGGTAGTGGCGTACCGGGCGCCAGCCGGCGGCCAGCGCCAGCCGCCAGAAGTCCACCAGGTCGGCACGCACCAGCAGGGCATTGTCGGGCGGCGCGCCGTGCTCCCGGGACAGCCGGTCGGCGCTGCGGTCCACGCCGATCACCACGCAGTCGGGATGGGCCTCGGCCAGCCGCCGCGTCGACAGCCCCACGCCACAGCAGGCGTCGAGGATCAGCGGCGCCTCGCCGTACGACGCCCGCCACGCCTCAGCCGCGGCGAAGGCCTCGCGGGTATGATCGGCCAGCGGCTTGCGCAGCGGATGGGTCAGGGCCCGTTCGACCCGGCGTGCCAGATCGTGATGGGGGCCGGGCTGGTTGGACGTGATGATGCGGGAACGCTCGGACATGGCGGTGATCGGTCGGGGGCTTGGGAAGGCATGCATTCTACCAGCCATGGGCCGGCCCGAGGGCCTCTCGCCTGCCCGGCCGGCCGGGTTGTGGAAAACCCCTCCATGCCCCGCATGACGGCGCACCGGGCCGGGTGCTATGATCCTTGGCCAAAAGGACAATAGCAGCCCATATATCAACCGCACTACGAGGAACCCGGCTTGTCACATTTACCGGTGATCGTGGGCATGGGTGGCGTGAATCCCGCCGGCCGAGCCTCGGGACATCAGGCGTTTCGCCGCACCGTGCTCGACGCCTTGCCCGACGACGTCCAAGCCCAGACCCTGCTCGGCCTGGCGGCCATGATGCGCCTGGCCAGCGCCCAGGCCGACGATGCCTGGCACGACGCCGACGGCAACCCCCTCGACGCCGCGGCCATCGTCGAGCAGACCCGCCAGCGCGTGCTCGACCATACCCTGATCCGTCGCAACGAAGACCCCCGTTTCAACGCCGAGGGCCTGCCCGCCAACCGTCGCGCCAGCCTCGATCTCGAGGCGCCGATGACCTTCCGGGTACGCCGTCGTCAGCTGCCGGACAGCCTGCCGCCCACCTGGCAGGTCCGCGAGATCGACCGCAAGCATCTGGAAGTGACGGTGCCGGCCGGCGAGATGGACGTCATGCTGCCCGAGACTCGCCCGGCCCAGGTGCGCGCCGCCGGCCAGCTGCCCTCCGGCTTCGAGCCCGGTCAGCTGTACCGCAGCGTGCACCACCCGCGCGGCCTGTCCATGGCGATCTTCGCCGCCAGCGACTGCCTGGGCGACAGCGGCCTGGCCTGGGAAGACCTGCATGACCGACTCGACCCCGACCAGGTCGCCGTCTACGCCGGCAACTCCATCGGCCAGCTCGACGACGACGGCTGGGGCGGGCTGCTCAAGAGCTTCGCCACCGGCAAGCGCGCCACCTCCAAGCAGATGCCGCTGGGCTACGGCCAGATGCCGGCCGACTTCCTCAACGCCTATGTGCTCGGCAGCGTCGGCAGCACCGGCGCGGCACTCGGCGCCTGCGCCAGCTTCCTCTACAACCTGCGCCTGGGCGTCGACGACATCCGCGCCGGCCGCCGCCGGGTGGTGATGGTCGGCACCGCCGACGCGCCGATCACCCCCGAGATCATCGAGGGCTTCCGCACCATGGGCGCCCTGGCCGACGACGAGAGTCTCAAGGCGCTGGACGCCCTGGAGCTGCTCACCGATCTGGACTACCAGCGCGCCTGCCGGCCCTTCGCCCGCAACTGCGGCTTCACCATGGGCGAATCCAGCCAGTTCGTGATGCTGATGGACGACGCCCTGGCGCTGGAGGTCGGCGCCGAGGTGCTGGGCAGCGTGCCGGACGTGTTCGTCAACGCCGACGGCTGGAAGCGCTCGATCTCGGCGCCCGGCATCGGCAACTACATCACCCTCGGCAAGGCCGCCTCGCTGGTGCGCGAGATGCTCGGCGAGACCGCCCTGCGCGAACGCACCTTCCTGCACGCCCACGGCACCAGCACGCCGAAGAACCGCGAGACCGAGTCCCACGTCTTCGACATGGTCGCCCAGGCCCACGGCATCGAGGACTGGCCGGTGGTGGCGGTCAAGGCCTTCGTCGGCCATTCCCAGGGCAGCGCCGCCGGCGACCAGCTGGCCAGCGCCCTGGGCAGCTTCGCCCACGACCTGCTGCCGGGCATCCCGACCCTGGATGACAGCCAGCCCGAAGACCTGCACGCCGAACGCCTGCGACTGTTCCGCGAGCCGCTGCGCTTCGCCGCCGACGCCGCCTTCGTCAACGCCAAGGGCTTCGGCGGCAACAACGCCACCGGCGTGGTGCTGTCGCCGGCCGTCACCGAGCGGCTGATGACTGCCCGCCACGGCGACGCCGCGATGGACGAATGGCGCAGCCGCCGCGAGGCCACCCGCCAGGCCGCCGCCGCCTATCATCGCGAGGCCGACCGCGGCCGCTTCCAGCCCCGCTATCGCTTCGGCGAGGGCGTGCTGGAGGGCCCCGAGCTCGAGGTCGGCGCGGACAGCATCCGCATCCCGGGCTACGCCAAGCCGGTCTCGCTGGCCGTGGACAATCCCTTCGGACGCCTCGACGACGGAGAAGCGTGATGAACGTCGCCGTCTACCCCGGCACCTTCGACCCCATTACCAACGGTCACTTCGACCTGATCGAGCGCGCCTCGCGGCTGTTCGACAAGGTGGTGGTGGCCATCGCCACCAGCCCCGGCAAGGGGCCGACGCTGGACCTCGATACCCGGACCGCCCTGGCGCGCCGGGTGGTCGAGGGCCTCGACAACGTCGAGGTGACGGGTTTCTCGGGGCTGATGACCGAATTCATGAAGCAGCAGCAGGCCCGGGTGCTGCTGCGCGGGCTGCGCGCGGTCTCGGACTTCGAGTACGAGCTGCAGCTGGCCAACATGAACCGCGCCCAGATGCCCGAGCTCGAGACGGTGTTCCTGACACCGGAGGTGGAGAACTCCTACATCTCCTCGAGCCTGGTGCGCGAGATCGCCCGGCTCGGCGGCGACGTCTCGAAGCACGTGCACCCCGAGGTCGCCGAAACGCTGAAGCGGCATTACAATACCTGACCATGGCACTCGGGCATGATGCCCGAGCCCGCCGGCCGCGATTTTCGTGAGGTACTCCATGGCCCTGATGATCACCGACGAGTGCATCAACTGCGACGTCTGCGAACCCGAATGCCCCAACGGCGCCATCTCGCCGGGGGAAGAGATCTACGTCATCGATCCCGGTCTGTGCACCGAGTGCGTCGGCCACTATGACGAGCCCCAGTGCCAGCAGGTCTGCCCGGTGGACTGCATCCCGCTCGACCCCGAGCGCAAGGAGAGCCAGGAGCAGCTGATGGCGAAGTACGAGCGCATCACCGCCGCCTGACCGTCTCGCCACCACAGACGCCGCGACGACAGACACCACGACGTCCCGCCTTGCGCGGGGCGTCGTGTTTGCAGGTCGCGTTTACATCTCGTCGGCGCGACGACTCACCTCACAGCCCAGACAGCGCCGGAACGTCGCCTCGGCGGGCGTCTTGATCAGCGTCTCCGCGGCCTCCTCGACGTTACCGCCCAGGGCGCTGAACGGCAGCGAGACCAGAAACACCGCCGTGCCACCCACCGTGGCCGCGGCCAGCAGCGGCCGGGCGAACAGGGCATCCACCGCCATGCCGCCGCCGCTGGGACGCGCTTCATCGTCCGTGGCCAGCGCCGACGGTGCGCTCATCAGCAGCGCCAGTAGCAACGCCAGCCCCAGGCTCCCACCGTTCACTCGTGTCATGGTTCGTCCCTCCTGCGATGGTGACATTCGGGGACGCCTCCCCGGCTTTCTCTCCAGCGTAGACGGACTGGCGACGCCGGGCCGCTTGCACTGCCCGATGCCAGCGGCCATGCTCCCCGCCTCCAGCCACCGACCGGAGCCACCGTGACCGCGACCGCCTCGACCGCCCGTTCCTCACAGCGCATCTGGGCTCTGGCCTGGCCGATCATCCTCTCCAACATCACCGTGCCGCTGCTCGGCCTGGTCGATACCGCCGTGGTCGGCCATCTGCCGGACTCCCGCTACCTGGCCGCGGTGACGCTCGGCGCCACCCTGTTCGGCTTCCTCTACTGGGGCTTCGGCTTCCTGCGCATGGGCACCACCGGGCTGACGTCTCAGGCGGCGGGCCGGGAGGACGACGAATCGGTGAAGACCCTGCTGGGCCAGTCGCTGCTGCTGGCGGCGACGATCGGCGTCGTGCTGATCCTGGCCGGCGACCCCCTGATCGCGCTCGGCCTCCGGCTGCTCGACGGCAGCCCCGAGGCCACCCGGCTGGCCGCGGAATACGCCGGCATCCGGCTGCTTTCGGCGCCGGCGGTGCTGGCCAACTACGCCATCCTCGGCTGGTTCCTCGGCCAGCAGAACTCACGGGTGACCCTGGCGCTGCTGGTGCTGACCAACGGCGTCAACATCGTCCTGGACCTGGTGTTCGTGGTCGGCCTGGGCATGACCAGCGACGGCGTGGCCTGGGCCACGGTGATCGCCGACTACACGGCGCTGGCCTTCGGCCTGTGGCGGGTGTGGCACCAGCTGGCGGGCCTCGGCGGACGCTTTCGCCGCGCGCGGCTGCTGCGGCTCTCGGCCTACCGTGAGCTGTTCGCGGTCAACGCCCAGCTGTTCGTGCGCACCCTGGGGCTGCTGTTTGCCATGGCCTTCTTCACCTCCCGCGGCGCCGCCCAGGGCGACACCGTGCTGGCGGCCAACGCCGTGCTGCTGCAGTTCATCATGCTGACCTCCTACGGCCTGGACGGCTTCGCCCACGCCGCCGAGGCGCTGACCGGCCGAGCAGTGGGCCGCGGTCGCTGGGAGGAGTTCGCCGCCTCGGTGCGCGCCGCGGCGCGTTTCTCGCTGCTCACCGCCGGCCTCGCTTCCCTGGCCTTCGCCATCGGCGGCCCCTGGCTGATCGCCCTGCTCACCGGGCTGCCGGAAGTGCGCGACACCGCCGGCGAGTACCTGCCGTGGATGGTCGCCATGCCGCTGATCGCGGTGTGGAGCTACCTGCTCGACGGCGTCTTCATCGGCACCACGTCCACGCGCGAGATGCGCAACAGCATCTTCATCGCCCTGGCGGTCTATCTGCCCGCCTGGTGGCTGAGTCGCGGCCTCGGCAACCACGGGCTATGGCTGGCCTTCACCCTGTTCACCGCGGTGCGCTCGGGGGTGCTGATCGCCTATTACCTTCACTACCGCCGCACGCGCTGGTCAGGCACCGACGTTTAAACCGCGTCGGGCGGAAAAACTTAGACATTCGTCGGCTTTGACTACATTTTACCTTTACGTTGGCGTCAATTGACCCGAGGCTTGCTCTCCCAGCCGCTCCGGCGGCTCTTCACCAGCGAAAAGGGATGTCTCCATGCTGAAGGTAATCTCGCGTCCGGCCGTGAAGCTGGTCGAACGCTACCTGCCCGACCCTTATATCTTCGTGCTGCTGCTGACCGTGATCGCCGCGGCGGCGGCCATCGCCGTGGAACGCCAGACGCCGCTGGCGGTGCTGCGCTTCTGGGGCGACGGCTTCTGGAACCTGCTGACCTTCTCGATGCAGATGCTGCTGGTGCTGGTCACCGGCTACATGCTGGCCAGCTCGCCGCCCGTGAAACGCCTGCTGCGGCGCCTCGCCGGCCTGGCCAACAACGCCGGCGCGGCGATCGTACTGGTCACCCTGGTGTCGCTGGCGGCGAGCTGGATCAACTGGGGCTTCGGCCTGGTGGTCGGCGCGCTGTTCGCCAAGGAGCTCGCCAAGCAGATCCGCGTCGACTACCGGCTGCTGGTGGCCAGCGCCTACTCGGGCTTCATCGTCTGGCACGGCGGCCTGGCCGGCTCGGTGCCGCTGACCATCGCCACCGAGGGCCACTTCAGCGTCGAGCAGATCGGCGTGATCGGTACCTCCGAAACCATCTTCTCGCTGTTCAACCTGGCCATCGTGGTGGCGCTGTTCGTCGCCGTACCGCTGTTCAACCGCCTGATGCTGCCCGACGAGAAGGACAGCGTGTTCATCGACCCGAGCCTGCTCGAGGACGACGAGGAGCGGCGCGTGCGCATCACCCGCCCGGCGGAACGCCTCGAGAACAGCATGACCCTGGCCTGGCTGGTCGGCATCCCCGGGCTCCTGTTCCTGGTCGACCACTTCGTGCTGCAGGGCGGCGGGCTCAACCTCAACGTGGTCAACTTCCTGTTCCTGTTCCTGGCCATCGTGCTGCACCGCACCCCGCGCAGCCTGCTCGAGAGCCTGCAGGAGGCGATCAAGGGTGGCGCCGGCATCGTCATCCAGTTCCCCTTCTACGCCGGCATCATGGCGATCATGGTGCAGTCGGGGCTGGCCGAGACGCTGTCCCAGGCGCTGGTCTCGCTGGCCACCGAGACCACATTGCCGTTCTGGACCTTCATCAGCGCCGGCATCGTCAACATCTTCGTGCCCTCCGGCGGCGGCCAGTGGGCCGTGCAGGCGCCGGTGATGCTGCCGGCCGCCGAGGCGCTGGGCGTCGACGTGCCGCGGGTCGCCATGGCCGTGGCCTGGGGCGACGCCTGGACCAACCTGCTGCAGCCGTTCTGGGCCCTGCCGGTGCTCGGCATCGCCGGCCTCAAGGCCAAGGACATCATGGGCTTCTGCCTGGTCCAGCTGCTGCTGACCGGCATTATCATCGCCCTGGGACTGACCTTCCTCTAAAAAACCCTGATTTACTGCTTCGCTCGATATCCTGGCCGCCGGCGGTGCCGGTGCGCCGGCCCGGTCGCTCTCCTCATGTAGCGGGCTACACTCCGGGAGCTGTGCTCCGGCGGCGGCCAGCCTCTCTTCGCTCGCGACGCAAATCAGCGCTTTTTTAAACAATGGTCTCCAGGAACGCCTTGTCCCCATTGCGGGGGCAAGGCGTTATGCTGTGGGGAAAATAGACCCAAGGATCCCCTCTCGATGGACGAACACGCCCTTTCCGGCCAGCACGAACTGACCATGACCGTGCTGATGACCCCCGACATGGCCAACTTCAGCGGCAAGGTGCACGGCGGCGCCATCCTCAAGAAGCTCGACGAGGTGGCCTACGCCTGCGCCAGCCGCTTCTCCGGGCACTACGTGGTGACCCTGTCGGTGGACCAGGTGCTGTTCAAGCAGCCGATCCACGTCGGCGAGCTAGTGACCTTCCTCGCCAGCGTCAATCACGTGGGCCGCTCCTCCATGGAGATCGGCATCAAGGTGGTCGCCGAGGACATCCAGAACAAGCTGATCCGCCACACCAACAGCTGTTACCTGACCATGGTGGCGGTGGACGAGCACGGCAAGCCGGCCCGGGTACCGGAGCTGGCCCTCGAGACCGATACCCAGCGGCTGCGTTTCGAGAAGGCCGAGATGCGCAAGCAACGGCGCAAGCAGGCCGAGGAAGAGGAGCGCCGTGCCCAGGTCGAACACGGCGCCGGATGAAGCATCAGTAGGAGGTTTCCTGGATCGCCTCGCCACCCTGCTCGATGTCCTGGCCCACGCCGCGCACGGTGTTGCAGCCGGCGAGCAGGGACAGGGTGAAGAGCGCGGCGATCGACAGCAGAAGAGTCCGTTTCATATGAGCTCCTGAGTATGGGTTCATGAGAACTGCCTGTGCCGATTCAATCTAGCAAACCCGGCGCGTTGAGCCAGCCCCATCAGGTCAACAGCAGCCGCAGCATGATCGCCACGATCACCGCCACGGTCAGCCACTTCACCCACAGCGCCCCCCTGGGGCTCATGTTGACCTTCACCGCCAGCCAGGCGCCGGTCATGCTGCCGGCGGCCAGCGCCAGGCCGTAGCCCCAGCGCACCTGGCCCTCGAACACGAACACGGCCAGTGCCGGCAGGGTGTAGACCAGCACGATCAGCACCTTGAAGACGTTCACCTGGGCCAGGTCGATCTTCAGCAAGCGGTAGAGCACCACGATGAACAGGATACCCACCCCGACCTGGATGAAGCCGCCGTAGAGACCGATGGCGAACATCGCCAGATAGATCGCCGGCGTGAGCCGCTCCGGCGTCAGCGGCCGGGTCTCGAGCTTCGGCTGCGGCAGCAGCATCAGCAGCGCCGACAGCGCCATGACCACCACCAGTACGGTCTCGAACAGGGCGTCGCTCACGTCCAGCGCCAGGCGAGCCCCGAGCAGGGCGCCGAGCATCGCCGGCACCGCCAGGCGCAGGCTCAGGCCCAGGTGATGGGCGCCGGCGCGGAAGAAGTTGGCCACCGCCGACACGCTCTGCAGGGCGACCGACACCCGGTTGGTGCCGTTGGCGGCCTGGGGCGGCAACCCCAGGAAGATCAGCAGCGGCAGGGTCAGCATCGAGCCCCCCGCCGACAGCACGTTGATGAAGCCGGCCAGCCCGCCAATGGCGAACAGGGCCAGGAGCTCGAGTGGCGTCATGATGGCATCCTTTCCGGTCGGTGACGCGCCCGGGGCATCGCCGGGCGCCGCGCTGTGCCATCATAGCGCCATCACGCCCCCAGGATGCCACCAGGAGCCCCCATGACGGACGTCACGCTGGATCCCCGCCTGATCGAGGACAGCCACCCGCTCACCGAGCTGCCGCTGTGCCAGCTGCGGCTGATGGACGACACCCGCTACCCCTGGCTGGTGCTGATTCCGCGCCGGACCGGCGTGGTCGAGGTATTCGACATGAGCGAGGACGATCAGCAGCAGCTGTGGCGCGAGGCCGGCCTGCTCGGTCGCGCCATCAAGGAGACCCTCGGCGGCGACAAGCTCAACATCGCCACCCTCGGCAACCTGGTGCCGCAGCTGCATCTGCACGTGGTGCTGCGCCGGGAAGGCGACGACGCCTGGCCGGGGCCGGTCTGGGGCCAGGGCCAGGCCGAACCCTACGATCTGGACGGCCTGGCGGCGATGCGCGACCGGCTGCTGGCGATCGTCGACGGCATCGACACCCTGCGCGGGTCGTAAGTCAGAGAGGCTAGCGGTCGAGGCGAACGCTCAGCTCGGTCAGCAGCGGCTCGACCAGCGACGGCGGCAGCGGCCGGCCGCCGCGCCAGGCGGTCATCGCCAGCCGGCTCCGGCCAACGTTCGCCTCGCCGTTCACGCCGTCGGCCGCCTCGATATCGAGCTGCACGCGATAGCCGGGCCAGCGGGCGATCACCGCCTCCAGGCGCCCCAGTTCGGCGTCGGCGTGGCGAATCACATAACCGCGCTCCATCAGCATCGACAGCGAGGCCTCCAGCACCGAGGCCGGCGCCACCGCGAGCGTGCGGGTGGCGGGCACGGCCGGCGACGGCGGCGTCGCGCATCCTCCCAGCCCCAGCCCTGGTCCCAGTATCAGCCCAAGCGCCAGCAGCGCCGCCCGTGTCACGCCCGAACGTCTCATGAGGCCTCCTCCGACCGACGGCGCATCGCCTCGCGCAGCTCGCGGCAGAAGCCGTCGTCGCTGGCGGTGCGCGAGCGGCGCAGCTCGCCCCGCCAGTCGAACAGGCGGATATCCCGGCTCACCCGCACCGTCCGCTCGCCGATCGCCACCGAGACCCGCTCGATCTCGGTGGCCTCGTCGTCGAGCAGGCCGAAGCCCACGCCGCCGCCGATCAGCACCCCGTGGCCGACGGCGCCGCGGGACGCGCCCAGCAGGAAGATGTCCGGCTCGGGGGCGCCGTGGAAGAAGGTACGCCGGGAGCGCTCGGCGCTGACCAGCCCCAGCGTCGTCTCGGTGTGGCGGATCAGGAAGTCGTCGTCCTCCAGCGCCGCCACCGCGCCGGCCAGGGTGATCGGCGGCACGTCGTCGCCGCGCGGCCAGTGGCACGCCTCGGCGGGCGGCGGCTCGGCCACCGGCAGCTGTGATGGCAGCGCCTGACAGCCGGCCAGCCCCGCGAGCAGGATGATTCCCAATGGACGCCACATGCGCGATTTCTCCTAGATCTGCCTGGAGTCTAGCAGCGCGCCCCCTTGAAAGACGGCGACGACGCCTCGATGTCATGGAACAGGGCTATGATGGCGATGCAGTCAATTAGCTTATCCCCCATGCTCTGCTCGCATACACTGCTCGCCTACATCGGCAGTACAGAGATCAAGGAGGCATCTACATGAGCGACACCAACAGCATCGGCCTGCACGAAGGCAGCGCCAGCCAGCTCGCCGAGCGACTCAACGTCCTGCTGGCCAACTATCAGATCTTCTACATGAACGTGCGCGGCTACCACTGGAACGTGAAGGGCCAGCAGTTCTTCCAGCTGCACGAGAAGTTCGAGGAGCTCTACACCGACCTGCTGACCAAGGTCGACGAAGTCGCCGAGCGCATCCTGACCCTGGGCCATACCCCGGTGCACGCCTACAGCGACTACTTCAAGATCGCCAGCATCGAGGAAGACAAGAACGTTCACGACGGCCAGGCCTGCGTGCGCGGCGTGGTTCAGGGCTACCAGCAGATGCTCGAGCTGCAGCGCGAGATCCTCTCGCTGGCCTCCGATGCCGACGACGAGGGCACCGCGGCCCAGGTCGGCGACTACATCCGCGAGCAGGAGAAAACCGTCTGGATGCTCAACGCCTATCTCGGTTGAGCCTGAAAACGCACCAGCACCAGATGACGCCGCCCCTCGGGGCGGCGTCTTGCGTTGGTCGGGAAAGAGTCAGGACGGTTCGTCGCCCGACGCGGCGGCGCCCGACGCTTCGCCCTCGGCGGCACGCACCAGCTCGTCGGGCAGCGGCTTCTTCATGCGCACGCCCAGCCGCTCCAGCTCGCGGGCCTGGGCCACCAGGCTGCCCTGGCCCTCGGAGAGCCGGTTGACCGCGCGGCGATGGCTGTCACCGGCGCGCTCAAGATGGCGCCCCACCTCCTGCAGGCTCTCCACCAGGCCGGAGAACTTGGTCAGCAGCCGCTCGGCGCGCTCGCCGATCAGCCGCGCGTTCTCGTTCTGGCGCTCCAGGCTCCACAGCCCGGCCACGGTGCGCAGGCTGGCCAGCAGCGTGGTCGGCGTGACCATCACCACCTGGCGGTCGAAGGCCTCCTGGAACAGCGTCGGGTCGCGCTCGAAGGCCGCCGCGAAGGCCGGTTCCACCGCCACGAACAGGAACACGAAGTCCGGCGAGTGCAGCCCCGGCAGGGCGGGATAGTCCTTGGCGGCGAGCCCGCGCACGTGGGCGCGCAGCGAGCGCAGGTGATCGCCCATGGCCGCCTCGCGCTCGGCCTCGCCCTCGGCGTTGACCACCCGGTTCCAGGCCACCAGCGAGACCTTGGCGTCGACGATCAGATGGCGCGACTCGGGCAGGTAGATGACGGCATCGGGACGCTGCCGGCCGGCCTCGCCGTCGATCGACACCTCGCGACGGTATTCGACGTCGCGGCGCAGGCCGCTGCGCTCCAGCACCGTCTCGAGGATCAGCTCGCCCCAGTTGCCCTGGGCCTTCTGATCGCCCTTGAGCGCCCGGGCAAGCGTGGCCGCCTCGTCACCGAGTCGGGCGTTGAGCCCGGCCAGCTGGTCGAGCTGGGCCTTGAGCGAGCCGCGCTCGCGCTGCTCCTGGCCGTGCAGCGTCTCGACCCGCTGGCGGAACTGCTCGACCTGCTCGCGGAACGGCTGGAGCAAGGCCTCCAGGCTCTCGCGACTCTGGGCGCTGTAGGCCTGCTGACGCTCCTCGAAGACCTTGCCGGCGAGCTGGTGGAACTCGTCCTTGAGCCGCTCCCGGGCCTCCTCCAGCAGCGCCAGCTGCTCGCGATGGCGGAGCGCCGTCTGTTCGCGCTCCGCCTCCAGCCGAGCCGAGCGCTCGCGCTGTTCGGCCAGCCGGTCGCGGGCCTCGCCGAGTTCTGCCTCGAGGCTCTCCAGCCGCTCGCGGCAGCCGTCGAGCTGGGCGTCGCTCTGGGTCAGCTCCTGCTCCAGCCGGGCGGCGGCGTTCCGGCGCTCGGCCAGTTCGTCGCGCGTCTCGGACAGCTCGCGGCGCGCCTCATCCCGCTCGCGGCACGTTTCGGCCAGCCGGCGCCGCTGGGCAATGCCCCAGCCCACGGCCAGCAGCGCCAGCGCGCCGAGGGCGATCATCACGCCACCGCCGGTTCCCGTCATCTCATCGAGCATGCTGCCCTCCCTGATCACGCCCGTCGCGAACGCCGCACGCTCCCGCGCGGCGATATCGCCGTCACTATACTGGGAACACCGCTCACCCGCCGAGGAGGCTTCGATGCGCCGCCCGACGACCGCCCTGCTCGCCTCGCTCCTGCTGCCGCTCGCGCTGCCATCGCCGGCCATGGCGGACGACATCCGCCACGGGCCCGTGGTCTACGGCACCGGCGAGACGCATCAGCACGGGCCCGCCTACTACGGCAACGGCCCGGACGATCGGGAGACGCCGGGCCGCTATCGCACCCATCCGCGAGAGACCGAGCCCCGGCGACACGATAGCGCGACGCCGCTGATCATCGTCGAGCCGCGGATCGAGCTCGACGACCGCTGGCGCCCGCACGATCCCCGGCCACGACACCCCCACGGCCCCCGACGCATCGATCGCGACCGGGTCGGCAAATCGCACTGGTTCCTTGAGCACGACAGGGCCCGTGGCCGGCACTGAGCCGGCTCAGCTCGCCGGCGTGGCCAGGTCCTCGATCAGCGCTCGCAGCAAACCCCAGAACTCCTCCACCGAGGCCAGCTCGACCCGCTCGTCCGGCGAGTGGGCGCCGCGGATCAGCGGGCCGAAGGAGATCATCGACATGTCCGGGTACTTGGCGCCGAGGATGCCGCACTCCAGACCGGCGTGGATCACCTTGACCTGGGGGGCGACGTCCAGCCGCGCGGCATGCAGCGCGCGGAAGCGGGCCAGCAGCGGGCTATCGGGGTCCGGCGTCCAGCCCGGATAGGCGTTCTCGACCCGGGTGCGGGCGCCGATCAGGTCGAACAGCGCGCGGAAGCGGTCGGCCAGATCCTCGACCGCGCTGTCACGCAGCGAACGCACCAGGGCGCAGAGATGGAAGCGACCCGCCTCCAGCGACACCACGCCCAGGTTGTTGGAGGTCTCCACCACCCCGGGCACGGTCACGCTCATGCGCTCGACGCCGCAGGGCGCGGCGTGCAGCGCGGCCACCAGCAGCCGGCTGGCATCACGGGTGAGCGCCTCGCCCTCGGGGGCCGACACGCGCTCGAGCGCCAGCGCCAGGCCGTCGTCGGCGCCGGCCAGCTCGTCGCGCAGCCGGGCCTCCAGGGTCGGCAGCCGCTCGCGGGCGGCCTCGACGGCGTCGACGGGCAGCGCCAGGGTGGCGAAGGCCTCCCTCGGCAGGGCGTTGCGCAGGGTACCGCCGCGATAGTCGACCAGCCGCGCGTCGAGCGACTCCAGGTCGCGCAGCACCCGCATCAGCAGGCGGTTGGCGTTGCCGCGGCCCTTGTCGATGTCGATGCCGGAGTGGCCGCCGCGCAGACCGGTGAGGGACAACCGCACCGCGACTTCCTCGTCGCGCAGCGCCGAGGTCGGCAGCTGGGCGTCGACCATCACGTCGGCCCCGCCGGCGCAGCCGATGTAGATCTGACCGCGATCCTCGGAGTCCAGGTTGAGCAGCAGCCGGCCGTCCAGCCAGTCCTCGGCCAGGTTCAGCGCGCCGCCCATGGAGGACTCCTCCTCGAGGGTGAACAGCGCCTCCAGCGGGCCGTGGGTCAGGGTGTCATCCTCGAGGACCGCCAGCGCCGCCGCCACGCCGAGGCCGTTGTCGGCGCCCAGGGTGGTGTGGCGGGCGTGCAGCCAGCCATCCTCCACAAAGGTATCGATGGGGTCGCGGGTGAAGTCGTGGGGATGATCGGCGTTGGCCTGGGCGACCATGTCCAGATGGCCCTGCAGCACGATGCCCGGCGCGCCTTCATGACCAGGGCTGGCCGGCTTGCGCAGGCGCAGGTTGCCGTAGGCGTCGCGGTCGTGGGCCAGGCCGCGCTGGTCGGCCCAGGCCTCGAGGAGGGCCACCAGCGCGGCCTCGTGGCCGGAGGGGCGCGGCGTGTTGCACAGGGTGCGGAAGTGGCGCCACAGGGGCTGCGGCGAGAGCTGCTCGAGATGTGCGTTCATGGTGCTTCTGTATCGACGTTGACCCGGGCACTCTACCCCTCGCCCCGGCCCGAGGAAAGCGTCGGCCCGGCCAGCCGGCGCGCCACCTGCTGGCGGCGCCAGGCGTCCACCGCCTTGCCGCCGGCGAGCCCCAGCCGTGCGGCCAGCCAGGCCGTGTCGCGGCCCTGGAAGGCCCAGGCGGCGAGCGCCGTGAGGTCGGCGTCCGCCTCGACGGTGCCTTCGCGGGCGGCGACAAGGCGGATCAGCGCCTGAATCGCGGGCCGCACCAGCGCCGGGTCGCGGTGGCCGTGGGCCACGTCCTCGAGGTCGCGGCGCGCGGCGTCATCGAGTGGCCGGGGCTCGCCCTCGGCCAGCAGCGCCAGCGCCACCGCCGGGTCGAGCGCCTTCAGCTCGAAGGCCAGCAGCGACGGCAGCAGGGCCTGGAAATGGCTCGCCAGCCGCTCGGCCAGGGCCTCGCCGCCCTCGCCCGCCGGCGCGACCACCATCACCGCGTGCTCGCCGGTGGCCGCCTCGCGGGTCAGGCCGAGGCGCACCGTGCGAAAGCCCTGGGCGCGCCAGAAGGCGAGCAGCCCCGGCTCGGCGCCGAAGCTCGCCCCCAGCAGGGCGACGCCCGCTTCACCGGCCGCCTCTCGCTCCCGCGTCAGCAGTTCGCGTCCCAGGCCCCGGCGACGCGCGGCCGGATGCACGGCGATGCGCTGCACCCGTCGCAGGCGACCGGTCAGCGCCTCCCGCGAGCCGGCGTGGGCGGCCAGCGACTGGGCCATCAGGTGCCCGCGCGGGCGGCGCTCGCCCCGCGCCACCCGCTCGGCCAGGGCAGCGTCGAAGCCGCCCTCGTCGGCCACCACCGCCACGGCCGCGGGGCCGGCGGCATCGCCCAGGGTGACGACCCGGGTGTCCGGACCGTCCAGCAGGTGGCGCAGATCGCTCGGCGTGGTGCGGTAGTGGGCCTGCACCAGCAACCCGAACAGCGTCCGCAGGCGCGGCTCGTCATGGGCCAGCGCCTCCGGCGACTCGACCCGCCAGGCGGCCGTGGCCTTCGATCCGATGTCATCGGGCGCGACCGGCTCGGCGTCGAGCATCAGCAGCCTCGAGGTCAACGCCTCCAGCGGGTCGTCCTCGGCCCAGCGGATCGGCGCGGACAGGTGATACTCCCGCCACTCCGGCGTCAGGCGCTCCAGCCGCGCGCGGAAGCGCAGCGCGAAGCCGCGCCCGGCGCCTTCGTAGCCGTGCACAGTGGTGGCGAAGGCGATGCGCGGGAAGGCCGACAGCCACTGCCCGAGCAGCCCTGCCGGCATCGCCGCGGCCTCGTCGACCAGCAGCCAGGTGCCGGCGCCGCCGGCCTCGCCGCGCGCGACGCGGGCGCTGAGCTCGTCCGGCGCGAGGAAGGTCACGCGGCCGCCGGCATCCTCGAAGCGGTTCCCCTGGCGCCGGCCCTCGGGGCACAGCGCGGCGAGACGCTCGAACAGCCCGGCCACCGCCGCGGGGCGCGGCGCGGTGACGAGGATCTCGATCTCGGCGCCGTCTTGCTGCGCCTTCGCCAGCAGCCGGGCGCAGGCGATGCCGAGCGCCGCCGTCTTGCCGCGACCACGGTCGGCGGTGAGCACCAGCGGCCGGCGCCGGCGTAGCCGGACCAGCCGCGCCACCGCCTCGGCCTGATCGGCGGTCAGGCAGTCGCCATCGTCGGGCGCCGGCTCGGCTGCCGGTCCGGACGGCGACGCCTCGGGCCAGTCGGGCAGCATCGGCACGCCCTGGGCGGGCCAGCGGATCGTCCGCGGCGACGCCTCCAGCAGGCGGGCGAGACGCGCCAGATAGTGCGCCGAGAGCGCCTCGGCCGCATGCGGGTGGGCGGCGAGCCGGGCGTAGTCGGCGTCGGGGCGCGCGCCCCAGTCGTCGGGGGTCAGCAGCACCAGCAGCCCACCGGCGCGCAGGGTGCCCGAGAGCGCGCCGAAGGCGTCGGGGTCGAAGCCGGCCCCGGGCGACAACGCGTCGAAGACGATCAGGTCGTGCTCGCCGCCGAGCCGGTTCCGCGCCTTGGCGGCGGGCAGCCAGGCCGCGGCTTCGAGCCCGGCAGGCGGCTCGGGGCCGACCCACAGTGGCGCTTTGACGCCGAGGGCATGCCAGAGCGCCAGTCCCCGGGCACGCACATCCTCGACCTCGCCGGACAGCCACACCAGGCCCCGCCAGCGGCGTTCGCCCAGGCAGTGCTGACAGGCCAGCAGCTCGGCGGGCACGGAAGCTTCCATCAGTAGTCTCTTCAATCGCTGAACTTTGGTCTAAGCGGGTGACGCCCTTTCAACGCCCGGCGCCCCTTCGGCGATGCAGCATACCGGCCATACCCTTGTTTTATACACCTGAAAATCAAGGATTTTTCCTGACCAGAAGGACAACACTGCCGACCCGCGCGGCCGCCACTTCGACGTTTGGAGGCCTTCTCGCGCTCCCTGCGCCCCATGCTAGCTTGTTTCCAGGGTCGCCACGCCGAGCCCCTCACCGGCGGGCGACCGTGTTTTTTGCACCGCATCATCCCCACAACCAGAACAAGCTTTCGGGAGAGTATCGCCATGAAGCCGACGCGTTTCGCCCTGACCGGCCTGGCTGCCGGCATCGCCCTGGCCGGCCTGACCAGCACCGCCCAGGCCCAGGAATCCTGGACCATGACCACCACCTGGCCGGACAACCTCGATCTGATCCAGATCGACCGCCACTGGGCAGAGCTGGTCAACCACCTGGCCGGCGACGAGCTGAAGATCGAGTTCTACGCCGGCGGCACCCTGATGCCCGGCACCGAGGTGTTCGATGCCACCGAGACCGGCAGCATCCAGGCCGCCGGCGACTGGCCGGGCTACTGGGCGGGTCGCAGCCCGGCCTTCTCGCCCCTGGCCACCACCACCAGCCTGTTCAACGGCGTGGACTACCTGAACTGGATCAACCAGTGGGGCGGCTTCGATCTCTATCAGGAGGTCTACGGCCAGTACAACATGGTCTATCTGCCCTACGGCATCACCAACAACGAGTCCGGCTTCCGCGGCGGCACGCCGATCGAGAGCCTCGCCGACCTGGAAGGCAAGCGCCTGCGCCTCTCGGGCCGCGACCAGGGCCGGGTGCTGGAGCAGCTCGGCGGCTCCCAGGTCACCCTGGCCGGCGGCGAGATCTACCAGGCCATCGAGCGCGGCGTGGTCGACGGCGCCGAGTTCTCGACCCCGGGCGTGGACTACAAGGCCGGTTTCTCCGAGGTCGCCGACTACTGGATGACCCCGGGCTGGCACCAGTCGGCCAGCGTGTTCGGCGTGATGATCAACCAGGACGCCTGGGACGCGCTCTCCGAGGAGACCCAGGAGACCCTGAAGATCGCCGCCGAGGCGACCATGGCCTGGTCGCTGGCCTGGTCCGAGAAGCAGTCCACCGAGGGCACCGCCCAGTTCCTCGAGGACGGCACCACCATCAACCAGCTCTCCGAGGAAGACCTGGCGACGATCCAGGACATCACCAACGAGGTGATCGTGCAGGGCGCCTGCGAGGACCCGATGCACGCCAAGGTCTACCACTCGATGATCAGCTACATGCAGGACTACGCCCAGTGGCGGGACGTCTCGGTGCCCTTCAACATGAGCCGGGTCACCGACAACCTGCCCTCCCTCGAGGACATCGAGGCCTGCATGAACCCGTAAGCGGTTCACGGCCCGATTCCCCTGTCCGGCCGGCGGCACTCTCGAGGCCGCCGGCTTTATACGTTATTCGAGGAGGCTCTCCGGATGCATGCCATCGCCCGGGCCATCGACGCCCTCAACGAGGGCTTCGGTCGCCTGATCGCCCCGCTGATCGCGATCATTACCATCGTGGTGGTCTACGACATCGCCATGCGCTTCTTCTTCGGCCGGCCCAGCGACTGGGCCTTCGATGTCACCACCATGCTGTTCGGCAGCCACTTCATGCTGATGGCCGCCTACGGTCTCAAGCATCACGCCCACGTCGAGGTGGACGTGCTCAAGCGACTGCTCTCGCGGCGCGGCCGGGCACTGATCGAGCTGCTCGGCTACCTGCTGTTCTTCACCCCCTTCATCCTGATGCTCATCACCTACAGCTGGCGCTTCTTCGAGCGCTCCTGGAGCCGCGGTGAATCCACCTACGGCATCGTCTCGATCCCGGTCTACCCGGTGAAGGCGGTGCTGGTCATCGCCGGCGTGCTGGTGCTGCTGCAGGCCATCGCCATCGTGATCCGTGCCGTCGGCGAGCTGACCGCCGGCCCGTCGTCATCGGAGGACGCCTCATGAGCCCGGAAATGCTCACCCTGTTCATGTTCGGCGGCCTGCTGGTGGGGCTGTTCATGGGTCATCCGCTGGCCTTCGTGCTGGGCGGCACCGCGGTGCTCGGCGCCTGGTTCGGCCCCGGCCCCCAGGTGCTCGGCATCATCATCAACAACATCTACGGCCGGGCCATGGACAATTACGTGCTGGTGGCCATCCCGCTGTTCATCCTCATGGCGCGCTTCCTCAACGACTCCGGCGTCACCGAGCGGATGTTCGAGAGCATGCGCCTGCTGCTCGGCCGGGTGCGCGGCGGGCTGGCGCTGACCGTGGTCATCGTCTCGGTGCTGCTGGCCGCCACCACCGGCATCGTCGGCGCCTCGATCGCGGTGATGGGGCTGATCGCCCTGGCGCCGATGCTCAAGTACGGCTATCACAAGGGCCTGTCGGCCGGCGTGATCATGGCCAGCGGCTGCCTGGGCATTCTGATTCCGCCGAGCATCATGCTGATCCTGATGGCCAGCTACTCGCCGGTCTCGGTGGGTGCGCTGTTCGCCGGCGCCCTGGTGCCGGGCCTGCTGCTGGGCACCCTGTACGCCGGCTACGTGCTGCTGGTGTGCTTCATCAAGCCAAGCTATGGCCCGCCGGTGGCCGCCGAGGAGCGTGCCGATCTCTCCACCGGCGAGCTGGTGGTGCGCCTCGGCAAGTACGTGCTGCCGCCGATGAGCCTGATCCTCGGCGTGCTGGGCGCGCTGTTCACCGGCATCGCCACCGCCACCGAGGCCTCGGCGATCGGCGTGACCCTGGCCTTCGTGCTGTTCCTGGTCTTCGGCGACCGCAAGGTCTCGACCTGCTATCGCACCTTCATCGAGGCCGGCAAGACCACCACCATGGTGATGTTCGTGCTGGTCGGCGCCACCGCCTTCACCGGGGTGTTCTCGATCGGCGGCGGCATGGACGTGATCAGCGAGCTGGTGCTGGCGATGCCCGGCGGCACCACCGGCGCGCTGATCCTGATGTTCCTGCTGGTGTTCGTGCTGGGCATGTTCCTCGACTGGACCGGCATCGTGCTGCTGAGCTTCCCGATCATGCTGCCGATCATCGAGGCCATGGGCGTCGACACCCTGTGGTTCGTGGTGATGGTGGCGGTGGTGCTGCAGACCTCCTTCCTCACCCCGCCGTTCGGCTATGCGCTGTTCTACCTCAAGGGCGTGGCGCCGCCGGAGATCCAGACCCTGGACCTGTACAAGGCGGTGATTCCGTTCTGCGCGCTGATCCTGCTGGCCTGCGTGCTGATGGCGGTCTTCCCGGCCCTGGTGACCGGGCTGCCCTCGCTGTGGCTGGGCTACTAGCCCGGCAGCCGACGCCCCCTCCTCGCCCGACCCACCCGCGACGCCCGGCCCTCCGGGGGCGTCGCGGGACCGTCCGTCTGGCTGCGACCCCGCCGAGCAGCTGATACTATCTTTCACCCGCCAGCCACTCGCATCTGGCCGGTGACGGCCCACCGGAAGGAGATCCTGCGTTGTCCAGCCCCCTCAGCCATCGACCCGCCTCGGCTGCCCCGCGGTCCAGATGGCGCCTCGATGCATGGAGCGTTCTGACCCTGCTCATCGCCGCCGTGGTGGCACTGCCGGTGCTCACCGTGCTGGCGCATATCGTGATGCCCGCCGGTGACGTGTGGCAGCACCTGGCCAGCACCGTGCTCGGCCGCTACCTGGCCAACACGCTCTTCCTGGTCATCACGGTGGGGCTCGGCACCTTCGTGATCGGCACCGGTACCGCCTGGCTGGTGGTGATGTGCCGCTTCCCCGGGCGCAAGCTGTTCGAGTGGGCCCTGCTGCTGCCGCTGGCGGTGCCGACCTACGTGATCGCCTACGCCTACACCGACTTCCTGCAGTACGCCGGGCCGCTGCAGAGCGCCCTGCGCGAGACCTTCGGCTGGGAGCGCGGCGACTACTGGTTCCCCGACATCCGCTCGCTGGGCGGCGCGGCGACCCTGATCACCCTGGTGCTCTACCCCTACGTCTACATGCTGGCCCGGGCCAGCTTCCTCGAGCAGTCGGTGTGCGTGCTCGACGTCGGCCGCACCCTGGGCCGCGGCCCCTGGCGGCTGTTCACCAGCATCGCCATCCCGCTGGCGCGCCCGGCCATCGTCGGCGGCGTGTCACTGGCGCTGATGGAGACCCTCAACGAGTTCGGCGCGGTACAGTACTTCGGCGTCGATACCTTCACCACCGGCATCTACCGCACCTGGTTCGGCATGGGCGAGCAGGTCGCCGCCGCCCAGCTGGCGGCCTGCCTGCTGGCCTTCGTGATCTGCTTCGTGCTGCTCGAGCGCGCCTCGCGGGGCAAGCGCCGCTACTTCCACACCACCGGCCGCTACCAACAGCTGCCGGAGTTCCGGCTCGGCGGCCTGCGCGCCGCCGCCGCCACCCTGGCCTGCCTGGCGCCGGTGCTGGTCGGCTTCCTGATTCCCAGCGGCCTGCTGGGCTACCTGTCGATCAAGGGCGGGGACTCGCTGTTCGGCGCCCGGTTCCTGGAATTCGCCGGCAACAGCCTGCTGCTGGCGGCCGTGGCGGCGCTGGTCGCGGTGGGGCTGGCGCTGGTGCTGAGCTACGGCGCGCGGCTGAATCCGGGGCCGCTGACGCGCACCGCCACCCGGGTGGCGGCGATGGGCTATGCGGTGCCCGGCTCGGTGGTGGCGGTGGGCATCCTGATCCCCTTCGCCTGGCTGGACGACACCCTGAACGGCTTCCTGCGCGAGCACTACGGGGTGATGGCCGGGCTGATCTTCAGCGGTTCGGCCTTCATCCTGATCTACGCCTACGTGGTGCGCTTCCTGGCGGTGTCGTTCAACGCCCTGGAGGCGAGCCTCGGCAAGGTCACGCCGAGCATGGACGCGGCCGCCCGCACCCTGGGACAGACCGCCGGCGGCACCCTGCGACGCGTGCACACGCCGATCATGCGCGGCAGCCTGCTGGCCGCCGGCATCCTGGTGTTCGTCGACGTGATGAAGGAGCTGCCGGCGACCATCATCCTGCGCCCCTTCGACTTCGACACCCTGGCGGTACGGGCCCACAACCTGGCCGCCGACGAGCGCCTGGCCGAGGCCTCCACTGCCTCGCTGACCATCGTCGCGGTGGGCATCATTCCGGTGATCCTGCTCAGCCTGGCGATGCGCGGCTCACGCCCCGGCAGCGGCGGGGGCAGTGGCGGGAAAGACGAACACCTGTGACGGATCCAGCCGGATCGTGACCGGCTGGCCCTCCTCGGGCAGGAACACGCCGGGAACCCGGGCGTGCAGATGCGACTCGCTGCCGCCGCCGTGGGCGCAGATGTGCAGCAGGCTGGTGCGGCCCAACAGCTTGGCCATGATCACGTGGCTGTGGTGATCCGCCGGCGGCTCTTCCAGGGCTACCACGCGCAGCGCCTCGGGGCGGATCATCACCCGCGCCCGGGCGCCCTCCTCCAGGCCATGGGCCATCACCTCACCCACCGGGGTGTCGACGCGACCGTCGCGCACCATGCCCTCGAGCTCATTGACCTCGCCGAAGAAGGTCACCACGAAGGGATCGACCGGGGCGCAGTAGAGCTCCCGGGGGGCGCCCATCTGGACGATGTGGCCGTCGCGCATCAGCGCGATGCGATCGGCCATGAACATCGCCTCCTCCGGGTCATGGGTGACCAGCAGGGCGCCGGCACCGACCTTCTTGAGCACGTGCAGGGTGTCGTCGCGGATGCGGTCGCGCAGCCGGGCGTCCAGGCTCGAGAACGGCTCGTCGAGCAGCATCAGCTGCGGCGCCGGGGCCAGCGCCCGGGCCAGGGCCACGCGCTGCTGCTGGCCGCCGGACAACATGTGCGGATAGCTCTCGGCGTAGCGCCCCATGCCCAGCTGGTCGAGCAGCTCCATGGCGCGCCGGCGACGCTCCTTGGCGGGCAGCGCCTCGAGGCCGAAGCCGACGTTCTGCAACACCGAGAGATGCGGGAACAGCGCCGAATCCTGGAACGCCAGGCCGACGTTGCGCTTCTCCGGCGGCAGGTGGGCCTGGCCGGGGCGCCCGATCGGCCGGCCGTCGAGGTCGACCCGCCCCTGCTGGAGCACCTCGAGCCCGGCGACGATGCGCAGCAGCGTGGTCTTGCCGCAGCCGGAGGGCCCCAGAAGACAGACCACCTCGCCGGGACGCACCTCCAGGCCTACGTCCTCCACCGCCAGGTGGTGGCCGTAGGCGTGGCGAATGTTGTGCATGGCGAGCACCGGGGCCGGGGCCTGTTCCGGCGCGGCGGCGGGGGAAAGCTGAGCGTGGCTGGTCATGGGCAAGCACCGGGCGCTGACGTGACAGGGCCTTCATGGTAACGCGAAACCTTCGTCTTTTCGTCGCCATTTATCGGCGCCGCGATGCCGGTTGACGCCACGGCGACCAGGCGCTTCAATGGCAAGACTAATACAACCTATTATCATTCGAAGTCGATACCGACTTCCCCGACCATGAGGTCTCCGATGTCACAGTCCCGTCGTCTCGTCATGCCCCTCGCCGCTCTGATGGCCGGTGCGGCCTTCGCCGCCCCCGCCGTCGCCGACGAGGTGAACGTCTACTCGGCCCGCCACTACGATTCCGACCAGGACCTCTACGACGCCTTCACCGAGGCGACCGGCATCGAGGTCAACGTGCTCGAGGGCGGCTCCGACCAGCTGATCCAGCGCATCAAGCGCGAGGGCCAAGCCAGCCCCGCCGACGTGATGATGACCGTGGACGCCGGCCGCCTGTGGCGCGCCGAGCAGGAAGACATCTTCGCCAGCGTCGACTCCGAACTGCTCGACGAGCGCCTGCCCGCCAACATGCACCACCCCGAGGGCAAGTGGTTCGGCTTCAGCCAGCGCGTGCGCGCGATCTTCTACAACCCGGAGGCCGTCGGCGCCGACGAGCTCTCGAGCTACGAGGACCTGGCCGATTCGCGCTTCGAGGGCGAGATCTGCATCCGCTCCTCGAACAACATCTACAACCAGTCGCTGCTGGCTTCGATGATCGCCCACCACGGCGAGGAAGGCGCCGAGCAGTGGGCCCAGGGCGTGGTCGACAACATGGCCCGCGACCCCGAGGGCGGCGACACCGACCAGCTGCTGGGCGTGGCCAGCGGCGAGTGCGACGTGGCGGTGGCCAACCACTACTACTACGTGCGCATGCTGACCTCCGACGACGACGCCACCCGCGAGGCCGCCGAGAAGCTCCAGATCCTGTTCCCCAACCAGGACGACCGTGGCGCTCACATCAACGTCGGCGGCGCCGGCATGGTCAAGGATGCCCCGCACCCGGAAAACGCCGTGCGCTTCCTGGAGTTCCTGGCCTCCGACACCGCCCAGGCGATCTTCTCCACCGGCAACCACGAGTTCCCGGCGGTCGAAGGCGAGCCGGTCGACGAGGTGCTGGCCTCCTGGGGCGACGTCAAGACCGACGACCTGAACGTCAGCGTGCTGGGCGAGAACAATCCGCAGGCGGTGCGTATCTTCGATCGCGTCGGCTGGCGGTAGTCAATGTCTGAAAAGTGCCTGCGCTCGGCTATACGGCGTTAAAAATCAGCTCGAAATGCTCATTTACCCCTTTGTAAACTGCGCATCCTTGCCGATTTTTGCCTTGTCTAGCCTTCGCTCGCCGACTTTTCAGACACCGCCTCGCTCAGCCAGGCAACAACGGTTTATCGCTGCACTGTCGCCCCCCATCGGCGCGTTCTGACCGGGACCATCGGCCATCACGAAAAAGGCCCGCGGCATTGCCGCGGGCCTTTTCATTGGCAGACGCGCTCAGGCGCCGGTCAGGCTCACTCCTCGCCCGGCCGGGGCGCGGCGTCCGCGGCGTTCTGGTACACCCCCAGGGTGCCCATGCGGCGTCCGCGGTCGTTGAGGAAGCTCTCGAGCACCACCACGGGCTCGCGGCCCTGGCGGGTGAACGCGAGTCGGTCCGGCGCGGTGCGCTCGGACTGCCAGCTTTCCCCCAGGCACCGGCCGAGGGCCTCGCCGCCGGCCACCAGCGCGCCGCGCGGGTCGTCGGTCGCCAGCGGGCCGAAGCACAGGTAGTGGTCGGGCCGGCGGGCCGAGGTGATCACGCAGGCGTCATGAAACGCCTGGGTGTCGGTCTGCCAGGTGCGGGTCAGATCGGTGGTCTCCAGGCGCCCCTTGATGTCCTCGAAGCCCGTCTCCGCACTCGTGATCGCCTGGTTCAGGGCGGTGCAGTCGAAGCGCTCCGCCGCCGTCTGCTCGGTGGCCTGGCTCGCGCAACCGGACAGCAGGGCCACGCCCGCGCCCAGCAACCATGGCATCATGATCCTTCGCATCACTCTCCTCCTTGTTCGATCGGGCCCTCGTGACCCACCGGTGTTCTCACAGCCATTCACACAGCATGGCACGATGAACGTGTCAGTGCGCCTCGTCCCAGTTAACGCCGCTCTCGGCCTCGACGATCAGCGCCACATCGAGCTCGGCGGCAGCCTGCATGCGCCGCTTCACCTCGGGAATGAAGGTGTCGACGGCGTCTTCGGCGACCTCGAACACCAGTTCGTCGTGGACCTGCATGACCATCATGGCGTCGACCTCGCCCTCGGCCAGCCAGGCGTCGACGTCGATCATGGCGCGCTTGATGATGTCCGCCGCGGTGCCCTGCATGGGCGCGTTGATGGCGGTGCGCTCGGCGCCCTGGCGACGGGCACGGTTCTGGGAGTGGATCTCCGGCAGGTAGAGGCGCCGGCCGAGCACCGTCTCGACGAAACCGTCCTCGGCCGCCTGGGCGCGGATGCGCTCCATGTAGCGGGCCACGCCGGGATAGCGGTCGAAGTAGCGGTCGATGTAGGTCTTGGCCTGCTTCTGCTCGATGTGCAGCTGGCGGCCCAAGCCCCAGGCGCTCATGCCGTAGATCAGCCCGAAGTTGATCGCCTTGGCGCTGCGGCGCTGGTCCGGGGAGACCTTATCGAGCCCCACGCCGAACACCTCGGCGGCGGTGGCGGCGTGGATGTCGCGGTCGGCGGCGAAGGCCTCGAGCAGCCCCTTGTCGCCGGACAGGTGCGCCATGATGCGCAGCTCGATCTGCGAGTAGTCGGCGGCGACGATGCGATAGCCGGGCCGCGCGACGAAGGCCTGGCGGATCTTGCGCCCCTGCTCGGTGCGGATCGGGATGTTCTGCAGGTTGGGATCGGAGGACGACAGCCGCCCGGTGGCGGTGACCGCCTGGTGGTAGCTGGTGTGCAGCCGGCCGGTGGCCTTGTTGACCAGCTTCGGCAGCTTGTCGGTGTAGGTGGAGCGCAGCTTGGAGAGGCCGCGGTGTTCCATGATCACCTTGGGCAGCGGGTAGTCCAGCGCCAGCTCCTCGAGCACGGCCTCGGCGGTGGACGGCGCGCCCTTGGGCGTCTTCTTGATCACCGGGATCTTCTGTTCCTCGAACAGGATCTGGCCGAGCTGCTTGGGCGAGCCCAGGTTGAACTCGCGCCCGGCGAGCTCGAAGGCCTGCTGCTCGAGCTCGCCGATGCGCTGGCCGAGCTCCTGGCTCTGGGCGTGCAGGCGCTCGGCGTCCAGCGCCACGCCGCCGCGCTCCATGCGCGACAGCACCCGGATCAGCGGGCGCTCCAGGCTGTCGAGCACCTCGGCCAGGCGACCCTCGGCCTCGACCCGCGGGCGCAGCTCGCGGTGCAGTCGCAGGGTGATGTCGACGTCCTCGCAGGCGTAGGGCGCGGCCTGCTCCAGGGCGATCTGGTTGAAGGTCAGCTGCTTGACGCCCTTGCCGGCGATGTCCTCGAAGCTGACCGTCTTCTCGCCCAGGTACTTGAGCGCCAGCGAGTCCATGTCGTGGCGGGTGGCGGTGGAATCCAGCACGTAGGACTCGAGCATGGTGTCCTCGAGGGCTCCCGCCACCTCGATGCCGTGACGCGCCAGCACCGAGATGTCGTACTTGAGGTTCTGGCCGATCTTGGCCTTGCCGGCGTCCGCCCACAGCGGCGTCAGCGCCTCGAGCACGGCCTTGCGATCGAGCTGGGCCGGCGCATCCAGGTAGTCGTGGGCCAGCGGGATGTAGGCGGCCTCGCCGGGCTCGAGGGACAGCCCGACGCCGACGATCTCGGCCTCCATGTAGTCGAGGCTGGTGGTCTCGAGATCGAAGCAGAAGGCCTCGGCCTCCTTCAAACGCGCAAGCCAGGCGTCGAGGTCGGCCTGCTCGAGGATCACCACATCCTCGCGCTCGGCGCCGCCGCTCTCGCCCTCGCGTTCTCCACCGCTCTCGCCGCCTTCGGCGCCCTCGCCCGACGAGGCGTCATCGACCCCCTTGTCCTTGCCTTCCAGAAGCTCGGACAGCCAGGCCTTGAACTCCAGGCGGCGATAGAGCTCGGCCAGCGACTCGCGGTCAGGGTGGGCGATGTCCAGGTCGTCGAGGCCCACCGGCAGCTCGCAGTCGGTCTTGATGGTCGCCAGCTCGTAGGACAGGAAGGCCTGGTCGCGGTGCTCCTCGAGCTTCTTGGGCAGCGTCTTGGCGCCGCGAAAGCCCAGCGTCTTGACCTTTTCCAGGTCGGCGTAGACGGTCTCGAGGCCGCCCTCCATGCCCTGCAGCAGCCCCAGGGCGGTCTTCTCGCCGACCCCCGGCACGCCGGGAATGTTGTCGACCTTGTCGCCCATCAGCGCCAGGAAGTCGATGATCCGCTCCGGCGGTAACCCGAACTTCTCCTTCACCCCGGCCACGTCGAGGGTCTCGTCCTTCATGGTGTTGACCAGGGTGATGTGGGCATTGACCAGCTGGGCCATGTCCTTGTCGCCGGTGGAGATCACGGCGTCGCGTCCGGCCTCGGTGGCGTGGCGCGCCAGGGTGCCGATGACGTCGTCGGCCTCCACGCCCTGGATGCACAGCAGCGGCAGGCCGAGGGCGCGCACGCAGTCGTGCAGCGGCTGGACCTGGTCACGCAGGTCGTCCGGCATCGGCGGGCGCTGGGCCTTGTATTCGGCGTAGAGCTCGTCGCGGAAGGTCTTGCCCGGGGCATCGAACACCACCGCCATGGGGCTGTCGGGGTAGTCCTTGATCAGCCGCTTGAGCATGTTGAGCACGCCCTTGACGGCGCCGGTGGGCAGACCCTCGGAGGTGGTCAGCGGCGGCAGGGCGTGAAAGGCGCGGTAGAGATAGGAGGAACCGTCGACGAGGACGATGGGGGTGTCGGCCATGAATCGGCATCCCTTGCAGGCTGGGCAGATGATCGCGTGTCGAGGGGCCGGCGGTCATCGCGAGCGCCGCCCCTGATCCTGGTCAGTCATGATACGCATTGCCGAGCCGATTTGCCGGGCAAAGCATGCGTTGTCGACCGCCAAGGGCATACACTGGGGGCAACCCCATGGTCAGGAGAACACCATGAACCTCATGCACTCCGCGCTGCTCGCGCCGCTGGCCGGCCTGGCCCTCGTCACCGCCGCCCTGCCGGCCCTGGCCCAGTCCAGCACCGACGTCGAGCCGGACGTCACCATCCGCCAGGAAGAAGACCGCACCATCCGCGAGTACCGAGTCAACGGCGAGCTCTACGCCATCGAGATCAAGCCCGCCACCGGGCCCTCCTACTACCTCGTCGACCGCGACGGCGACGGCGACTTCGAACGCCAGAACGGCCAGCGCATCGCCGTGCCCGAGTGGGTCATCAAGCGTTTCTGAGGCCGGGACAACCAGGCGGCGCCGGGGACAGGTCGTAGAGGGGGTTTTTGGCCAGGGATGGCCAAAGTAGCGCCCACGGATGGGTTCATAGCGCCCCTCGCAGACCTGTCGCCGGATCAGCCATGCTCCGTGACGTTGCCGCCCTTCCTACCCGGTTCGTGCATCACGCCGCCAAGCCGCTACAATAGGCGGCTTCGCATACCCGGGCGAGACATCCATGGCCGTATTCACACCGCTGACCGACTCCCAGGTCGAGACGTTCCTGAGCCAGTTCGATGCCGGCTCGCTCATCGCCTGCAAGGGCGTGCCCGCCGGCACCGAGAACAGCACCTTCTTCGTCACCACCGACCGTCGCGAGCTGGTGCTCACGTTGTTCGAGCAGGGCGAGCACGAAGAGCTGCCGTTCTTCGTCGAGCTGCTCGACTACCTGGACGAGCATCGCCTGCCCGTGCCCGGGCCGCTCCACGACCGTGACGGCATCGCCCTGCACAGCCTGGCCGGCAAGCCGGCGCTGCTGTTCCCGCGCCTGCCCGGCAAGCATCCCGAGGCGCCCAACCTCGCCCAATGCCGGGCGCTGGGCGACGCCCTGGGCCGCATGCACCGGGTCTCGCAGCGCTTCCCGGGGCACCGGCCCAACCCGCGCGACCTGCACTGGCTGCTGCCGATGCACCACAAGGTGCTGGCCTACCTCTCTCCTGAGGACCAGGCGCTGATGAAGGACGAGGTGGAGATCTACCAGGGCTTCTTCGGCGATGCGCCGACGCTGCCCCAGGGCGCGATCCACGGCGACCTGTTCCGCGACAACACCCTGTTCGACGGCGACGAGCTGGGCGGGCTGATCGACTTCTACAACGGCTGCACCGGCGACCTGCTGTTCGACCTGGCCATCGTGATCAACGACTGGGCCACCGAGGCCGACGGCCGGCTCGACCCGGCGCGCTACGAGGCGCTGCTCGGCGCCTATCAGGCGCGGCGTCCGCTGGAGGAGAGCGAACGCGAGGCCTGGCCGATGATGCTGCGCATGACCGCGCTGCGCTACTGGCTGTCGCGGCTGCTGGTGGTCTATGTCGACCCGCCCGCCCATGACCTCACGCCTCATGACCCGGAGGTGTTCCGCGGCGTGCTCAAGCGGCGTATCGCCGAAGGCGCCCTGCCGCTGCCCGAGGCCGCTCGATGAGCCTGACCATGGGCAGCATGGCCGGACCCGCGCAGCGCGCCCGGCACACCTGGAACATCGACCAGTGGGGCAGCGGCTACTTCGACGTGGCCGACGACGGCCGGGCCCTGGTGCGCCCGCACGGCGAGGACGAGGGCCCCGCCCTGCCGCTCGCGCCGCTGATCGCGCAGCTGCGCGAGGCCGGCCTGCGGCTGCCGGTGCTGGTCCGCTTCACCGACATCCTCCATGACCGCGTCGAGCAGCTGTGTGCCGCCTTCGACGGGGTCATGGCAGAGGAAGGCTTCGGCGGCGGCTATACCGCGGTCTACCCGATCAAGGTCAACCAGCAGCGCCGGGTGGTCGAGGAGATCCTCGCCACCCGCGAACGCGGCCACGACCGGGTCGGCCTGGAGGCCGGCAGCAAGCCTGAGCTGCTGGCGGTGCTGGCGCTGTCCGGCGACGGCCCCTCGCTGATCGTCTGCAACGGCTACAAGGACCGCGAGTACATCCGCCTGGCGCTGATGGGCGAGAAGCTCGGCCATCGCGTCTATCTGGTGGTGGAGAAGCTCTCGGAGCTGCCGCTGATCCTCGAGGAAGCCGACCGCCTCGGCGTGCGGCCGCGCATCGGCCTGCGCGCCCGGCTGGCCTCGGTGGGCAAGGGCAAGTGGCAGAATACCGGCGGCGAGAAGTCCAAGTTCGGCCTCACCGCCGGGCAGATCCAGGCCGTGGTCGAGCGGCTGCGCGAGGCCGACGCCCTGGCCAGCCTGCAGCTGGTGCACTTCCACCTGGGCTCGCAGATCGCCAACATCCGCGACATCCAGCGCGGCCTGCGCGAGTGCGCCCGCTTCTACCAGAGCCTGATCGCGCTGGGCGCGCCGGTGGATACCGTGGACGTGGGCGGCGGGCTCGGCATCGACTACGAGGGCACCCGCTCGCGCAGCTTCTGCTCGATCAACTACTCGATGCGCGAGTACGCCCGCAACGTGGTCGCGGCCTTCGCCCAGGTATGCGACGCCGAGGGGCTGCCTCATCCGCACCTGATCAGCGAGTCGGGCCGCGCCCTGACCGCCCATCATGCGGTGCTGATCACCAACGTGATCGGCGAGGAGCGCGCCGAGACCCGGGCACCAGCCGCCCGGGTCGAGGGCGACCCGCAGGTCGCCGAGCTGTGGCGGGTCCACGACGCCCTGGCCGAGTCCCCCGCGCCACGCGGGCTGGTCGAGGCCTGGCACGACCTGGGCCAGGCCATCGGCGAGCTGCAGGAGCGCTTCGTGATGGGGCTGGCCGGGCTCGAGGCCCGCGCCGAGGGCGAAGGCGTCTACACCGCTGCCTGCGCCCGCCTGCGCGAGCGCCTCGACCCGCGCAACCGCGCCCATCGCGAGATCCACGACGAACTGGCCGAGAAGCTGGCCGACAAGCTGTTCGTCAACTTCTCGCTGTTCCAGTCGGTGCCCGATGTCTGGGGGATCGATCAGATCTTCCCGGTGCTGCCGCTTTCCGGCCTGGACCGTCCGCCCGCCCGGCGCGCGGTCGTGCAGGACATCACCTGCGACAGCGACGGCCGCATCGACGGCTACGTGGACGGCGAAGGCGTCGAGGCCACCCTGCCGCTGCCCGAGTGGGGCGACGACGAGGAACGCCTGCTGGGCTTCTTCCTGGTCGGCGCCTACCAGGAGATCCTCGGCGACCTGCACAACCTGTTCGGCGACACCGACTCGGTGGATGCGTCGCTGGACGCGACCGGCGCCTGGCGCCTCGACCATCGGCGCCGCGGCGACCGGGTGGCCGATGTGCTCGGCTACGTGGACTTCGACGCCGAGGTGCTGCGCCAGCGCCTCGCCGACCAGCTCGCCGCCAGCGGCCTTACGGCCGATGAGCAGGCGCGCTTCCTCGACGACCTCTCGGAGGGGCTCGAGGGCTATACCTACCTCGAATGACTCGCCATTGACCGACCGCGCCTGACGCCTCTCCTTCATTAGACCATAGTGAAGGGGTGGCATCGTGATGGCGGGGGCGACAGCTGGCGACGAACTGTCGATGTCATTTTGATTTGCACCCTAATGATTTACCATAGGGTGCATCGCATTGTTATTCGCAAGGAGCATGGGATCATGATCATACTTTCCCTCATTTTCTGGCTGGCGGGGCTGGCCCTGCTCGGGGGCGGCCTGTGGCTGGTCACCCTCGACGGCAGCTGGTACTACGCCCTGTCCGGCATCGTGCTGATCGCCGTCGGCGCCATGACGCGCTCGCGCCGTCCCAAGGCCCAACTGCTGTACGCGCTGTTCCTGGTGGCGACCGCCGCCTGGTCGCTGTGGGAATCGGGCTATGACTGGTGGGCGCTGGCGCCGCGCCTGGGCATCTTCCTGCTGCTCGCCATCCCGCTGCTGTGGCCGGCCAAGGGCGGCTCGCGCTTCGGCACCGCCGTGCTGCTACCGGTCTGGGCGATCGCCGGCGTGGGGCTGCTGGGCAGCATGGCCGTGGACCCGCACCGCATCGACGGCGAGCTGAACCGAGAGGTCGTCAACGAGACCCCCGACCTCGGCGACAGCCCCGAGGAAAGCTGGCACGACTACGGGCGCAGCAACATGGGCCAGCGCTTCTCGCCGCTGGACCAGATCACGCCCGAGAACGTGGCCGACCTGGAGCTGGCCTGGCAGTACCAGACCGGCGACGTGAAGCGCCCGGAGGACGTCACCGAGACCACCTACGAGGTCACTCCGCTCAAGATCGACAACTCGCTGTTCCTGTGCACTCCGCACAACTGGCTGATCGCGCTGGACGCCGACACCGGCGAGGAACAGTGGGTGTATGACGCCAAGGTGCCGGACGAAAGCTCGCGCCAGCACCAGACCTGCCGCGGCGTGTCCTACCTGCCGCCGGCCGAGGGCGACGCCGACAGCCTCGACGTGCAGATTGCCAGCGCCCCGGCCGAGGATCGCGCTCCGATCCAGTGCGACGCCCAGCTGTTCATGCCGACCTCAGACGCCCGCCTGCTGGCGGTGGATCCGAACACTGGTGCCCGCTGCGCCAACTTCGCCGACAACGGCGAGCTGGACCTGATGCACAACATGCCGTACAAGCAGGCCGGCTTCTACTACTCCACCTCCCCCCCCGTGGTGGCCGATGGCAAGGTCGTGGTCGCCGGTGCGGTCAACGACAACTACGCCGTCAACTCGCCGTCCGGCGTGATCCGTGCCTACGACGCCAAGACCGGTGAGCTGGTGTGGAACTGGGATCCGGCCCATCCGGATGACACCGCCCCGATCGCCGAGGACGAGACCTACAGCACCAGCTCGCCGAACAGCTGGTCGATCGCCAGCGCCGACGAGGAGCTGGGCATGGTCTACTTCCCGATGGGCAACCGCACCCCGGACCAGCTGGGCATGTACCGCAGCGAAGCCGAGGAGACCTATGCCAGCTCGGTGGTGGCGCTGAGCCTCGAGACCGGCCAGGTCGAGTGGGTCCAGCAGTTCGTGCACCACGACCTGTGGGACATGGACACCCCGGCCCAGCCGAGCCTGCTGGACCTCGACACCGACGAGGGCCGCCAACCGGCACTGGTGATTCCCACCAAGCAGGGCGACGTCTATGTTCTGAACCGCGAGACCGGCGAGCCGATCTTCCCGATCTCCGAGCGGCCGGCGCCCCAGGGCACTATCGAGGGCGACCACGCCGCCGAGACCCAACCGATCTCCGACCTGACATTCCGTCCGCCGACCCTGCGCGAAGCGGACATGTGGGGCGCCACGCCCTTCGACCAGCTGATGTGCCGCATCCAGTTCAAGTCGCTGCGCTACGAAGGCCAGTACACGCCGCCCTCCGAGCAGGGCACCATCGTGTTCCCGGGCAACTTCGGCGTCTTCAACTGGGGCAGCCTGGCAGTGGATCCGAAGCGTCAGGTGATGTTCGGCATGCCGCTCTACCTAGCCTTCACCTCCACCCTGGTGCCGAAGGACGGCGCCGACCTGGGCGAGACCAACCAGGGCGAGCAGGGCCTCAACGAGAACGCCGGCGCCGACTACGCCGTCGAGATGAAGCCCTTCCTGTCGCCGTTCGGCGTGCCCTGCCAGCAGCCCCCGTGGGGCTACGTGGCCGGCACCGACCTGCGTACCGGTGAGGTCGCCTGGCAGCACAAGAACGGCACCGTCGAGGACATGACCGCGCTGCCGCTGAAGATCCGCCTGGGCGTGCCCGGTATCGGCGGTCCGGTGATCACCGACAGCGGCGTGGTGTTCCTGGCCGCCAGCGTGGACGACTACCTGCGCGGCTACGACCTCGAGACCGGCGAGCAGCTGTGGGAAACCCGCCTGCCGGCCGGCGGCCAGGCCACGCCCATGACCTACCTCAACAGCCAGGGCGAGCAGATGGTCGTCCAGGTCGCGGGGGGGCATGGCTCCATCGGCACCACCATCGGTGACTACGTGATGGCCTACAAGCTGCCCCAGCAGTAACGGCCAGGGGCACCTCGCCCGAGGCGCCCTCTCACGACGAGGCCCCCGCCGGCAATGCCGGCGGGGGCCTTCGCGTTTCCGAGCCCTCGCGTCGCGTCAATCGACCACGCGGGTCACGACCTCCAGCCCGCCGGTCAGCGACAGGCGCAGCTCGGCGCCGCGGGGAAGCTCGCCGACGCCGGCGGGCGTGCCGGTGAGTACCACGTCGCCCGGTTCCAGGGTGAAATGGCGACTCATCTCGGCGACCAGATCGGGCACCGGAAACAGCATGTCCGCGCCGTGGCCGTGCTGGCGCTCCTCGCCGTCCACCGCCAGGGTGAAGGCCAGGGCGCTCCAGTTCGGCACCTCGCCGAGCGGCAGGAAGGCGGACATCGGACAGGCACCATCGAAGCCCTTGGCCACCTCCCAGGGATGGCCCTTCTCCTTGAGCTTGCCCTGGACGTCGCGCAGGGTCAGGTCCAGCGCCAGGCCGATACCGACGATGGCCCGCTCCGCCTCGGCGGCGCCGACGTCCTTCAGCGTCTCGCCCACCAGCAGCGCCAGCTCGGTCTCGAAGTGCACCTCGCCACGGGCGAAGGGCGCATCGATCGCCTCCTCGAGGCTCACCGCGCTGGTGGCCGGCTTGATGAACAGCAGCGGCTCGCTGGGCACCGGATTGTCGAGCTCCCGGGCATGCTCGGCGTAGTTGCGACCGACGCAGACGATCTTGCCCAGCGGCTGGGGACAGGCCCGGCCATCGGTGAAACGGGGAATGAAACGCATGACGATGCGACTCCTGGCTGACGAATGGAACGACACTGCCGTTCAGTCTACGCTCAGGGGTGGCGCGGCGTCAGTCCTCCGGCGTCCAGGCCTCGTCGGGCGCATGCGCCAGGAAACGCGGCCGGCGCTTGCCGGCGGCGAAGGGCTCGACACAGCGGTTGTCGCGGCGGTTGTAGACGAAGAAGGCATTGCTGCGCGGATCCGGGGACATGTTGGCGTTGGAGCCGTGCAAGGTGTTGCAGTCGAACAGCAGCAGCCCGCCGGCGGCGCCGGTGGGCGCCTCGATGCCGTGCCGATCGATCAGTCGGCGCAGCGCCTCGCGGCTCGGCACCCCGACCTCCTGGGTCTTGAGCGACTGCTTGTGATGGTCCTCCGGCGTCTCGCCCAGGCAGGGCACGAACACCCGGTGGGAGCCCGGCACCAGCATCAGCGGGCCGTTGAAGGCGTGATTGTCGGTCAGCACGATGGAGGCGCTCACCGCGTTCATGGCCGGCATGCCGTCCTCCGCGTGCCAGGTCTCGAAGTCGGAGTGCCAGTTGAAGCCCTGCCCCTCGAAGCCCGGCTTGTAGTTGATGCGCGACTGATGCACGTAGGGCTCGCCGCCGAGGATCTGCCGGGCGCGACCGGTCAGGCGCGGATCATGGGCCAGGCGGCCGAAGACCTTCGACAGGAAGTGCACGGCGAACAGCGAGCGGATCTCATTGCCCCGGGGCTCGGTGATGCTGAAATCGCGGCCGCGATAGGCGTCGTTCTCGAGCAGCACCTTGAGCTCCCGACGCAGCTCGTCGAGCTCGTCGCCCGTGAGGAAATCGGGCTCGAACAGGAAGCCCTGGCGCTCGAACGCGTCGAGCTGCGCCGCGGAGAGCGGGCCCTCGCCGTCATGACCCTTCACCACCGGCTCGTGGCGACTCAGCCACGGCAGGTCGAGGGGCTCGGACAGCCGGGTGGGATACGGGTCCTCGCCGGGGCGTGGGGCGCTGCGCACCCGGCTCTGGGGATCCGGGGAATCGACGATATCGAACGGAGTCGCCTGATGATGCGGTCGGTCGGACGATGTCTGCACTGACATCCACTACCTCCTTTGCAGTCGGAATGGGGTTCAGATTCGATCTCGCTACCGACGGCGGTCAGCCGCACGGCCGGGGCCATGGCGGCCCCAGGGCCGTACACTGGCGACGCCCTGGCGGCATTTCAAGGGCTCGTTGCCGAGGCCGAATCAAACCGATCCGCTCTGCCGGCGGCATCGTTGAACGCTTGAGCAATAAAAAGCGGGCAAGAATGTTGGCATTTTTAAACATTAGTCATATAAGCAACATGGGATGATGGCCTGGCTTACTCGAGTTCCCCGCTTGGTAAGCCTTACATGACCCGCCCAGTCCCGGCGGGTCTTTTTTTGTGCGCGATATCATCGGGGCCCGCCCAGCCCTGTCATCTCATTGCAAGACAACGGTGCCAGGATGGAACCATCACGAGGCGTGCTCGTGATCAGGCAGAGCGAGCATCACACCAGATGCGAGGTTGGCCCGCCCCTCCGGGGCGGGCTTTTTTTCGTCTCGGGATAGGGGCATCGAGCAACGAGTCGCACCACCACAGACTCGATGACGGCCCACGATCAATATTCGCAAAATCACTCATAGACCCGCGCGTGCGACAGAGGCAGAGTAAGAACATCGTCGACAAAAGCTCCACAAGGGTGATCCAGCGTGGCCAACCAACCTGCCTGGTGGGAGGAGGTGCTCAGCCTCTCGCAATCTGCCTACCTGCATGTCTCGCGCGACCAGCGCATCATCGACGCCCTGGGCGATACCCGGATGCTGCTGGACCGGGAACCGGCGGCGCTTATCGGCATGGCCCTGCCCGAGCTCAAGGACATACGCGCCCGGCTCGGTGGCGCCGTGGCCGAAAGCCTGGCGCGCCAGGAGATTCGCCCCGGCGAGACCTGGGGGTTCGAGGACGGCGCCGGCAGCTACTATGGCCTCGCCGATGGCAGCTTCGTCATCAAGCTCACCACGGCCATGAAAGTCGACCAGGGCATCATCGGACGGCTCGCCGATCAGCTGCCCATCATGGTGGCCTACGTCGATCGTGAGTTCTGCTTCCGCTTCAACAACCAGGCCTATGTGGACTTCATCGGCATCGATCGCGAGTCGCTGTACGGCAGGCCGGTCGCCACGGTGATGACGCCCGCCTCCTTCGAGCGCATCCAGCCGCGCCTGCAGCGAGCGCTGGCGGGCGAGGAGATCACCTATGAGGATCGCCTGACCCTCGCGGATGGCCGCACCTGCTACTTCAAGGTGCACTACACGCCCGATTTCCTGGAGGGCGAGGTGGTCGGCCTGTACGCGATCATCCAGGACATCTCCGAGTACCGCGCCATGATCCAGCTGCTGCGCGACGTGCACAGCAGCACGAACCGCACCGACATCGGCCCCGACAAGATCGTCGATCAACTGCTGCGCGACGCGCTCGCCTATCTGTCTCTGGATATCGGCCTGGTCAGCCGCATCATCGACGAGCAGTACATCCTCAAGTGGGCCGCCTCCGACGTGGCGGACCTCTCGCCGGGCGACACCTTTGCCCTGGGCGATACTTACTGCCGCGTGATGCTCGATACCGAGGACGTCTTCCACACCAATGCGGCCGGCCAGGACACGCGCATCAGTGGCCATCCCTGCTACCAGACCTTCGGGCTGGAGACCTACATCGGTACGCCGCTGCGCCTCAACGGCGAGGTCTGGGGCACGCTCAACTTCTCCAGCGCCCAGCCGCGCCAGGAACCCTTCGACCAGATGGAGATCGAGCTGGTGCGGCTGATCGCCGACGCGGTGGAGCGCGTGATCACCGACGAGGCGGAGATCGAGCAGGTCCGCCAGGAGCTCGACCGCATGGCCAACAAGGCACTGCGCGACTACCTGACCGGCCTGCCCAACCGCGCCTATCTGGACCAGCACGTCGAAGCGTTGATCGATGCCCACGAGGCCCGTGACGAGCCTTTCTCCCTCGCCGTGATCGACATCGACCACTTCAAGCGGATCAACGACTTGCATGGCCACGACGCCGGCGACACCGTGCTCCAGTGGCTGAGCGGACGGGTCGCCGAGAGCCTGCGCGAGGACGACCTGGTGGCACGCACCGGCGGCGAGGAATTCGTGGTGGTACTGCGTGGTACCCGCACCCCGGGGGCCGTCGCCGTCCTGGAGCGGGTGCGCGAACATGTGGACGCCGGCCGCCTCACCCTGGAGGACGGTCAGTCACTCCAGGTCACCGTCAGCGGCGGCGTCAGCGAGCATCACAGGGGGGAAACCCATGCGCAGCTGTTCAAGCGTGCCGACACCGCCCTGTACACCGCCAAGCGCAATGGCCGCGACCGGATCAGCTGCCTCTAGACGCGCCCCTGTCCTCGCGGGATGAAGACACGCGCCTGCCTCGAGAGGCTCATCACGGGAATCGTGTCTAGGCGCCGGGACTCCCCCGGCACGTTGGCTCGCCATCCAACGAGTCACTGCTTGCCAGAGCGGTGGTGCGGCGATAGACCCACGCTAACGGAGCCATGCAGATTCTTGGATGGTCGCCGCGGAGTCGGAGCGGTACAGTTAGCACACTTACCGAGTTCCCTGTCCTGTAAGTCCCTTTGCCCGCCAGCCCCGGCGGGCTTTTTTTGTCCGAAGCCGGACACCCCAGGTCCGACGTCATCCAAGTGCAAGAATCCGAAGTTAGGATGGCTCTATCACGAGGTGACACGTGATATGGATCTGGCTTTGGGAAATTCCGAGATTCCGGCTCGCCGTTTGGCGGGCTTTTTTTGCTTCGGCAGGCGTATCAACAACTTGAGTGCAAACACCCCCTGAATGAGGGCGCATACTCCAGCATGGAGAATGCCTCCGTTGGGTATGATGAGCAGGCTTAACGAATGTCCCTGCTCGCAAGCCGTCTGACCCGCCCTCTCCGGCGGGTCTTTTTTTTGCCGGAAGGAGAGCGCCGGCCCCCTCGATATCCATGCCCCCCCCCTGCGCTACGGCCACTTCG
>NZ_PYUQ02000014.1:0-291327 GCF_003030865.2 Halomonas sp. SL1 | reverse complement strand
GGGGCTGGCCCTGGGCGATCTGCTCCTCGTCCACCACGGACACGGCGGCGGGCGTGGCATAGAGTTCACGCTCGAGACGCGATGCGCTGACCGTCAGCGGCTCGAGGGCGAGCTCGGCGGCCTGGCCGGCGGCGGGCAGCAGCAACAGGGGCGTCATCAGGGGGGCGAGTGACCGTCGGGGCATGGGGCGTCGAGTCTCCGGGGCGGGAAATGAGGGCGAGAATGTTCTCATTCTAACGAGTTTCAGGCAAATCGAAGGGCGGCGCGGCCCGGACCTTCAGCGTCGACCAGAGCTCAGCCTGGCGCAACGACGACATGCCCGCCTGGCGGCTACCCTGAGAAGACGGCAGCAGGGAGGGCGCGGGGTGCGACGCACGCTGGAGCACGGGGCGGGACGCGGCAGGAGCTCGGTGATCGGCCTGCTGCTGGCGGCCAACGGCCTGACCTTCGTGGCCCAGCTGCTGCTGCCGGGGCCGATGCTGCGCTACCTGGCGCTGTGGCCGCTCGGCGCGGCGCCGGAGGCGCTGCCCTCGGGGCTGCCGGCGGGCGAGTTCCATCTCTGGCAGCTGCTGAGCTATGCCTTCCTGCACGGCAGCCTCTTCCATCTGGCCATCAACATGTTCGTGCTGTGGATGTTCGGCAGCCCGCTGGAGCGCGACTGGGGCAGCCAGCGCTTCGCGCGCTACTACGTCCTGTGCGTGCTGGGAGCGGGGGCGGCGCAGCTGCTGGTGGTGTCGATGTCGACCGGCCCCTTCGCGCCCACGGTGGGCGCCTCGGGTGGCGTCTATGCGCTGCTGCTGGCCTTCGGCCTGCGCTATCCGAACCAGTACATCCTGCTGCTGATCCCGCCGATCCCGATGAAGGCCAAGTACTTCGTGATCGTCATCGGCGTGGTGGAGCTGTGGTCGGGCATCGCCGGGACCCGCCAGGGCGTGGCGCACTTCGCGCACCTGGCAGGCATGCTGGTGGGGCTGGCGCTGATCCTGAGCCGGCACCGGCGCCCATGAGCCTTCCGGCCTATTGCTTGGGCGGTTCGACGTGGCCGCCGAAGCCGAAGCGCATCGCCGACAGCAGGCGGTTGGCGTAGGTGTTCTCCTTGCGCGAGGCGAAGCGCGAGAACAGCGCGTTGGCCAGCACCGGGGTGGAGACACCCTGTTCCACGGCGGCATCGACGGTCCAGCGACCCTCGCCGCTGTCGGAGACGGCGCCGGAGTAGTGGTCGAGGCGCGGGTCGCCGGCCAGCGCCTGGGCGGTGAGGTCGAGCAGCCAGGAGGAGACCACGCTGCCGCGACGCCAGACCTCGGCCACGTCCGCCAGGTTCAGGTCGAAGCGCTGGTCTTCCGGCAGGTCCGGCGAGGCCTTGCTCTGCATCAGCTCGAAGCCTTCGGCGTAGGCCTGCATCAGGCCGTACTCGATGCCGTTGTGGACCATCTTGACGTAGTGGCCGGCGCCCACCGGGCCGGCGTGAATGTAGCCGCGCTCGGCGCGCTCGTTCGGGGCGTTGCGGCCGCGGGTGCGCTCCAGGTCGCCGTAGCCGGGGGCCAGGCTGTCGAACAGCGGCTCCAGGCGGTCGAAGGTCGCGTCCTCGGCGCCGACCATCATGCAGTAGCCGCGCTCGAGGCCCCAGACGCCGCCGGAGGTGCCGACGTCGACGTAGTGCAGCCCTTTCGGCTCGAGCGCCTTGGCACGGCGGATGTCGTCCTTGTAGAAGGTGTTACCGCCGTCGATGATGGTGTCGCCCGGCGCCATCAGCTCGGCCAGCGCGTCGATGGTGGCCTCGGTCGGCTCGCCGGCGGGCAGCATCACCCAGACGGCGCGCGGCGCGTCGAGGCTCTCGACCAGCGCGGCGAGGCTCTCGGCGTGGCCGATGCCGTCGTCGACGAGGGCCTGGGCGGTGGCGGCGTCCTGGTCGTAGGCGACGACTTCATGGCCGTCGCGCACCAGGCGGCGTGCGATGTTGCCGCCCATTCGGCCGAGTCCGATGATACCGAGTTGCATGTTGCTTCCTTTGACGTGATACGGGATGGGGTGCGGGACGGCGGCAAAGCCTACCCATTGCGGCGTCGCGACGCAAAGCGGGCCATGTCGCCTGACATGGCCCGCCGAGCGTGACGCTCGCGTCTCGCTAGGAGCAGAGGACGATCAGTCCCAGCTCAGGGCGCCGCCCACCTGGTATTCGGTGACGCGGGTCTCGAAGAAGTTCTTTTCCTTGCGCAGGTCGATGATCTCGCTCATCCACGGGAAGGGGTTCTCGGCGCCCGGGAACTGCTCCTTGAGGCCGATCTGCGCCAGGCGGCGGTTGCAGATGAAGTGCAGGTACTCCTCCATGATCGCCGCGTTCATGCCCAGCACGCCGCGGGGCATGGTGTCGCGCGCGTAGGCGATCTCCAGCTCGGTGCCCTCGAGGATCATCTGGGTGACCTCGTCCTGGAACTCGGCGGTCCACAGGTGCGGGTTCTCGATCTTGATCTGGTTGATCATGTCGACGCCGAAGTTCAGGTGCATCGACTCGTCGCGCAGGATGTACTGGAACTGCTCGGCGACGCCGGTCATCTTGTTGCGCCGGCCCATGGACAGGATCTGGCTGAAGCCGCAGTAGAAGAAGATGCCCTCGGTCACGCAGTAGAAGGCGATCAGGTTGCGCAGCAGCTCCTGGTCGGTCTCCGGGGTGCCGGTGTGGAAGTCCGGGCGGGCCAGCGACTGGGTGTGCTTGAGGCTCCAGGCGGACTTGGCCGAGACGGAGGGCACCTCGCGGTACATGTTGAAGACCTCGCCTTCGTCCATGCCCAGCGACTCCACGCAGTACTGATAGGCGTGGGTGTGGATCGCTTCCTCGAACGCCTGGCGCAGCAGGTACTGGCGGCACTCGGGGTTGGTGATCAGGCGATAGACGGCCAGCACCAGGTTGTTGGCGACCAGCGAATCGGCGGTGGAGAAGTAGCCCAGGCTGCGTTCGACGATGCGGCGCTCGTCCGCAGTGAGGCCGTCCGCGCTCTTCCACAGCGCGATGTCGGCGTTCATGTTCACTTCCTGGGGCATCCAGTGGTTGGCGCTGCCGTCCAGGTACTTCTGCCACGCCCACTCGTACTTGAAGGGCACCAGCTGGTTGAGGTCGGCGCGGGCGTTGATCATCCGCTTCTGCTCGACGTCGATGCGCTGGGCGCCCATCTCGAGTTCCTCGAGGCCGGCGGCCACGTCGAGCTCCTCGAGGGACTGCTTGGCGCGGGCCAGACGGTCCTGCTCGGCGACCTGGTAGGCGCCGGCGCTGTCGCGGACCTCCTCGGCGGGTGCCTCGGCCTTGGGTGCGGGCTGCGGCGCCGGAGCCGGCTGCGGGGCTTCGGCGGTGGCGGTGGCGTCTTCGTGGAACTCGTTCCAATCGATCATCTGTGTCTCTCCCGGTGGTCGGCCGGATGGTCCGCAGGCGTTCGCGTCGGGGGAGCGCTGCGGCAAGGGTAGAAGGGGCGGAGCCGGAGGGAGATCCCTCCGGCTCGAGCGGTGGCGCGTGACGCCGTTACTGGCAGGCCTCGCAGCCCAGCTCGTCGATCTCGCCTGCGGAGGGCGCACGGGAGCCGCCGCCGTTCTTGCCCTGCAGGAAGTCGTCGATGCCCTTGGGCTCCTGCTTGGCTTCCGGCGCGGCGGACGGCGTCGGGGCGGCGCCGGGCGAGGCGTTGCTCACCGCGTTGAGGTTGCCGCGGTCCACGGTGGACTTCTCCACCGAGGTGGCGCCCAGGGCGCGCAGGTAGTAGGTGGTCTTGAGGCCGCGGAACCACGCCATGCGGTAGGTCACGTCCAGCTTCTTGCCGGAGACGCCCTTGATGTAGAGGTTCAGCGACTGGGCCTGGTCGATCCACTTCTGGCGACGGGCGGCGGCCTCGACCAGCCACTTGGGCTCGACCTCGAAGGCGCTGGCGTACTTGGCCTTCAGGTCGTCCGGCACGCGGTCGATGGGCTGCACGGAGCCGTCGTAGTACTTGAGGTCGTTGATCATGACCTCGTCCCACAGGCCGCGCTCCTTCAGGTCGTTGACCATGTAGGAGTTGACCACGGTGAACTCGCCGGACAGGTTCGATTTCACGAACAGGTTCTGATAGGTCGGCTCGATCGACTGCGAGACGCCGCAGATGTTCGAGATGGTCGCGGTCGGGGCGATGGCCATGACGTTGGAGTTGCGCATGCCCTGGGCGGCGACCTTGTCGCGGATGCGATCCCAGTCCTGGGTCGTGGAGGTGTCGACCTCGATGTACTTCGCGCCGCGCTCTTCCTTCAGCTTCTCGACGGAGTCGATCGGCAGCACGCCCTGGCTCCATAGCGAGCCTTCGTAGCTCTGGTAGTGTCCGCGCTCGGCGGCCAGGTCGCTGGAGGCCTCGATGGCGTGATAGCTGACCAGTTCCATGGAACGGTCGGCGAAGGTCACGGCGTCCTCGGAGGCGTAGGCGATGTCCTGGGCGTAGAGGGCATCCTGGAAGCCCATGATGCCGAGGCCCACCGGGCGGTGCTTGAAGTTCGAGTTCTTCGCCTGCGGCACCGCGTAGTAGTTGATGTCGATGACGTTATCGAGCATCCGCACCGCGGTCTTGACGGTCTTCTTCAGCTTGTCGCCGTCGAACTCGCCGTCGACCACGTGCTGGGCCAGGTTGATGGAGCCCAGGTTGCACACCGCGATCTCGTCGACCGAGGTGTTCAGGGTGATCTCGGTGCACAGGTTGGAGCTGTGGACCACGCCGGCGTGCTGCTGCGGGCTGCGCAGGTTGCACGGATCCTTGAAGGTGATCCACGGGTGGCCGGTCTCGAACAGCATCGACAGCATCTTGCGCCACAGGTCCTTGGCCTTGACGCGCTTGAACAGCTTGAGCTGGCCGTTGCGGGTCATCTCCTCGTATTCCTGGTAGCGCTTCTCGAAGGCGGCGCCGTACAGGTCGTGGAGGTCCGGGCAGGTGGCCGGCGAGAACAGGGTCCACTCCTGGTCGTCGAAGACGCGCTTCATGAACAGGTCCGGCACCCAGTTGGCGGTGTTCATGTCGTGGGTACGACGACGGTCGTCACCGGTGTTCTTGCGCAGCTCGAGGAACTCCTCGATGTCGAGGTGCCAGCTCTCGAGGTAGGCGCAGACGGCGCCCTTGCGCTTGCCGCCCTGGTTCACGGCCACGGCGGTGTCGTTGACCACCTTGAGGAACGGCACCACGCCCTGGGACTTGCCGTTGGTGCCCTTGATGTAGGAGCCCAGCGCACGCACCGGGGTCCAGTCGTTGCCCAGGCCGCCGGCCCACTTGGAGAGCAGGGCGTTGTCGCGGATGGCGCTGTAGATGCTGTCCAGGTCGTCAGGCACGGTGGTCAGGTAGCAGCTGGAGAGCTGGCTGCGCACGGTGCCCGCGTTGAACAGGGTCGGGGTGGAGGCCATGTAGTCGAAGCTTGAGAGCAGCTCGTAGAACTCGATGGCCCGCGCCTCGCGGTCGTCCTCGTTGAGCGCCAGGCCCATGGCGACGCGCATGAACATCACCTGGGGCAGCTCGTAGCGCACCTCGTCGCGGTGGATGAAGTAGCGGTCGTAGAGGGTCTGCAGGCCCAGGTAGGTGAACTGGGCGTCGCGGGTGTGGTCCAGGGCATCGCCCAGGCGCTCGAGGTCGAACTCGGCGAGCTGCGGGTCGAGCTGCTCGAATTCGATGCCCTTCTCGATGTAGGCCTGGAAGGCCGGCTTGTAGAAGTCGGCCATCTCCTGGTAGGTCGCCTCGTCGGCGATGCCCAGGAACGACAGCGCCTCGCGGCGCAGGTTGTCCTGCAGCAGGCGGGCGGTGACGTAGGTGTAGTTGGGATCCTTCTCGACCAGGGTCCGCGCGGTCATCATCAGCGCCTGGGAGACGCCGTCGGCGCTCACGCCGTCGTAGAGGTTCTTCAGCGAGTCCTCGACGATCTTCTGCGGATCGACGTTGGTGAGATTCTCGCAGGCGTCGAAGACCAGGGTCTCGACCCGGCCCAGGTCCAGCGGGCGAGTGCTGCCGTCCGGCGCGGTGACGTTGAGCGTCGGGTGCGGCTTCTCGATGTCGGCGCCGGCCTCGGCGCGGGCCCGGGCGTGCTCCTCGCGGTACAGCACGTAGGCGCGGGCGACCTTCTGCTCACCGGCGCGCATCAGGGCCAGTTCGACCTGGTCCTGGATATCCTCGATGTGCACGGTGCCGCCGTCGGGCATGCGGCGCTGGAAGGCCTGGGCAATGCCCTCGGAGGCCTGCTGCACGAAGTCGCGGACCCGCGAGGAGGTGGCGGCGTTGTCGCCCTCCACGGCGATGAAGGCCTTGCTCAGGGCCACGGCGATCTTGCCGGCATCGAAGGGCGCGACATCGCCGGTGCGCTTGATGACACGCAGGGTCTGCGGAGCGGTGACGGAGACGGACGAGTGGTCCTGGGCAGCGGTGGTATCCATGGCGCCGGGGTCCCTACCTTGTCGATTGAAGAAGGCCGCCGTGGGCACGACGGTTGACAGAATCTGGAGTGGTTGCTATGGCACAGTATATGGTGTGCTAGCCCCAAGCGGGCACAAGATAGTGTGCTTTCCCTCGTTCATCAAGTGGATAACTTTGTGGATGATTTGTGACCTTTCGGGGGGTGTTTCGAGGGCTTCTCGCCAGCCCGCGCGGTTGGGCCGCTGGCGCCGATTCGGGGTGGGCGTCGACGAGCGAAGGAACGCGTTGTCGGGTATTCTTTAGCTATCGGTGGTCGGACGAGTGCCGACGACCCACACCATCCGCACGCCCATTGAGGAAGATGACGCACAAATGGACGACAGCCTGGACCCTTCCGAGCAGGATCACGTACTGATCATCGAGGATGATGAGCGCCTGGCCGAGCTGACCCGCGACTACCTCGAGGCCAACGGCTTTCGGGTGACTCTCGAGCCCGACGGCGCCCGGGGTGTCGACAGCATCCTCGCCCTGCAGCCCGACCTGGTGATTCTGGACCTGATGCTGCCCGGCGAGGACGGGCTGTCGATCTGCCGTCGGGTGCGCGCCGACTACCCCGGGCCGATCCTGATGCTCACCGCCCGTACCGACGACATGGACCAGGTGCTGGGGCTGGAGATGGGCGCCGACGACTACGTGGCCAAGCCGGTGCAGCCACGGGTGCTGCTGGCGCGCATGCGGGCGCTGATGCGTCGCCGCGAGACCGGCGCCGTCGGTGAGGAGCCGCGGCTGGCGTTCGGGCCGCTGGAGATCGACAGCTCGACCCGTGAGGCCTTCCTCTCCGGCGAGCGCGTCGACCTGACCAGCGCCGAGTTCGATCTGCTGTGGCTGCTGGCCAGCAACGCCGGCCGGGTGCTGACCCGGGAAGAGATCTTCTCCCAGCTGCGCGGCATCAAGTACGACGGTCAGGATCGCTCCATCGACGTGCGGGTCTCGCGGATTCGCCCCAAGATCGGTGACGATCCCAACCAGCCGCAGCGGATCAAGACCGTGCGCAGCAAGGGCTACCTGTTCGTCAAGGAAGGCTGATGGCGTCCTTCCGCCTGCTGCCCAGGGCCCTGTCCGACAGCACCTTCCTGCGGGTCTACGTGCTGCTGGCGCTGGCCCTGGTGATGAGTTTCGCCCTGGCGCTGCTGGCCATCACCGTGGTCGACAAGGTGCGGCGTCAGCACTATCAGGAACAGCTCGCCGAGGCGCCGATGACGCTGTTCAGCGCCCGGCTCGAGGCGCTGCCCGCGGACAGGCGTGACGCCTGGCTGCGCGAACAGAGCGCCCGGCTCGGCATTCGACTGTCGCTGCACGAGATGACCGACTATCCGCTCGGCTACTTCGAGCGCGCGCGGCTCGAGGGCGGCCAGACCCTGGTGCGTCAGACCGAGACCATGGGCTGGCTGCTGCACCGCCGGCTGGACGACGAGCCGCGGCTGCTGCGCCTGGAGCTGGCCTCGCTGGGTGAGCATCAGCTGGTGGGCCTGGCGCGGCAGCTGGGTCAGTGGCTGGTCGAGGTGCCCCCGGAGCGCCGCGCGGCGCGGCTCGACCGGCTGCGTAGCGGGGTGATCCAGCTGAGCCTGACCGACACGCCGCCCGAGGGGCTCGACCCGACGCGTCTGGCTTCGCTGAGCGATGCCGAGGTGGTGGTGCGCCTGCTGCCCCAGCGCTGGGCGATGTCGCTCTATCTTCAGCTGCCGGTCGCGTCGGGCGGGACCCAGTGGGTCGAGGTCGGCCCGCTCAACGCCTTCGAGCCGCTGCCGGCGTCGCTGTTGCTGCTGTTGCTGCTGATGCTGCTGGGCATGCTGGCGGTGATCATCTACCTGATCGTGCGCGGCGTGGAGGCACGCATGGCACGCCTGGAACTGGCCGCCACCCGCATCGCCGCCGGCCGCCTGGACACCCGGGTCAAGGTCGAGGGCAACGATTTCCTGAGTCGGCTGGGCATGGCGCTGAACGGCATGGCGACTCAGGTGCAGTCGCTGCTGCGCGGCCAGCAGGACATGATCCGGGCGGTGTCCCACGAGCTGCGCACCCCGGTCGCGCGTATCCGCTTCGCCGTTCAGATGGTCGAGGACATGACCGACGAGCCGGGCGTGCGGCGCCATCTGCAGGGCATCGACGCCGACATCACCGAGCTCGACGACCTGGTCGACGAGATCCTGACCTACGCGCGCCTGGGCAGCGAGACGGCCAACGGCGTGCCCATGGAGACCTCGCTGGTGGAGTGTCGCGCGATGGCCGAACGCGTCATCGAGGCGCTGCACCCGCTGCACGCCCAGCTGAGCCTCAGCCTGGTGCCCGGCGAGGAGGTGGAGGCCGCGGCCGAGTCGCGCTATCTGCAGCGGGCCCTGCAGAACCTGGTGGCCAATGCCTGCCGCCATGCCCGCGCCCGGGTGTTGATCCGCATCCACGGCGAGCCACGGCTGGTGCGCATCGACATCGAGGATGACGGCCCCGGGGTGCCGGTGGCCAAGCGCAGCGAGATCTTCAAGCCCTTCGCGCGTCTCGACGACAGCCGGGCCCGCAACTCGGGCGGCTACGGCCTGGGGCTGTCGATCGTGCAGAAGGTGATGGCCTGGCACGGCGGCAGCGTGATGGTGGACGCCAGCCCCTCGCTCGGCGGGGCTCGCTTCACGCTGCTGCTGCCCCAGCGCGCCGCGGGGCATGACGCCTGAGCCGGGCACTCAGGCCGGCTTGACGCCCTCCAGCACCGCAAACGAGGTCTCCCGGGCGGTGCGCAGGAAGTCTTCCATCCAGGGCGCATCGCGCGTCTCCTCGCGGATCGCCGCGAACAGCGTGCTCCACACCCCGTGCTCGCCCAGCGGCACCGCCTTAACGTAGTCCCGCTCCAGATATTCGGTCAGCGCCCAGTTGGGCAGCGCGCAGACGCCGCGGCCGCTGGCCACCAGCTGCATCATCATGATCGTCAGCTCGGCGGTGCGTACCTCGCGGGGCCGGCAGTCGGCCGGGTCGAGGAACTGGGTGAAGACGTCCAGTCGTCCATGCTCCACCGGGTAGGTGATCAGCGTCTCGTCGACCAGGTCCTGCGGCGCCACGAAGGGGCGTCCGGCCAGGCGGTGCTGGCGGGCCACGGCCAGCAGTCCCTCGTAGCGGAACAGCGGTTCGTAGTGGACGCCGGGCAGCGGCTGTGGATCGGCGGTGATCACCAGGTCGAGCTGCTCCCGGGCCAGGGCCGGCAGGGGGTCGAAGTGATGGCCGCCGGGAATGTCGATCTCCACCTCGGGCCAGTGATCGCGGAAGTGGTCCACGGTGGGCATCAGCCACTGGAAGCAGCTATGGCATTCGATGGCCATGTGCAGCCGGCCCTGTTCGTTGCCGGCCAGCCGGGCCAGGTCGCGTTCCGCCATGCGAACCTGGGGCAGCACCTGTTCGGCCAGCGCCAGAAGGCGTAGCCCGGCGCGGGTGAATTCCACCGGCCGGGTCTTGCGCAGGAACAGCGGGCTGCCCAGCCGCTCCTCCAGGTCCTTGATCTGGTGGGAGAGGGCGGACTGGGTCAGGTGCACCCGCTCGGCGGCTTCGACCAGGGAGCCGGCGTCGCGCAGGGCGATGAGCGTGCGGAGGTGGCGGAGTTCGAGCATGCTTTTGAGCTAACTTCATGATGATGAAGAGCAAGTTTAGTTTTATTCAGACGTATGGGCCAGTCGGATGCCGCGGCCCGCGTCGAGGTCGTGCCATGGCTTCGGAGCGCGGGCATGGCGCCAAATGCGCTCGGCGGCTGGTATGCTGGCGACGATGGAGTCTCGTCGCACAAGGAGTCATTGCCATGTTCCGCCTTTCTTCCTGCCGGATCGCCCTGCCGCTGCTGATGTCGCTGGGCCTGTCCGGCTGCATCACCTACGTCAACTCGCCGACCCCCGAGCCCGCTCCCGAGCCGCCCGAGACCAGTGACGCGGGCACGTCCGCCGAGGCCGACGCGCCCAAGGCGCCGTTGCTGCCGTCGACGCTGTTTCCCGGCGAGGCCGACGAGCTGGTCGGCTGGCGCTGCACCCCGGCCCAGGATCTGGTGACCGCCGAGGGCGACGACGAGCTGCGACTGTGGTCGGCCCTCGGCGCCACGCGGCTCACGCCGTCCGTGGTGGCCAGTGGCAGCCGCTATCAGAGCGGCGGGCTGAGCGTATGGCTGAAGGGCGACGAGGCGCTGGTCGAGAGCCAGCGGGGCCGGCTGGACTGCCGGCGCGACATCACCCTCGATGCCCTGACCCGCGAAGGCCATCCCGGCGTGATGTTCCACGGCCGCGGCAACGAGCCGGGCTGGCACCTGGCACTGGCCAACGACGTGCCCGAGCTCGACCTGACGCTCGACTACGGCGAGCGTGAGATGACGCTGCCCTATCGGGTGACCACCCTCGACAACGGCGCCGGCCGGGTGATCCTGGCCAGCGGCCAGGCAGCGCGGCCCTTCACGCTGCGCATCGAGGCCAAGGCCTGTTTCGATGACATGAGCGGCCAGCCCTGGCCGGCCCGGGTGACGCTGTCGCTCAACGGCGAGACCTATCGGGGCTGCGGGCAGGGGATCGCGCCCTGAGGGGCAGGATGTTCGACGCGATCGAATGATAGGCGCGGTTTTTTCCGCTTATCGTGGCCAAAAACGAATATATAATGGCGATCATTCTTACGCTCACGAAGCTTCAAGGAGATCGCCATGACCCGCGTCCTCGTCCTGACCTCTTCCATCCTCGGCGGCAACTCCCAGGCGTTGGCCGATCACTTCAGCACCCTGGCCGGCGAGCGCGACGGCGTGGAGATCACTCGCCGCGATCTGGTGGCCGACGATCTGCCGCACCTGGGGCTGCCGGAGCTCGCCAGCTGGCAGGTGGCCCCGGAAGAGCGCGATGCCGAGCAGCGCGAGCTGGCGGCCCGTTCCGACGCCCTGATCAAGGAACTGCTGGCCCATGACGTGGTGGTGCTCGGCGTGCCGATGTACAACCTCGGCGTACCGTCGCAGATGAAGGCCTGGTTCGACCGCGTGCTGCGCGCCGGCGTGACCTTCCGCTACACCGAGAACGGCCCGGTGGGCCTGATCGAAGGCAAGCGGGCCATTCTGCTGGCGGCGCGCGGCGGCGAGTATGCCGGCTCCGAGCTCGATAGCCAGACCCCGCACCTCACCCACATGCTGGGCCTGATGGGCATCGGCGAGGTGGATACCGTGTTCGCCGAGGGGCTGAACATGGGCGAGGCCAAGCACGACGCGGCCATGAACGAGGCCCGCCAGGCCATCGCCGGCCTGGTCGAGCGCCTCTGAGCCGGCGATGCCGACCTGAGCATCATCCATCGCGTAACAGGGCGACCCTTGGGTCGCCCTGTTCGCGTTCTGGGATAGCCGGTCAGCAGGTGGCGGACGTCGACAGCCGCCAGCGAGGCTCGACGAACTGACCGACGCAGAGCCGCGGTTCGGTGGAGAGGATTCGCGTGCCCAGCCGCCTCAGCGCCGCCTCGCTGTCACGGCGCCGGGGCTCGAGCTGGTAGGGCGCGGCGAGCGGCCGCCAGCCGTCGTCGGTGCGCTCGGCGAGGGCGAAGTGGAAGGCGTGGAAGCCCGGGAAGCCCAGTCGCAGATCGGTGGCCACCAGGGTGGCCGGCTCCCGACTCTCGTCGACCTCGTAGCGCAGGAAGGGGCCGGCGAACCAGTCCAGGCGACGCCCGCTGGCATCGTCCCGGACCACGGTTTCCCACTCGCTGCCGCGGGAGAAATGCTCCAGCCGGGGCCGCCGGTCGCCATCGAAGACGCCGACCAGCGTCTCGTGGTAGCGGTCCGCCTCGGCCACGCTGACGCGCCACAGCAGGATATTGAAGGGTGTGGGCTGGATGAGACGCGGCGCGTCCTCCAGGGCGTTCTCGGCGAGCACCGGCTCCACGCGCTGCTCGATCAGGGTCCGGGCGCCCAACGACAGCACCAGGTACAGGCAGGACAGTGCCAGCCCCCAGCGGGTGGCGCCGATTCGTCCGCTGAACAGGGCGATCAGTACCGTCGCCAGCAGCGGCAGCGAATAGAACGGGTCGATGATGAACACCAGCGGGTAGGCCGTCGGGCGAAGGTCCAGCGGCCACCAGATCTGGGTGCCGTAGGTGGTCAGCGCGTCCAGCAGCGGGTGGGTCAGCAGGCAGAGGCCGAAGAAGGCCAGCCAGCGTCCCGGGGAAATGTCCCGCGCCTTGACGAAGCGGGCCGATAGCCCGGCGAGCAGGGCCGCGAGCCCGGCCAGCACGAACAGCGAATGGCTGAAGCCGCGGTGCTGGGTGACGTTGGCCACCGCGTCGCCGTAGTCGATGACCACGTCGAGGTCGGGCAGGGTCCCGAGGGCGGCGCCGATCAGCACCGCCTTGCGGCCCAGCCGTCGGCCCAGTACGGTGCCGCCGATCGCCGCGCCCAGCGCGGCCTGTGTCAGGGAATCCATGGGCGAAGAGGGTCCTCGGGTCGCGGTGATATCAGGGGGCGGGGCGTGTCGTCTCGCTGGCCCGGGCCCAGGCGGGGCCGGCGGCGAGGACGCGGGCCTGGACCGGGCAGTCGTCGCGATGGGCGCCGGGCAGGTAGCCGCTGCTCATCAGGAACTCGCCGACGATCTCCGGGCCGGTGAAGCGGAAGGTCCGCTTGAAGAGCCCGACCCAGTCGGCGTGGGGGCGCGGATGATGGGCCTCCAGCCAGGCGTGGAAACTGCCGTGCTCGTCGCGCAGGTGCTGGATCACGCCGGCATTGTGGATGACGGCGTCGACCTTGAGGCGGTTGCGGATGATGCCGGCGTCGGCCAGCAGCCGGGCACGCTCGACATCGCCGTAGGCGGCCACGCGGTCGACGGCGAAACCCTCGAAGGCGTCGTGGAAGGCGTCGCGCTTCTTGAGCACGGTCAGCCAGGACAGTCCCGCCTGGTTGATCTCCAGGGCCAGGCGCTCGAACAGCGTGTCGTCATCGGCAACGGGGAAGCCGTATTCATGGTCGTGATAGGGGCCGTGAAACGGATGGCCGGGGGCCAGGTCACAGTAGTGGCTCATGGAACCTGCTCGTCGAGGAAGGCGTCGGGGAGCATGATGCCTCAGCATGCCCCCGCCGACAGCACTTGTGAAATTCAATCGATCCGCGAAATAGGGAGAGACATGCAATATCTGCACACCATGGTCCGGGTCAGCGATCTGGACGCCTCGCTGCACTTCTACTGCGACCTGCTGGGGCTCAAGGAAGTGCGCCGCAAGGAGAACGAGAAGGGGCGCTTCACCCTGGTGTTCCTCGCCGCCCCGGCAGACGAGTCGCGCTCCACGGAGCTGCAGGCGCCGGAGCTCGAGCTGACCTGGAACTGGGACCCGGAGACCTACACCGGCGGCCGCAACTTCGGCCACCTGGCCTATCGCGTGGACGACATCTATGCGCTGTGCGAGCACCTCCAGGCCAACGGCGTGACCATCAACCGCCCGCCCCGCGACGGCCACATGGCCTTCGTGAAGAGTCCCGACGGCATCTCCGTGGAGCTGCTGCAGGCCGGTGAGGCGCAGGCACCGAAGGAGCCGTGGGCATCCATGGAGAACACCGGCAGCTGGTAAGCGGCCGCCGGCCTGTCCTGCGGTAATGAAAATGCCGCCGACGGAGGCCCGTCGGCGGCATTGTTTGTGCGGGGCAGTGGCGCGGGCGCTCAGTCGGGCCGGAGCGCCATGCGTCCGCTGCCGAGGAAGACCAGCGCCAGGGCGCCGGCGAAGAACATGCCCTGCAGCTCGAGCTGCCAGCCGCCGTTGTCGTTGAGCATGAACAGCTCGCCGGTGTGGGCCAGCAGCACCGCGACCAGCATGTTGCCGGCCATCAGCAGGCCCGCCAGTCGGGTCTGCCAGCCGAGGATGGCCATCACCGGGGCGACGACCTCGCCGATCAGCACGCCGTAGGCGAGCACGGCGGGCAGCCCATAGCCCTCCAGCAGGCCACCGATCCAGTCGAACGAACCGGGGTTGAGCAGCTTCGAGATGCCGTGAAACAGGATCAGGCCGCCCACGGCGAGTCGCAGCAGCAGCTTGCCGAGGGGATCGTTGTGCAGGGCGTTGAGCATGGGACCTCTCCTTGTTCGATGGGATGCGCAAAGCATTGTCCGAGACGCCGGCCTGGGGCAAGCTTGATCTCGATATCGATACGCTCCCGCCAACGTTCAAGGATGACACCATGTCTGCCCCCCTTCGCCTTGCCCTGCCGCTGATGCTGGCCGCGCTGATGGCCGGCTGTGCCGCCGGCCCCGCGCCGGTCCCCCCGCCCGGCGACACCGTTTCCGGCCCGGTGGTCGGGCCTCGCTGGAACCTGCTGTTGGTGGGTACCAGCGAGCGATTGGAGATGCCGGCCACGCCCTGGTTCCAGGTCGCGGCGGACGGCAACGTCACCGGCAGCGACGGCTGCAACCGCTTCACCGGCAGTGTCGCGCTGGATGCGCAGAACCGCATCGAGTTCTCCTCGCTGACCTCGACCCGCCGCGCCTGCCCGAACATGGCCGGCGCCCGCCAGGTCACCGAGATGCTGGACGAGGCCTATCGCTACCTGATCGATCATGACCGGCTGGTGTTCTTCGGCCCCGACCAGCACGTGCTGGGCGGCTTCCGCCGCGTCGACTGAGGCGGTCGATACCGCCAGGACGATCAGAGGAAAAGACGACAAGGGCCCGCCTGAATCAGGCGGGCCTTTGTCGTGGGGGCGCCGTCGCCGACCGGCTCAGTGCCGGAGCGGGAGGCGCGGCAGGGCCTGTCGAATGGCGCGCGTCAGCCCCTCGGCCATCGGCGTGCACAGCACCCAGGGCAGCAGCAGCAGGGCGATGCTCAGCGCGCCGATGTAGACGTCGCTGAACCAGTGGGCGCCGACCAGGATGCGCGGCGCGCTGAGCAGCACCACGAAGGCCAGGCTCCAGCCGGCGATGCAGCGATCCGCGAAGCGTAGCATGAAGCCGGCGAAGACCATCAGCATCAGGCCATGGTCGCCCGGGAAGCTGTTGGCATCGGAATCCTTGGTCGGGATGCTGACGATGTCGGTCAGCCGCGCGGCGTGCTCGAAGAAGCGCGTCGGGCTGGGGTGGCCGTAGCTGATCGCCTCATTGGTGATCAGCGCCACGATGCCGGCGGTGATCAGCATGGTCACGCCGATGGCGGTCCAGTGTCGGACGCGATCCTCGCGCGTGTCGCGGCGCATGGCCAGGGTGAAGAGCAGGCCCAGTATCCCGAAGGAGATCGCGTCGAAGGCGCGTGAGTTGAGCACCGCCAGCAGGTCGGCCCAGTGGGGGTTCTCCGGCGAGATCCAGGCGTTGAACAGCCAGAAGAGATGGTCGTCCAGGTCGGTCCACAGGATGCCATGCGGCACGGCCCAGCTCAGCAGCAACAGCACGCCGGCGAGGTTGTAGGCCGAGATGCGCTTGAGCATGCCCCGCTGGTCGTACAGCCGCCGGGGCCAGGAGCGGACCGGACCCAGGCGCCGACAGGCGCCGTCGAAGAACGTCGCCAGCCGCCTGATGAGCGTAGAGATCGAGGCATTGCACAGCACCCAGGGCAGCACGACCAGGGCGATGGCCAGCGATCCGAGATAGACGTCGCTGACCCAGTGGGCGCCGCCCATGATGCGCGGCAGCGTGACCAGCACGCTGAGGGCCACCGCCAGGCTGGCGATCAGCCGGTCGGCGAAGCGCAGCATGAAGCTGGCGAACACCATGGCCATCAGCCCGTGATCGCTGGGGAAGCTGTTGGACGCCTCGTCCTTGGCCGCCAGGGCGGTGTGCTCGCTCAGGAAGTTGACATCCTGGTGCCACAGCGTGGGGCTCGGGCGTGCCGCCAGCAGGTTCTGGTGCAGCAGCTCGCCGAGCAGGGCGGCCACGGCCGACATCACCAGGCCGATCGCCAGCCACTTCTGCCAGCTGCCCCTGGGGTCTCGGTGCATGGCGAAGAACATCATGACCATGAGCACCGCGAACATCGCCAGGTCGAAGGTGCGGGTGTTGAGTGCCGCCAGGAATTCGGTCCAGTACGGGTAGGCGGGACCGATGAACTGGTTGAAGAAGTAGAAGACGTCGTCGTCGAGGCGGGTCCAGGCCAGTGCGGTGGGGAGCCACCAGCTCGCGATCAAGGCGAAGCCAAGAAGGTTGTAGAAGAGGATTCGGCGCAGCTGCATGACCAATACCCTGATAAGGATTAGCCGGTTATTTTAATCGATACCGAGAATCAAAAACAGTGTTTGCTAACTGTCCCGATCGATCGCTGTTCGCCGTGGGCGGCTCGACCGGCGGGCGTGAAGCACTCGGCCCCGCCATAGGCGGGGCCGAGTGGGAGTAGTGCTTGGCGAAAGAAGGATCAGAGCGCGGCGATCTTGTCGCGCTGCTCCACCAGTACCTTGCGGGCGGCTTCGCCAGGAGAATCGCGCGAGCTTGTCGCGCCGTTCTCCTCAAGCGCCCGGAGTCAGAGCGCCGCGATCTTGTCGCGCTGCTCCACCAGCACCTTGCGGGCGGCTTCGCCAGGAGAACCGCGCGAGCTTGTCGCACCGTTCTCCTCAGCGCTCGGAGTCAGAGCGCGGCGATCTTGTCGCGCTGTTCCACCAGTACCTTGCGGGCGGCGGCGAAGTCCGCCAGCTTGTCGCGCTCCTTCTGCACCACTGCCTCGGGGGCCTTGGCGACGAAGCTGTCGTTGCCGAGCTTCTTCTCGATGCCGCCGATCAGCTTGTCCTGCTTCTCGATCTCCTTGGCCAGACGCGCGAGCTCGGCGTCCTTGTCGATCAGCCCGGCCATGGGCACCAGCACTTCCATCTCGCCGACCAGCTGGGTGGCCGACAGCGGCGCCTGTTCGGGATCTTCGAGCCAGGTGACGCTCTCGAGCTTGGCCAGCTTGGAGAGGAACAGCCGGTTGGCCTCCAGGCGCTCGCTGTCGCCGGCGGTGCCCTTGGTCAGCAGCGCCTCCAGCGGCTTGCCCGGGGCGATGTTCATCTCGGCGCGGATGTTGCGGATGGCCACGATCACGCCCTTGAGCCACTCGATGTCGCGGGTGGCGTCCTCGTCGATCAGCGCCTCGTCGGCCTGCGGCCATGGCTGGGTCATCACGGACGGACCCTCGACGCCGGCCAGCGGGGCCACGCGCTGCCAGATCTCCTCGCTGATGTAGGGCATCATCGGGTGGGCCAGGCGCAGCACGGCCTCGAGCACGCGCACCAGGGTGCGGCGGGTGCCGCGCTTGGCGGCATCAGAGGCGCCGTCGTCCCACAGCACCGGCTTGGAGAGCTCGAGGTACCAGTCGCAGTACTCGTTCCAGACGAAGTCGTAGAGCGCCTGGGAGGCGTGGTCGAAGCGGAACTCCTCCATCGCCCTGGTGACCTGGGCCTCGGTCTTCTGCAGCTGGGAGATGATCCAGCGGTCGGCCAGCGACAGCTCGACCTCGCCGCCCTGTCCGTCGCGCGAGACGCCGCAGTCCTCGCCTTCGGCGTTCATCAGCACGTAGCGCGAGGCGTTCCACAGCTTGTTGCAGAAGTTGCGGTAGCCGTCGAGGCGGCCCATGTCGAACTTGATGTCGCGGCCGGTGGTGGCCTGGGACAGAAAGGTGTAGCGCAGGGCGTCGGTGCCGTGGGGCTCGATGCCGTCCGGGAACTCGCCGCGGGTGGCCTTGGCGATGGCCTTGGCCTTCTGCGGCTGCATCATGTTGCCGGTGCGCTTCTCGACCAGGGCGTCCAGGTCGATGCCGTCGATCAGGTCGATCGGGTCGAGCACGTTGCCTTTGGACTTGGACATCTTCTGGCCCTGGCCGTCGCGCACCAGGCCGTGCACGTAGACCTGCTTGAAGGGCACCTCGCCGGTGAACTTCAGGGTCATCATGATCATCCGGGCGACCCAGAAGAAGATGATGTCGAAGCCGGTGACCAGCACGCTGGACGGATGGAAGGTCGCCAGCTCCGGGGTCTGCTCGGGCCAGCCCAGGGTGCCGAAGGTCCACAGCCCGGAGCTGAACCAGGTGTCGAGCACGTCGTCGTCCTGGGTCAGCTCGAGGTCGGCGGCCAGACCGTGCTTGGCGCGGGCCTCCTCGGCGGTGCGGGCCACGTAGACGTTGCCCTCGGCGTCGTACCAGGCCGGGATGCGGTGGCCCCACCACAGCTGGCGCGAGATGCACCAGTCCTGGAGGTCGCGCATCCAGGCGAAGTACATGTTCTCGTAGTTCTTCGGCACGAACTCGATGTCGCCGTTCTCGACCGCGGTGATGGCCGGCTTGGCCAGCTCCTCGACGGCGACGAACCACTGATCGGTGAGCAGCGGCTCGATGACGTCGCCGGAGCGATCGCCGTAGGGCAGGGTGTTGCTGACGGTCTCGACCTGCTCGAGCAGGCCGGTGGCGTCCATGTCGGCGACCAGGCGCTCGCGGGCCTCGAAGCGGCCGAGGCCTGAGTAGGCGGCGGGCAGCGAGGTGTCGATGTCGGCCAGCGGGCGGCCCTGGAGGTCGAACGCCTCGGCGGCCTCGAGGACGGCGGCGTCCTTGGAGAAGACGTTGATCAGCGGCAGGTTCTGGCGCTTGCCGACCTCGTAGTCGTTGAAGTCGTGGGCCGGGGTGATCTTCACGCACCCGGAGCCCTTCTCCATGTCGGCGTGCTCGTCGGCCACGACCGGAATGCGGCGGCCGACCAGCGGCAGCTCGACGAACTTGCCGACCAGCGAGGCGTAGCGCGGGTCTTCCGGGTTGACCGCCACGGCGCTGTCGCCGAGCAGGGTCTCGGGACGGGTGGTGGCGACGACCAGGTAATCCTTGCCGTCGTCGGTGGTCACGCCGTCGGCCAGCGGGTAGCGGAAGTGCCAGAACTGGCCCTGCTGGTCCTTGTTCTCGACCTCGAGGTCGGAGATCGCGGTGTGCAGGGTCGGGTCCCAGTTGACCAGCCGCTTGCCGCGGTAGATCAGATCCTCTTCATAGAGGCGCACGAAGACTTCCTGCACGGCCTTGTAGAAGCCGTCGTCCATGGTGAAGCGCTCGCGGGACCAGTCGACACTGGCGCCCATGCGGCGCAGCTGGCGGGTGATGTGGCCGCCGGACTCGTGCTTCCACTCCCAGATCTTGTCGGTGAAGGCCTCGCGCCCGAGGTCGTGGCGGCTCTTGCCTTCCTCGGCGGCGACCTTGCGCTCCACCAGCATCTGGGTGGCGATGCCGGCGTGGTCGGTGCCCACCTGCCACAGGGTGTTGCGACCCTGCATGCGCCGCCAGCGCGTCAGGGTGTCCATGATGGTGTCCTGGAAGGCATGGCCCATGTGCAGGCTGCCGGTGACGTTGGGCGGCGGGATCATGATGGAGAACGGCTCGCCCTCGCCGGAGGGGGCGAAGCGGTTGTCGGCTTCCCAGCGCTCGTACCAGCGGGTTTCGATCTGCTCGGGTTGGTAGGTCTTGTCCATGGGGTCTTCCGGGTCGAAGGAGGTGGCGACGACGCGGCACGGCGGGCCTGTCAGGCCGGCCGTGCGGGACGCGAAAAATGGGGTCGATTATAGCCCGAGGGGCCGGGCGGCGTCATGGGCGGCCGGCAGGCTTCTCGATGCAGTGAGGGGGCGCCGGGGGCAGGTCGAAGAGGGGGTTTTTGGCCATGGATGGCCAAAGAAGCGCCCAGGGATGGGTTCATAGCGCCCCTCGGAGACCTGTCGACGGAATAGCCCCGAACAATGCGGCTCAGGAAAAGGAGGAGCTCAGGCCCCGGCGCGCAGATGGTGCGGCGTGACCGGGTAGCCGCGCTTCTTGTAGGTCTGCCAGCAGCGCCGCTTGGCGGTCAGCACCGCCTGGTGCTGGTTGATGATCTCGGCGACCCGCTCGAAGCGTGAGAACCACTCGGGAATCTCCGGGTGCAGGTTGAGCATCGCCTGCACGCCAGCGTCGCCGGGCGGCGGTTCCTGCCAGCCGATGGTCACCGGCACGCTGTCGGCCTGCTCGCTGCCGAGCAGCGCGTGGGGCAGGTAGGCGTCGGGCCGGAAGGTCCAGAGGGTGTCGTCCAGCTCCCGGGCCATGGCCTTGTCCTCGGCGTGCAGGTGCAGCCGATAGCCCTTGCGGGCGATGGTCTCGGCGAGCCGGCAGGCGAATGCCAGCCGCGCTTCCAGGGTGGTCTCGGGGAGGATGTAGAAATCGATGCGGGTCATGAGACTCCGTCTAAAACGGACTGCGCTCGGCCTTGCCCCCGGGAAAACCCGTCTCTCCGGGGGCAGGAAAAGCCGTTTACACCAGGCGGGTCAGCCAGCCGTACTTGTCCTCGCTGCGGCCGTACTGCAGGTCCAGCAGTCGGGTGCGCAGGCGCTTGGCGATCTCGTTGTCGCCCTCGGCGGCCAGGCGGATGGTGTCGTCCTCGGTCACCAGCTCGCCCACCGGGGTGATCACCGCGGCGGTGCCGCAGGCGAAGACCTCGACGATCTCGCCGCTGGCCGCGCCCTCGCGCCACTCGTCGATGCTGATCGGGCGCTCTTCCGGGGTCAGGCCCTCGTCGCGCGCCAGGGTCAGCACCGAGTCGCGGGTCACGCCCTCGAGGATGGTGTCGGTCAGGCGCGGGGTGACGATGCGGCCGTCGCGGTAGACGAAGAACAGGTTCATGCCGCCCAGTTCCTCGATCCACTTGTTCTCGGCGGCGTCGAGGAAGGCGACCTGGCTGCACTCGTGGTCGGCGGCTTCCTTCTGGGCGGCCAGGGAGGCGGCGTAGTTGCCGCCGCACTTGGCGAAGCCGGTGCCGCCGGGGGCGGCGCGCTTGTAGTGCGAGGACAGCCAGATCGAGACCGGCTTGATACCGCCCTTGAAGTAGGCCGCGGCCGGCGAGGCGATGACGTAGTAGTCGACCTCGTGGGACGGGCGCACGCCGAGGAAGCTCTCGCTGGCGATCATGAACGGGCGCAGGTAGAGGCTCGACTCGTCGGCCTCGCTGGCCGGGGTCGGCACCCAGGCGCTGTCCTGGGCCAGCAGGGCCTTGAGCGAGTCGATGAAGTCCTCGTCGGAGAGCTCCGGCAGGGCCAGGCGACGCGCGCTGCGACGGAAGCGCTCGGCGTTCTTCTCGGGGCGGAAGGTCCACACCGAGCCGTCGGCGTGGCGGTAGGCCTTCACGCCCTCGAAGATTTCCTGGCCGTAGTGCAGCACCGCGGCGGCCGGGTCCAGGGTCAGCGGACCGTAGGGGCGTACCTCATGGCCGTGCCAGCCGGCGTCGACGGTCCAGCGGACGTGGGCCATGTGATCGGTGAAGTAGCGCCCGAAGCCGGGGTCGCTCAGGATCTCCTCACGGATCGGGGTCGCCGTGGCATCGGCGGTGGGCAGCATGGAAAAACGTTCGGTGGACACGGCTTGGTCTCCGCTTCTATCGGGGCGCGGCCGGCGCCCCGGCAGGCTGAACAGGGTGACCGGGCGAGAGGCCGCCCGGTCAACGAATGTCGACATTCACATGAAAAAGTCGCCACGCCCAAAAGGCAAGCCCGGGCGTGGCGGCGGCGCTCAGGCCTCGCCGTCGGCCTCGACCTGGCCTTCGGCCTCGCGGTCCAGCAGGTACTGGGTCAGCAGGCTGACCGGGCGGCCGGTGGCGCCCTTCTGCGCGCCGGAGTTCCAGGCGGTGCCGGCGATGTCCAGGTGCGCCCAGGGGAACTTGTCGGCGAAGCGCGAGAGGAAGCAGCCGGCGGTGATGGTGCCTGCCGGGCGGCCGCCGATGTTGGCCAGGTCGGCGAAGTTGGAGTCCAGCTGCTCCTGGTACTCGTCCCACAGCGGCAGGTGCCAGGCGCGGTCCCAGGCGGTCTCGCCGGCATCGAGCAGGTCCAGCGCCAGGTCGTCGTCGTTGGCCATCAGTCCGGTGGCGTGGTGGCCCAGGGCGATGATGGCGGCGCCGGTGAGGGTGGCGATGTCGACCACGCTGGCCGGCTCGAAGCGCTCGGCGTAGGTCAGGGCGTCGCACAGCACCAGGCGACCCTCAGCGTCGGTGTTGAGCACTTCCACCGACAGGCCCCGAAGGGTCTTGATGATGTCGCCGGGCTTGGTGGCGCGGCCGCTGGGCATGTTCTCGGCGCTGGCGACGATCGCCACCAGATTGATCTTCGGCCGCACGGCGAGCACCGAGGTGACGGCGCCGAACACGCTGGCGGCGCCGCACATGTCGAACTTCATCTCGTCCATGCCCGCGCCGGGCTTCAGCGAGATGCCGCCGGAGTCGAAGGTGATGCCCTTGCCGACCAGCACGTGGGGGGCCTCGTCGGGGTCCTCGGCGCCTTGGTACTTCATCACGATCAGGCGCGAAGGCTCGTCGCTGCCGTGGCCGACGGAGAGCAGCGAGTGGGCGCCCAGCGTCTCGAGAGCCTCCTCGTCGAGGATCTCGGCGCTCAGCGCGCCGTCGGAGCCGGCGGCCAGCTGCTCGGCGCGGTCGGCCAGATAGCGCGGCGTGCAGACGTTGCCGGGCAGGTTGCCCAGGGTGCGGGCGGCGTTGATGCCCTGGCCGATGCCGTCGCCGACCCGGGCGCCTTCGCGGGCCGCCTCGGCGTCGTCGCCTTCGCTGACCAGCAGGGTCACGCGCTCGAGTTTCGGCGCCGGGCCGGGCTCGGACTTGAATTCGGTGAAGCGATAGACCGCGCGATGGGCGGCCTCGGCGACCGTGCGCGCCTTCCAGTCGCTGTCGCGGTCGGGGACCGGCACGTCGGTGAAGGCCACTGCGGCGTCGTCGGCGGGCAGCGTCGCCAGGGCGGTGAAGGCCGCGTCCACGGCCTTGCGGAAGGCGCCTTCCTGGCACTTGTCACGGGGCCCCAGGCCGACCAGCAGCAGGCGGTCGGCGTTCAGACCGGGGGCGAAGGGGACCATCTGCACGTTGCCCAGCCTGGCGTCGAAGTCTTCGCGCTCGATCAGCTGGCCGATCAGCCGCTCGCTGGCATCGTCGAGCTTGGCGGCGGCGGGCAACAGGTCGCCATCCTTGAACACCGGTACCACGAGGCAGGCCGTCTCGACCTTGGCGGGATTGGCCGTCTGAACTGGGAATTCCATGGTGTCTCCACAAGACAAGCGGTGGGGGATTCTGGATAATGCCGGCACATGGCCGAGTCGTCCCAGTGTACCCCAGGAGCCTGCCGGACTTCACACCGATCTGTGGCGCCCGACACTCCCCCGGGCCTGCGTCTCATTGCATGGAAGAGGGCCGGGCCGGACGGACCCGGACCGGGAGACAACCTTGATCATATTCCGCTATCTGACCCGCGAGATCCTGCAGACCATGGCCGCCGTGGCCGGGGTGCTGCTGCTGGTGATCATGGGCAGCCGCTTCATCCGCTACTTCGCCGACGCCGCGGACGGCGAGATTCCCCTGCATATCCTCGGTTCCCTGATGCTGTTTCACATGCCGGGGTTCCTCGAGCTGATCCTGCCGCTGGCCTTCTTCCTGGGCATCCTGCTCGCCTACGGACAGCTCTATCTGAACAGCGAGATCACCGTGCTGGTGGCCTGCGGGACCAGTCCCAACAAGCTGCTGCAGGTGAGCCTGCTGCCCGCCACCGTGGTGGCGGTGATGGTGGGCCTGTGCAGCCTGTGGCTGAGCCCCGCCGGGGCCCTGAAGAAGGAAGTGGTGATCGAACAGCAGCGCAGCCAGCTGGATTTCTCGGTGCTGAACCCGGGACGCTTCCAGGACTTCGGCGATGGCCGCACTGCCTATACCGAGGCGCTGACCGACGACCAGCAGGAGATGCGCGAGGTCTTCATCAGCGAGCGCCAGCGCCGCTCCGACGGCACGCCCGGCACCGTGGTGACCCGGGCGTCTTCCGGCTATCAGACCGTCGACGAGGAGACTGGCAGTCGCTTTCTGGTGCTGACCGACGGCGAGCGCTACAGCGTCGAGCCGGGCCGGGCCCAGGCCGAGCGGCTCGAGTTCGGTACCTACGCGGTGCGGCTGTCGCAAGATGAGAAAAGCCTCGACCTCGACAATCCCGAGCTTGCCACCACGCCGGCGCTGTTCGCCGCCGAGTCGCCCCCCGCCGCGGCGCAGCTGCAGTGGCGCCTGGGACTGCCGCTGATGGTCTTCGTCCTGACCCTGATGGCGATGCCGCTGTCGCGGGTCAATCCTCGCCAGGGCCGCTTCGCCAAGCTGCTGCCGGCGATTTTCCTGTACGTGGCCTACCTCAGCCTGCTGCTGGCGTCGCTGGACGCCATCGGCCGCGGCAGCTGGCCGGCGGGCATCGGCATGTGGCCGATCCATGGTGGCTTCCTGGCCATCGGCCTGGCGATGACGCTGCAGGCACAACGCAAGGGGATGAGTGGATGATCGCCGACCGTCTTGACCGTTACATCGCCCGTCAGATCCTCGGCGCGATCCTGGTGGTGCAGGTGGTGCTGCTGGGGCTCGACCTGGTGATCACCTACATCAACGACCTGGGCGACGTGGAGGGCGACTACGGCGCCCTGCAGGTGCTCTTCTACCTGATGTTCCGGCTGCCCTGGCGCTTCTATCAGTACGCCCCGGTGGGGGTGCTGATCGGCGCCCTGATCGGGCTCGGCAGCATGGCTTCGAGCAACGAGCTGACCGTGATGCGCGCCGCCGGCCGCTCGCTGGTGCGCATCCTGTGGGGCGTGATGAAGCCGATCATCCTGGTGATCGCGGTGGTGCTGTTCGTCGCCGAGTTCGTCAGCCCCAGGACCGAGCAGTTCGCCAGCGCCTGGCGTCTCGAGCAGATGCAGGGCGAGGGCGCCGTGCTGACCGAGAGCGGTGGCTGGCAGCGCGAGGGCGACGACTTCTATCGCTTCGGGGCGATCCGCGCCGACGACGTGGTGCTGGACCTGACCCGCTATCGCTTCGAGGGCCAGGAACTGCGCGAGGCGCTCAGTGCACGCCGCGCGGTATGGCAGGGCGGCGCCTGGGTGCTGGAGGACGTCACCGAGACCCGCTTCGTCGACGGCCGTACCGAGACCTCCCGCCAGTCGACGCGGGCCTGGGAGACCGAGCTGACGCCGCAGCGCCTCGACCGGCTGCTGCGCGAGGTGGACAGTCAGGCGCCCAGCGAGCTGTGGGCCTATGCGCGCTTCCTCGAGTCCCAGGGGCAGAGTGCCACCCAGCCGCTGATCTATTTCTGGCAGAAGATGCTGATGCCGCTGACCATGGCCTCGCTGGTGCTGGTGGCGGCGTCGTTCGTGTTCGGCCCGCTGCGCACCGTGGCCGCCGGCACCCGGGTGTTCTACGGCGTGGTCACCGGGCTGGTGTTCAAGTACCTGCAGGACCTGCTGGGTCCGGCTTCCACGCTGTTCGGCTTCTCGCCGGCCTGGGCCGTGCTGGTGCCGACGCTGCTCTGTGCCGGCCTCGGCCTCTACCTGCTGCGCCGCACCGGCTGACCGGGAGCTCTCATGTCGCGCCGCTTCGACCGTCTCGACGACGTCTGGCCCGCCGGCCTCGGCCGGCGGCTGGGCGCCATGCTCTACGATGCCCTGCTGGTGCTGGCGCTGTGGATCGTCATCGGCGCCGTCCATGTTGCGGTCAGCCGCCTGCTGCTGGGTATTCCTCCCGAGCGGGTCGGCCTCGGCGCCGGCCAGGTGTGGTCGCTGCGTGTCCTGCTGGCGATCGCCGCCTGTCTCTTCTTTACCTACTTCTGGACCCGCGGCGGCATGACGCTGGGCATGCAGGCCTGGCGGCTGCGGGTGCAGACCCTCGACGGCCATGCCATCGATCGCCGTCAGAGCCTGGTGCGCTGCCTGGTCGGCGCGCTCGGCTGGCTGCCGCTGGGCCTCGGCCACCTCTGGGTGCTGTTCGATGGCGAACGGCGCAGCTGGTCGGACCTGGCATCCGGCACTCGTCTGGTGGTGCTCCCGGGAAAGCGTCGCTGACGTCATCGGGGGCGACCCGGACGAGAATCATCGCCGTCTATGCTTGCGATAGTCCATGCGAATCATTTACATTCGATCTCATGGTCGAGATGAGGTGATGTCATGTACGTGTGTCTGTGCAAGGGTGTGAGCGACAAGGCGATCCGCCGCAGCGTGGAAGAGGGCGCGCGCAGCTGGCGCGAGGTCCAGCGCGAGACGGGTTGCGGCACCCAGTGCGGCAAGTGCGCCTGCATGGGCAAGGCCATCACCCGCGAGACGATCCAGGAAGAGATGGCCCTGGCCAGCGAAGGGCTCGCCTACGCCGTTTGATGGCAATCGCTATCGTTTCCTTTGGCGTTTTCAACGCTTTGATTTGTTTGAGTTTTTTAGGATATCGCCTAGACTGTCCGGCATGGATGGCGGCGCGATGACGCGCGTGCCAAGCTGAAGGACGACCCCGACGACAGCAATGAGGTGGTGTCATGAAAGGCGACAAGAAGGTCCTCGAATACCTCAATACCGCGCTCGGCAATGAGCTGGTGGCGATCAACCAGTACTACCTGCATGCCAAGATGTATCAGGATTGGGGACTGGCCGCACTCGGCAAGTTCGAGTACGAAGAGTCGATCGACGAGATGAAGCACGCCGACAAGCTGATCGAGCGGATCCTGTTCCTCGAGGGCGTGCCCAACCTGCAGGACTACGGCAAGCTGCTGATCGGCGAGGACACCAGGGAGATGCTCGAGTGCGACCTCAAGCTCGAGCACCAGGGCCGCGACGACTACATCGAGGCGATCGCCTACTGCGAGTCGGTGCAGGACTATGTCACCCGCGACCTGCTGCGCGACATCCTCGCCGACGAGGAAGAGCACATCGACAAGCTCGAGACCGAGCTCTCGCTGATCGACAAGGTCGGCATCGAGAACTACCTGCAGAAGCAGATGCACGAAGCGGAATAACAAGCCGCTTGATGGGGCGGGGGCGAATATGAGCGAGGGTTATCCGCCAGGGATGGCGGATGAAGCGCCCAGGGATGGGTTCATAGCGCCTCGCGAAGATTTGCCGCCGGCCATGACAACTCAAGCGATGAAAGAAGGCGCCCTATGGGGCGCCTTCTTGCGTTCGGCGTTAGCCTGTCCAGGCTCAGGAAAAGGCCTTTTCCAGCGCGAAGCGGGGCGTCACTTCCCCGTCCACCTCGACCGTCTCCATGAACATGCCAAGCGGGCGCACCCACAGGCCGTATTCGCCGTAGAGCGCGCGGTAGGTCACCAGCGCCTCCTCGGTCTCACTGTGATGGGCGACGCCGATCACCTCGTAGCGCGGGCCCTTGTAGTGGCGGTAGATGCCGGGCACGGGATGCGAAACGTCCATGAGTCTCTCCAGGGAATTCAGCGGGAAGAGGCGGCGTCGCGGGCCAGTCGCGCCAGGGTGCGCGAGGCGGCCACGAAGCCGAAGCTGCCGGTGACGAAGGTCGCCGCGCCGAAGCCCGAGGCGCAGTCGAGGCGGGTGGCCTCGCCGGCGGCGGGCTTGGCGTGGCAGACCTCGCCGTCGGCGCCGGGGTAGACGAGCTGCTCGTCGGAGTAGACGCACTCCACCGAGAAGCGTCGCTTGGGGTTGCGCGAGAAGCCGTGGTCGCGCCGCAGCCGCGAGCGCACCTTGGCCAGCAGCGGGTCGTGCTCGGTGCGGGTCAGGTCGGCCACCCGGATGCGCGTCGGGTCGGTCTGGCCGCCCGCCGCGCCGGTCACGGTGATCGGCAGCTTGCGGCGCTTGCACCAGGCGATCAGCGCCGCCTTGGCCACCACGCTGTCGATAGCGTCGATCACGTGGTCCAGGTCCTCGGGCAGCCGCTCGGCGAGGTTGGTCGGGGTCACGAAGGCGGTGTCCGCCACCACCTCGATGCCGGGCTGGATGGCCCGGCAGCGCTCGGCCAGCACCTCGACCTTGGGCCGGCCGACGGTGCCGTCCAGGGCGTGCAGCTGGCGGTTGACGTTGGACACGCAGACGTCGTCGAGGTCGATCAGCGTCAGCTTGCCGATGCCGGAGCGGGCCAGGGCCTCCACGGCCCAGCTGCCCACGCCGCCGACGCCGATCACCGCCACGTGGGCGTGGCGGAAGCGCTCCAGGGCGCGGGCGCCGTAGAGGCGGCGGATGCCGCCGAAGCGCAGCGCGTGGTCGTCGGTCTCGAGGGCGGCGGGGCTCGGAAAATCGTTCATGGCAGTTCACATGGCTCGGCGGAAGGGGCGCGGCGGTTGGCGGGCAGGTGGCCCGCCCAGCCGAAGCGCCGGAACAGCGCGGTCATGGGCGCATCCAGGGCGCAGCCCAGGTCCAGGCGCCGGCCCTCCACCGGGTGGTCGAAGCTCAGGCCCACGGCGGCCAGCAGCAGCCGCGGGCAGTCGAGTCGGTCGGCGAAGAAGCGGTTGTGCACGCCCTTGCCGTGCTTGGCGTCGCCGATGATCGGATAGCCGCGCTGGGACAGATGGCGACGGATCTGGTGGCGCCGCCCGGTCAGCGGGCGCGCCTCCATCAGCGAGTAGCGGCTGGTGGGGTAGCGGTCGACCCGCACCGGAAGTTCCACGCTGTCCAGGCGCCGCACCTCGGTGACGGCCTCCATGGCCGGCATCTCGGCCTTGGGGCGGCGGCCGTCCTCCTCGCGCAGGGCATACGCCAGGCGCTCGGCGTCCGGCCCGGTGCCGCGCACCACGGCCAGGTAGCGCTTGGCCACGCGGTGCTGCTCGAAGGCCTCGCCCAGGCGGCGGGCGACCTCGGACGACAGCGCGAACACCATCAGCCCCGAGGTGGGGCGGTCCAGGCGGTGTACCGGATAGACCCGCTGGCCCAGCTGATCGCGCAGGGTCTGCAGCAGGAAATGGCGCTCGCCCCGGGCCAGGGCGCTGCGATGCACCAGCAGCCCGGAGGGCTTGTGCACGGCGACCAGATGCTCGTCGTGATGGAGGATGGGCAGCGGTTCGTTCATCGGGCGACTCGGGGGATGCGGCGAGGGCGCCCATTGTCGCCGCGCGACGGGCGGATGTCATCCGTCGCCCTCTGCTCCGGCGAGGCGGAATATGGCAAGCTGGGGTGAGTTCCCCGATCCGCGAGACGACCATGAGCGACGACGCCCGCCCCCACCTGGTAGTACTGACCGGCGCCGGCATCAGTGCCGAGAGCGGCATCCAGACCTTCCGCGCCGCCGACGGCCTGTGGGCCGACGAGCCCGTCGAGGCGGTCGCCACGCCGCAGGGCTGGGCCCGCGACCCCGAGCGGGTGCTGCGCTTCTACGACGCGCGCCGCGACCAGGTGCGCGGGGCCAGGCCCAACGCTGCTCACCGGGCCCTGGCCGAACTCGAGGCGGACGGCTTCCGGGTCAGCGTGGTGACCCAGAACATCGACGACCTGCACGAGCGGGCCGGCTCGCGCAGCGTGCTGCACCTGCACGGCGAGATCCTGATGGCGCGCTCCAGCGTCGACGCGAAGCTGCGCTATCCGCTGTCCCGGGGCGGCATTCGCCTCGGCGACCTCTGCGACAAGGGCGCCCAGCTGCGCCCCGACGTGGTGTGGTTCGGCGAGGCCGTGCCGGCCTATCCCGAGGCCTGCGACATCGTTGCCGAGGCCGACCTGCTGCTGGTGGTAGGCACCTCGCTGGCCGTGATGCCGGCCGCCATGCTGCTCGACCAGGCACCGTTCGGCGCGCCCTGCGCGCTGGTCGACCCCGAGGCGGAGGCCCTGGCGCCGGCCGGGGTGGCGAAGATCGCCCGGCCCGCCGGCGAGGGCGTGCCGGCGCTGGTGCGCCACTGGCGCGAGACGAGAGCGCTTTCGATGCCGGAGGGGCGGCTCGACTGAGGCGTCGCGCGGCCGGAGGCGGCGGCGGGGCGTGCTAGAATGCGGCTCCCTTATCGCCCTCTCACCTCCGGCTAGACGACTCATGCAGGACGACACCCCGACCCCCGACCACGGCGACGTGGACCCCGCCACCGGACACCCGCGGCCGCCGCGGCGCGAGTTCAAGGCCCGCGGCAGCTTCGTACGCCGCTGCGAGACCTGCAACCTGCCGGCGTTGAACTGCCTGTGCCCCTACAAGGTGACGGCGGACAGCCGCGCCCGGGTGTGGCTGATCACCCATCCGCTGGAGCACTACAAGCCCACCAACACCGGACGGCTGATCCGCGACGTCCTGCCCACCACCGAGGTCTTCACCTGGTATCGCACCGAGCCGGACGAACGGCTGCTGGCGATGCTCGAGGACGAGCGCTATGCGCCCTTCGTGATCTTCCCCGACGACCAGGCGGATTACGCCCACCGGGTGGTCGGCATGGAAACGGTGGCGGCGCGCCAGGACGATGGGCGGATTCCGGTGTTCGTCATCCTCGATGGCACCTGGCGCCAGGCGCGGCGTATCTTCCGCAAGAGCCCCTATCTGGCCGAGCTGCCGGTGCTGCCGCTCGCCACCGAGCGGCTGACCCGTTACCGACTGCGCAAGCCGGCCTCGGCTGCCCACCTGTGCACCGCCGAGGTGGCCGCGGAGCTGATGCGCCAGGCCGGCGACACCGAGGCCGCGGAGCGGCTCGACGACTACTTCGACGTGTTCAATGACAGCTATGCCGCCAGCCGGCGCCACGGCAAGATCGAGACGCCGACGCCGGCCATGCAGCGGCTACGGGCGGCCCGGGAAGGCGAGACGTAGCGATCAGGCGGGAGCGGGGGGCTCTTCCAGGGCGCCGGGTTCCTTCTGCAGGCGCCGGTCGATCAGATCGAGCGCCTCGAGCAGCGCCTCGAGCTGGGCATCACTCAGGTCGTTGAGCAGGTCGCGCTCGACGCCGAGCAGTTCCTCCTGGAGGGCGTCCACGGCGTCGCGCCCCGCCGGGGTCAGGAAGACGCGCTTGGTGCGGCGATCCTGCTCGTCGTTGACGCGCTGGACCTGGCCCTTGGCCTCCAGGCGGTCCAGGTGGCGTACCAGGCTGGAGCCTTCCATGCCGACGCGCTTGGCCAGTGCCTTCTGGCTGAGGCCGTCGCCGCCAGCACCGAGATGGACCAGTGGCGCCCAGCTGGTATCGGTGTGGCCGACCAGCGCCATGTGATGATCGAGGGCACGCCGCCAGCGGCGCGAGACGGTGGAGAGCCGGATACCGAAGCGCTCTCGGGCATTGGATGAAGTCATGGCATCAATGTTTTGTTGCTAATTATTGATCTCGAACGTATCACGGCGGCCCGGTGATCGGCCACGTTTTTCCGCCTCGAGGGGCATTGCCCGGCTTACGCCGACCGACGACCATAGGGGCGCGGGCGGCCGCGCCCGAGATCATTCATAAAAAAGCTCCCACCTTTCCATCGCAAGGACACGTCATGCATTTCTTCGAGCGCTTCAATCGTCTCTTCCCCGTCTGGGCGGTGCTGCTGGCCGTGGTGGCCGCCTTCCAGCCGCAGCTCTTCACCGGCCTGGCCGGCAGCATCAAGACGCTGCTGGTGGTCATCATGTTCGCCATGGGCCTGACGCTGTCCAAGGCCGACTTCGCCCGTGTGGTGAAGTCGCCGGCGCCGATCGCCGTGGGCGTGGCGCTGCAGTTTCTGATCATGCCGCTGGCGGCGCTGGCGATCTCGCGCCTGCTGGGACTCTCCGACGCCCTGACCATCGGCATGGTGCTGGTCGGCGCCACCGCCGGTGGCACCTCCTCCAACGTCATGACCTGGCTGGCCGGCGGCCGGGTGGCGCTGTCGGTGTCGATGACCATGGTTTCGACCCTGCTCTCGGTGGTGGCCACGCCGCTGTTGACCCTGCTGCTGGTCGGCGAGAGCGTCGACGTGCCGGTGGCGGGCATGCTGACCAGCATCGCCCAGCTGGTGGTGGCACCGATCCTGATCGGGGTGATCGTCAATCACTGGCTGGGCGAGCGCATCGCCCGGGTCGAGCCGGCGCTGGCGAGCCTGGCGATGCTGGCCATCGTGGTGATCATCGCCATCGTGGTGGCGCTCAACGCCGGGCGGCTGGCGACCCTGGGGCCGGTCGTGGCGCTGGCGGTGATCGCCCATAACGCCATCGGCCTGGCCGGCGGCTACGGCCTGGCCCGGGCGCTGCGCTTCGACGAGCGCACCGCGCGCACCATCGCCTTCGAGGTGGGGCTGCAGAACTCCGGGCTTGCCGTGGCCCTGGCCAACCAGTTCTTCAGCGCCACCGCGGCGCTGCCGGGTGCGTTGTTCTCGGTGTGGCACAACGTTTCCGGCTCGCTGCTGGCCGGCGCCTGGAAGCGTCGCCCGGCCGAGAGCGAGGCGGCGTCGGCGCTTCAGTCTCGCTGAGCCGCGCCTCGCCGACCGCACCTCGCCGGCCGCGGCGATCGGGCAGGAAAAGGGCCCCGGACAGCGATGTCCGGGGCCCTTGTCGTTGCCGGCGTGGCAGCGGCGTCAGCCGCCGAACAGGGCGCCGGCGATGCGGAAGCCGGCGATCCAGGTCCCGGCGGCGGAACCCAGGGTCGCGGTCAGGAACACCAGCAGGGTGCGCGAGACCCGGTTGCGCCACCAGCCCTTCACCTCGGTGACGTCGTGGCGCAGGGTGGCGAAGTCGCGCACCTTGGGCTTGCGCATGGCCAGCTCGACCCCGGCGGCCACGAAGCCGGCACCGATGGTGGGATTGAGCGAGGTCAGCGGGGCGGCGAACACGGTGGCGATCACCGTCAGCGGGTGGGCCAGCGCCACCAGGGTGGCGGCGCCCGAGAGCACGCCGTTGATCAGGAACCACTCGGCCACCAGCTGCCAGCCGAGCTCGGTGTTGCGCGAGAAGCCGATGGCGAAGCCGGTCAGCACCAGGGCGGTGATCAGCCAGGGCAGCGCCTTCCACACCTTAGTGGGCGGCGGCGTGGCCTCCAGTGTCTCGCGCTCCGGCGTCGGCGCCTCGGGCAGCGGCTGCTCCAGGTGCTCGGCCATGCCCTTGAGGTGGCCGGCACCGATCACCACCAGCACGTGGCGGTAGCGCCCCGGCGGACACTGTTCGGCCAGGCGCAGCACCATGTAGCGGTCGCGCTCGCTGATCAGCGGCGTGTAGAGGGTCTCGGACTCGCTGGCGAACTCGCTGAAAGTGGACTCCAGCACGTCGCCTTCCTTGAGCCGTTCGATGTCGGCCGCGGAGACGTCCTGACGCGACAGCACGCCGCCGAGCAGCCCCGAGAACAGCGAGAAACGCTGCCACCAGGGCACGTTGTGATAGATGCGCTTCAGGGTCACGCCGACGTCGCGGTCGATCAGCAGCAGCGGGAGGTTACGGGCCTGGCTGGCCTCCAGGGCGGCGCGCATCTCGGCGCCGGGCTCGATGCCGGATTGCTCGGCGACGCGCTGCTGGAAGGCGCCCAGCGCCAGACTGGCGGCCACCATCCCGGCCTTGCCCTGGCGGAAGATCTGGAACAGGTCCTGCTCGCCCAGGGCATCGGGATTGGCCAGGTTCTGGTGACGCGAGTCGCACAGCTCGATGGCCACCGCGTCGAACTCGCCGGAGTCGATCAGCTCGCGCACCTCGGTGGCGCTCTCGGCGGAGACGTGGGCGGTGCCCAGCAGGGTGTAGCGGGTCTCGCCCACCTTGAGGGTGCGGCGCGGGCCGCCGCCGGCGGCCTGCTCGCGATCGACGGTCGCGGTGTCCTGGGAGTCGGTCATGGACGCTCGGGTCTGAAGGATGAAGGCTCGATTATCCACGAAGCCCGCCGGCGGGCCAAACCCGCCGCGGGCGCTTGCACCGGCTTTGCGACTTGTCGCTGTACCGCGTCCGATGGAAGGTCGGGGGGAAGCGCTGATGGATGTCGAGCGCCGCCATGAATCCGCGTTTCCCTACTTGCGCCAGAACATCGGCGTGAACAGCACCAGCACCGTGAGGATCTCCAGCCGGCCCATCAGCATGCCGACGCACAACAGCCACTTGGCGGCGTCGGGCAGGGGGCCGAAGTTGCCCGCCGGGCCGATGATCTCGCCGAGGCCGGGGCCGACGTTGGCGACCGCGGTGACCGCGCCGGACAGGGCGGTGACCAGGTCCAGGCCCAGCAGCGACAGCCCCAGCGCCAGCCCGGCGATGGTCAGGAAGAAGAAGAACGAGAAGGCGATGACGCCGCGGGTCACGTCGTCGGTCAGCGGGTGGCCGTTGTAGCGGGCCGAGAAGACGCCGTTGGCGTGCACCAGGAAGCGAAGCTGGTTGCGCAGCAGGATGGACGCGACCTGGAAGCGGAACACCTTCATGCCGCCGCTGGTGGAACCGCTGCAGCCGCCGATGAAGCTCAGGTAGAAGAAGGCCACCGCCGCCAGGCTGCCCCAGGCGGTGTAGTCGTCGCCGGCATAGCCGGTGGTGGTGACCACCGAGACGACGTTGAAGGTCACCTGGGTGAGGGCCTCGAAGGCGTCACGGCCCTGCCAGATGCGCCAGGCGGTGAGCAGCAGGATGACCAGCGCCAGCAGGCCCAGCAGGCCGCGTACCTGCTGGTCCTGCCACAGTGCCATGCGGGCGCCGCGCAGCACCCGGATGTAGATCACGAAGGGCAGGGCGCCACCGAGCATGAACAGGCTGCCCATCCACATCAGGTGGGGCCGGTCGGCGTAGGCGCCGAAGGAGGCATCCGAGTTGGCGAAGCCCCCGGTGGCCACGGAGGTCATGGCGTGGACGATGGCGTCCAGTGGCAGCATGCCGCCGAGCCAGTAGCTTGCCACCGCGGCCAGGGTCATGCCGCAGTAGATCACCAGGGTGGCCTTGGCGATGCCACCGGTGCGGGGCATCACCTTGTCGGACCAGTCCGACGACTCGGTATGGAACAGCCGCATGCCGCCGACCTTGAGGAACGGCAGGATGGCGATGCCCATCACGATGATGCCGACCCCGCCCAGCCACTGCATCAGGCCTCGCCACAGTTTGAGGCCGTCGGAGAGGTCGTCGATGTCGCTCAGCACGGTGGAGCCGGTGGTGGTGATCCCCGAGACCGACTCGAACACCGCGTTGGAGAACGACAGCTGGGTGGCGCCCAGCACCAGCGGCAGGCTGGCGAAGCCGCTGATCGACACCCAGCTCAGCGAGGTCAGCACGAACATCTGCCAGGGCTTGAAGCTGACCTCCACGCGCAGGGTCGAGAGCAGCACCGTGGCCGAGGCGCCGAGCATGATCAGGATCGACAGGCCGAACGCCGTGGCGTCCACGTCGCCCTCCAGCAGCAGCACCAGCCAGGGCACCAGCATGAAGGCCGCCAGCACCAGCCACAGCAGGGCCAGCACCTTGAACACCGGTGCCCAGTGGCGGGTGCGCTGGATGGCCGCCCGCTTCACCAGCAGGCTCACGGGCGCGTCTCCGCGGCGTGGACCCGCGGGCGGCGAACGGCGTCATCGAACGGTGGCAGGTGTGTCATGCGGATTCCCTCGCGTGAAGGCCGGCGGCGCTCGGCATCAGAAGAAGGTCAGGCCGACCTGGAACAGCCGCTCCACGTCGCGGATGCGGCGCTTGTCGATGACGAACAGAATGATGTGATCCCCGGACTGGATGACCACGTCGTCGTGGGCGATCAGCACGTCCTTGCCGCGCACCACGGCACCGATGGTGGTGCCCCGGGGGAGGTCGATCTCGCCAATGGCACGGCCGACCACCTTGGACGACTGCTGGTCGCCGTGGGCGATGGCCTCGATGGCCTCGGCGGCGCCGCGGCGCAGCGAGTGCACGTTGACGATGTCGCCGCGACGCACGTGGGTCAGCAGGCTGCCGATGGTGGCCTGCTGCGGCGAGATGGCAATGTCGATCTCGCCGCCCTGGACCAGGTCGACGTAGGCGGCGTTGTTGATCAGGGTGAGGACCTTCTTGGCGCCCATGCGCTTGGCCAGCATCGACGACATGATGTTGACCTCGTCGTCGTTGGTCAGCGCGCAGAAGATATCGCAGTCCTCGATGTTCTCTTCCTCCAGCAGGCGCTTGCTGGTGGCGCTGCCGTGGAGCACCACGGTGCGGTCGAGGCGCTCGGAGAGCTGGGTGCAGCGCTCGAGGCTGTGCTCGACGATCTTCACCTGGTGGCTGTGCTCGAGGTGCTCGGCGAGGCGCTCGCCGATGTTGCCGCCGCCGGCGATGATCACCCGGCGGAAGTCGCGCTCGAGGCGACGCAGCTCGCTCATCACCGCGCGGATGTCGCGGCGGTCGGCGATGAAGAACACCTCGTCGTCGGCCTCGATGACGGTGTCGCCGCGGGGGATGATCGGCCGGTTGCGGCGATAGATGGCCGCCACCCGGGTGTCCACGCTGGGCATGTGGCGGCGCAGGAAGCCGAGCTCCTGGCCGACCAGCGGGCCGCCGTAGAAGGCCTTCACCGCCACCAGCTGGACCTGGCCCCCGGCGAATTCCAGCACCTGCAGGGCGCCGGGGTGCTCGATCAACCGGCGGATATGGTCGGTGACCACCTGCTCGGGGCTGATCAGCACGTCGATGGGCACCGCCTCGTGGGCGAACAGGCCCTTGCGGGTCAGGTAGGCGGTGGCGCGGACGCGGGCGATCTTGGTCGGCGTGCGGAACAGCGTGTAGGCGACCTGACAGGCGATCATGTTCACCTCGTCGGAGTTGGTCACCGCGATCAGCATGTCGGCGTCTTCGCAGCCCGCCTGGCGCAGCACCATCGGATAGGAGCCGGCGCCGGTCACGGTGCGGATATCGAGCCGGGTATGAAGCTCGCGGAGCTTCTTGGCATCGGTGTCCACCACCGTGATCTCGTTCTCTTCGTGCGCCAGGTGTTCGGCCAGGGTTCCGCCGACCTGGCCGGCGCCGAGGATGATGATCTTCATCGCGTGTCACAGTCCGCAGCAAGACGGACGGCGCCGCGCGAGCGCCGTCTCTGGATGGGCGGCAAGCCTAAACCAGCCGTGGGTGGATGAACAGGGCGGAATCGCGCTCAGTCCAGGGTGAAGCCGACCTTGATCGTGACCTGCCAGTGGGCCACCCGGCCGTGCTCGATGTGGCCGCGGGTGTCGATGACCTCGAACCAGCGCATGCCGTGCAGGCTCTCCGAGGCCTTGGTCAGCGCGCCCTGGATGGCGTCCTCGATGCTGGTCTCGGAGCTGCCGGTCAGCTCGATGTGCTTGTAGGTGTGGTTCATGGTGTCGTCCTCTGGCAGCGGGGAAATGGCACGGATGCCGGCGCGGGAGGCCCGTGCCGGCATCCTCGGGCCGCTCAGTCGGCCCGCTTCCTCAGTCTGGCATAGAAGAAGCCGTCATGGCTGTCGGCGCTTGGCAGCAGCTGGCGGCCGGCCCCGGCGGGACGGCCCCAGGCCACGCCTTCCGGCGTGGTGACCTCGGCGTCCGGGGTGCGCGCCAGGAAGGCGGCGACCTGGTCGGCGTTCTCCTCCGGCAGCACCGAGCAGGTGGCGTAGAGCAGGGTGCCGCCCGGGGCCAGCAGCGGCCACAGGTTGTCGAGCAGCCGGGCCTGCAGTTCGGCCAGCTTGGCGATGTCCGAGGGGCGGCGCAGGCGCTTGATGTCCGGGTGGCGGCGGATCACGCCGCTGCCGGAACAGGGCGCGTCGAGCAGCACGGCGTCGAAGGGCGTGCCGTCCCACCAGTCGCGCCGGGTGGCGTCGCCGTGGGCCAGGTCGGCCTCCAGGCCGAGCCGCGACAGGGTGTCTTCCACCCGTGCCAGGCGGGTGTCGTCGCTGTCGATGGCCTGCAGGTCGACGTCGAACAGCTCGAGCAGATGGGCGGTCTTGCCGCCCGGCGCGCAGCAGGCGTCCAGCACCCGGGCGCCGGGGCGCGGGGCGAGCGTCGGGCCGAGCAGCTCGGCGGCCAGCTGGGCCGCCTCGTCCTGCACGCTGACCAGCCCTTCCTGGAAGCCGGGCAGCTGGCCGACGTCGCAGGGCTCGTCGAGGGTCAGGCCCTCGGGGGAGTGCAGGCACAGGCGGGCGCCGATGTCCGGGGTATCGAGCCGCGCGAGGTAGCTCTCGCGGTCGCCGTGGCGGCGATTGACGCGCAGCGTCATCGGGCCCGGCAGGTTGTTGGCCTCGCAGATCGCCCGCCAGTCGTCCGGCCAGGCCTGGCGGAAGGCCTTGAGCCACCACTTGGGATGCAGCAGCGCCACCGCCGGATCGCGATCGACCTCGGCCTGGAGCGGGCCGGCCTCGCGCTGCAGGCGGCGCAGGCAGCCGTTGAGCACCCGGGTGGCCCAGGGCTTGTTGATCAGCCGCGCGGCGCCGGCGGTCTCGCCCACCGCGGCGTGAGGCGGGATGCGCATGTAGAGCAGCTGGTAGATGCCCACCAGCAGCAGCGCCTGAACGTCGGCGTCGCGGGGCTTGAACGGCTTGTCCAGCAGCTTGCCGGCGAGTGCCTCGAGGCGGCACAGGGTGCGGCAGCTGCCGAAGCACAGCTCCTTGAACAGGCTGCGGTCCCGGGAGACGACCTGATGGTCGTCGAGATTGCTGAGCGAGCCGCGGCCGGAGATCACCGGCACCAGGGCACGGGCGGCGGCGGCGCGCACCGCCTGGCCGGTGTCGGGCGAGCGGGAGGAATGGCGCGGCTGGTTCATGCGGTGGTCTCCTGGTTCGGCCGGCCCAGGCGACTGCCGGGCGCGAATCGATCCGCGCGAGCCTTGAGCAGCTCGCGCACGTCGAGGGGCTTGCCGCCGGGCAGCTGGGCCCGGGTGACGCGAAGGACCTGATCGCCGCGCTCGCCGCAGGCGATGCGCAGGGCGTCGTCCGCTTGGGGCAGCAGGGTGCCGGGCGCGGCGCTTTCGCCGCCGGGTGTGGCTTGAGCGTCGGCCTCGGCCATCAGCAGGCGCAGGCGATCGTCGCCCATCGCGCACCAGGCCACCGGCCAGGGATTGAAGGCGTGGATGCGCGCGGCCAGGGCCTCGGCGTTCTCGCGGAAGTCCAGCTCGGCCTCGGCCTTGGACAGCTTGGCGGCATAGGTGACGCCGTCCTCGGGCTGGGGCGTGGCCGCGAGGCCGTCGCCGGCCAGCGCGTCCAGCGTCTCGACCATGGCCCGGCCGCCCTGGGCGGCCAGGGCATCGTGCAGGGCGCCGCCGGTGGTGGCGGCGGTGATCGGGGTGCGGGCGATACGCAGCATGGCGCCGGTGTCGAGCCCTTCGTCCATCTGCATGATGGTCACGCCGCTCTCGGCGTCGCCGGCCTCGATGGCGCGCTGGATGGGCGCGGCCCCGCGCCAGCGCGGCAGCAGCGAGGCGTGGACGTTGATGCAGCCGAGGCGCGGCGTGTCGAGCACCGCCTTGGGCAGGATCAGGCCGTAGGCCACCACCACCATGATGTCGGCTTCGAGGGCGGCCAGTTCCGCCTGGGCCTCGGGCGTCTTCAGCGACGCCGGCTGGTAGACTGGCAGCTCATGTGCCAGGGCCAGCGCCTTGACCGGGCTCGGGGTGAGCTTGCGGCCGCGGCCGGCGGGGCGGTCGGGCTGGGTGTAGACGGCGACGACGCGATGGGAGCTCGCCAGCAACGCCGCCAGGCTCTCGGCGGCGAAGTCGGGCGTGCCGGCGAAGATGACGCGCAGGGGTCGGGACATGGGTTCGGGGCCTTGCCGGAATGAATGCCGCCCATGATAACGGAGCCGGGCCCAAACGACGAAGGCCGGCGCCCATCCGGGCACCGGCCTTCATGTCGCGAAGGGCGTCGAGGCGGCTCAGGCCGGCTGGGTCAGCCGGTGGCGCTTCTGCATCTTCTTCATCACCCGGTCGCGCTTGAGCGGCGAGAGATAGTCGACGAACAGCACGCCCTCGAGGTGGTCGTACTCGTGCTGTATGCAGTGGGCCAGCAGGCCGTCGGCCTCGAGCTCGTAGGGCTGGCCGTCGCGATCCAGCGCCTCGAGCCGGACCTTCAGCGCCCGCGGCACCTCGGCGTAGTACTCGGGCACCGACAGGCAGCCCTCCTGCATCGGCTCGCGCTCCTCGCCGATCGGGGTGTACTCGGGGTTGATCAGCACCAGCGGCGTGCTCTGGTCCTCGCTGACGTCGATCACGATGACCCGGCGATGCACGTCCACCTGGGTGGCCGCCAGGCCGATGCCGGGTGCGGCGTACATGGTCTCGAGCATGTCGTCGACCAGCTGGCGCACCTCGTCGTCGACCGTCTCGACCGGGGCCGCCTTGGTGCGGAGCCGCTCGTCGGGGAATTCGAGAATGGGGAGTTTGGCCATGGCGTTGGTGTCACCGTTGTGCTGTCATTCGGGAAATACGACTATTCTAGAAGCCTGCGGCGAGCCGGGAAACCGCGCCTCGCGCATCGTATCGATAGCATCAGACTATACCACGATGGCGAGGTTCCCGGTGCCGCCGCGATCATCGGCCGGGGAGCAAGGGAATGAAGCAGATCGGACGCAGCGGGCTCGTGAGGCGCTGGCTGGGGACGCTGGCGCTGGGGGCGATGGCGGCCGGTGTCGTCCAGGCGCAGGGGCTGTCCTGGAATGACGGGCTGCGGGGCGACGCGCCGGATCGCTATACCGTGGTGCGGGGCGATACCCTGTGGGACATCTCCGGGCGCTTCCTGCAGCACCCCTGGCAGTGGCCCGAGGTGTGGCAGGTCAATCCCCAGATCGAGAACCCGCACCTGATCTACCCCGGCGACATCGTCACCCTCTATGACTGCGGCGGCCGGGCCTGCCTGGGGCTGGAGCGCGGCCGGGGCGTGGTGCGCCTGTCGCCCGAGGTGCGCACCGTGCCGCGGCGCGAGGCCATCGACCCGATTCCGCTGGAGTCGGTGCGCCTGTTCACCCGTGATCACCGGGTCATCACCGACCCCGAGACGCTCGCCGAGCTGGCCTACGTGGTGGGCGGCGACGATCGGCGGCTGATCAGCGGTGCCGGCGATCGCTTCTATGCCCGCGGCGAGGTGCCGGCCGGCGGTCGCGTCGGCATCTATCGCCCCGGCAAGCGCTATCTCGACGAGGCTACCGGCGAGGTACTGGGCCTCGAGCTCGAGAGTGTGGGCGAGGCCCGCCAGCTGCGCCAGGAAGACGACATCGCGGTGCTCGAGGCCACCAGGACCCGCCAGGAGATCCGCAACGACGACATCATCCTGCCGCTGGAAGACCGTGGTCTGGTCACCGAGTTCCAGCCGCGGGCGCCGGAGCGCCGGGTCGACGGCCGCATCCTGTCGGTGCCCGGCGGCGTGCGCTTCATCGGGCGGCTGCAGATGGTCGCCCTGGACCGCGGTACCCGCGACGGCCTGGCGCCCGGCCATGTGCTGACGGTGGAGCAGCGCGGTGAGCTGGTCAACGACCCGCGCACCGGCGAGATGCTGCGCCTGCCCGGCGAAGACGCCGGCCTGGTGATGGTCGTGCGGCCCTACGAGAAGATGAGCTACGGCCTGGTGATGCAGGCCTCGCGCACCCTGGCGGTGGGCGATCGCCTGCATACGCCGGGCGCAGGCCTGGACACCGCGCAGCGCTAGGCCGCGATCATGCCGACGGCCAGGGAGTGGTGGCTGCTGTCGCGCCTGCCCGGGCTCGGACCCGCGGGGCTGGCCGAACTCGCCGCCCGGGCCCCGGCCTGGCCCGAGGGCTGGCTGGCGGTGATGCCGCGCGAGGCGGCGACCGCCCTGCGGCTGTGGCTCGACCATCCCGCCAGGAGCCCGCTGACGGCCTCGCTCGATGCCGACGAGGCCTGGCTCGCCGAGGCGCCCGATCGCGTGCTGCTGCATCCCGATCATCCCGCCTGGCCGGCGCCGCTGGCCCAGATCGCCGATCCGCCGCCGGTGCTGTGGGCCTGGGGCGATCTCGGCGCGCTGGCGCCGCCGCGGCTGGCCATGGTCGGCACTCGCAAGCCGACTCGTGAGGGACTCGCCAACGCCGGCGGCTTCGCCCGGGCGCTGGCCGAGCGCGGCTGGGGCGTGGTCAGCGGCATGGCGCTGGGCATCGACGGCGCCGCCCAGCAGGCGGCGCTGGATGCCGGTGGACGCAGCGTGGCGGTGCTCGGTGGCGGGGTGGATGTGATCTACCCGGCCCGCCATCGCGCCCTGCACGAGCGGCTGCGCGAGCCGGGCGGCCTGCTGCTGTCCGAACATCCGCCCGGCACCAAGCCTCATCCCGCCTTCTTCCCGCGCCGCAATCGCATCGTCACCGGGCTGTCTCGCGGCGTGCTGGTGGTGGAAGCCGCCGAGCGCAGCGGCTCGCTGGTCAGCGCCCGGCTGGCCGGCGAGCAGGGCCGCGAGCTGTTCGCCGTGCCGGGCTCGATCCACAATCCCCAGGCGCGCGGCTGCCTGGGGCTGCTGCGCGACGGCGCGGTGCTGGTGCGCAACGTCGACGACATCCTCGCCGAGCTGCCCGCCTGGGCCGCGCCGGTGGAGGCAACGCCCGCGCGTCCCGAGGCGGACGCTGCGCCGGCGGCCTCCACGGGCAACGACGACCCGCTGCTGGCCTGGCTCAGCGACACCCCGACCCCGGTCGATGCCCTGGTGAACCTCACCGGGCTGTCGGTGGCCGACTGCCAGCGCCGGTTGCTGGCCCTCGAGCTGGAGGGACGCGCCGGCCCCGCCGCCGGCGGCTGGGTGCGCCTGCCGGCCCCCGGGGGAGCGTGGTAGAATCCCGGCCCATGTCGGACATCGCCGGAATCCCCACATGACCCTGGATCCTTCCCTCGCCGACGCCGTGGCCGCCCTGCGCGCCGGCGGCGTGATCGCCTATCCCACCGAGGCCGTCTGGGGCCTTGGCTGCGACCCTGACGACGCCACCGCCCTGACCCGGCTGCTCGCGCTCAAGCGCCGAGACCCGGCCAAGGGCGTGATCCTGGTGGCCGCCGACCTCGAGCAGCTGGCGCCCTGGCTGGAAGGGCTCGACGACGCCCGCCGGCAGGCCCTGGCCGAGCCCCGCGACACGCCGACCACCTGGCTGGTGCCGGACAACGGCCGGTCGCTGCCGCTGGTGCGTGGCGAGCACGACCGGGTGGCGCTGCGGGTCAGCGACCACCCGCTGGTCGCCGCCCTGTGCCGCGCCTTCGGCGGCCCCATCGTCTCGACCTCGGCCAACCGCGCCGGCGAGCCCTCGGCGATGAGCGCCGACGAGATCCGTGCGATCTTCGGTGACGGGCAAGATGACGAGCTCGATGCCGTGCTCGACGGCCCACTGGGCGGCCACGACCGCCCCAGCACCATCCGCGACCTGGTCACCGGCCGCGTGCTGCGCGACTGACTCCCCGCTTCACTGCCGATCAAGGAGGCCCCGTGGCCTACGCCCATCTCGACCCCGTGAAGACCTATCTGCTCGACCTCCAGGACCGGCTGTGCGAGGCGCTGGCCGCCGAGGACGGCCAGGCGACCTTCCGCGAGGACGCCTGGGAGCGCGCCGAGGGCGGCGGCGGCCGCTCGCGGGTGATCGAAGACGGCGCCGTGTTCGAGAAGGGCGGCGTCAACTTTTCCCACGTGCATGGCGCGACCCTGCCGCCCTCGGCCACCGCCGCCCGGCCCGAGCTCGCCGGCCGCGGCTTTCACGCGGTGGGCGTGTCCTGGGTGCTGCATCCGACCAATCCCCACGTGCCCACCAGCCACGGCAACGTGCGCTTCCTGATCGCCGAGAAGGAAGGCGAGGACCCGGTATGGTGGTTCGGCGGCGGCTACGACCTGACGCCCTTCTACCCGGTGCTCGAGGACGTGCGCCACTGGCACCGGGTGGCCCGCGACGCCTGCGCGCCCTTCGGCGACGACGTCTACCCGCGCTTCAAGGCCTGGTGCGACGACTACTTCTACTTGAAGCATCGCGACGAGACCCGCGGCGTCGGCGGGCTGTTCTTCGACGACCTCAACGAGGGCGGCTTCGACGACTGCTTCGCCTTCCAGCGCGCGGTCGGCGACAGTTTCCTCGACGCCTACCTGCCGATCGTGCGGCGCCGCCGCGAGACCGCCTATGGCGAGCGCGAGCGCGACTTCCAGCTCTATCGCCGCGGCCGCTACGTGGAGTTCAACCTGGTGTGGGACCGCGGGACCCTGTTCGGCCTGCAGAGCGGCGGGCGCACCGAATCGATCCTGATGTCGATGCCGCCGCTGGCGCGCTGGGAATATGCCTGGACGCCGGAAGCCGGCAGCCCCGAAGCGGACCTCTACGACAACTACCTGGCGCCCCGGGACTGGCTGGGCGAGCAGGACAAGGAGAACCCGGCATGACGGATCGCTACTGTGTCTTCGGCCACCCGATCGGCCATTCGAAGTCTCCGGCCATCCACGCCGCCTTCGCCGAGCAGACCGGCGAGACGCTCGAATACACCGCCATCGAGGCGCCGCTGGACGACTTCGCCGGCGCCTGGCGGGCCTTCGTCGAGGCGGGCGGGCGCGGCGCCAACGTCACCGTGCCGTTCAAGGAAACGGCCTACCGGCTGTGTGATGCGCTCACTCCCCGGGCCGAGCGCGCCGGGTCGGTGAACACCCTGATCCTCGAGGCCGACGGCCACACCCGGGGCGACACCACCGACGGCGCCGGCCTGGTCGGCGACCTCAAGCGCCGCTGTGTGACGCTTTCCGGGGCGCGGATTCTGGTGCTCGGCGCCGGCGGCGCGGTGCGCGGCGTGCTGGAACCGCTGCTGGCGGAAGCCCCGGCGAGCCTGCATATCGCCAACCGCACCGGCGGCAAGGCCGACGGCCTGGCCGCGGACTTCGCGGACCTGGGCCGGGTGAGCGGCGGTGGCTTCGAATCGGTGGAAGGCCCCTTCGATCTGGTGGTCAACGGCACCAGCGCCAGCCTCGGCGGCGATCTGCCGCCGCTGCCGAACGATCTGTTCGCCCCCAGCGCCACCGCCTATGACATGATGTACGGCGCCGAGCCCACGGTCTTCCTGCGCTGGGCCGCCGAGCGAGACGCGGCCACCATTGACGGCCTGGGCATGCTGGTGGGCCAGGCGGCCGAGTCCTTCTCTCTATGGCGCGGCGTACGCCCGGACGTGGAACCGGTGCTGGAGGCGCTGCGCCGGGCGCTGTAACGCCACCAGGCCGCGAACAAGAACGCCCCGAGCCATCGTCCGGCTCGGGGCGTTTTTATATGTGGCTCGATAAGGGCGTTTTACACGCTCAGGGCTGTCTATCCGCTCAGGGCTTTCTACCGGCTCAGGGCTGTCCGCAGTTCGGCGCCCGCCCGGCCTGCCGATAGCGCTGCAGCGCCTCGTTCATGTCGGACTCGAGGCCCGAGATGCGGCTGCCGTGGCTGGGGTGGGTGGACATCCACTCCGGGGGCTGGCCACCGCCGGCGTTGGCCATGTTCTGCCACAGCGCGACGCTGGCCCGCGGGTCGAAGCCGGCGTCGGCCATCAGCCGCAGGCCGATGGTGTCGGCCTCGCTCTCGTGGCGGCGCGAGAAGGGCAGTAGGATGCCGTACTGGGCGCCCATGCCCAGCGCCGCCATCACCTGCTGGCCGCCGGCGCCTTCCAGGCCGGCGGCCGAGGACAGCACCGAGAGGCCGAGGTTGGTGGCGCTCTGGGTCGAGGCGCGCTCGTTGGCGTGCTGGGCCAGCACGTGGCCGATCTCGTGGCCGATGACCGCGGCGAGCTGCTCCTGGTTCTCGGTGATCTCGAGCAACCCGGTGTTCACCCCCACGTAGCCGCCGGGCAGCGCGAAGGCGTTGGCCGAGTCGTCCTCGAAGACCCGCACCTGCCAGTTCTCCTGCTGCAGTTCGGCGGGCAGGGTGGCGACGATCTCGCGGGTCACGCACTGGGCGAGCCGATCCGGCGCGCCGCCGACGATGGGGCGTTCCTGCTGATACTGGGAGAACGCCTGGGCCCCCATCTGGTCGAGCTGGTCGTCGGACATCAGGGTCAGCTGCGAGCGTCCGGTGGGCGAGGTGGTGCAGGCGGCCAGGGCGACGCTGAGCGCGCCCACGGCGAGACAGTGAATCCAGCGCATCGGAGTCCTCCTGAGGCCGGCCGTGGCAGAGCCACTGGACGGCGAATAAGCGTTCGCCACAAGATACCCCCCACACCTGCAAGATCAACCACGAAACCTGCAAGCATGGAGGAAGTTCATGGACGAGGAATTGTCGCAGCGCCTGCTGTCGCTGCTGGCCCGGGTCGAGCCCTGGCTGCCGCCGGCCGCCGAGGCGGTCGACTGGACGCGTGACGTGGCCGCGCTGTGGGAGCGCCATGCCCTGGGCGGGCGGCTGGTGCCGGTGCCGCCGCGCGACGCCCTGGCCCTCGACGACCTGCTCGGCATCGAGCGCCAGAAGCGCCAGCTGGTCGACAATACCCGCGCCTTCCTGCGCGGTCATCCCGCCAACCACGCGCTGCTGTGGGGCGCTCGGGGCAGCGGCAAGTCGTCGCTGGTACGGGCGCTGCTCAACGGGCTGGGAGGCGAAGGGCTGCGCCTGGTGCAGGTCGACCGCCACGACCTGGGCGCGCTGCCGGCGCTGGTGGCCCAGCTGCGTCACCTGCCGCACCGCTTCGTGGTCTACTGCGACGATCTCTCCTTCGAGCAGAACGACGATGCCTACAAGGCGCTGAAGAGCGTGCTCGACGGCACCCTGACCGGCCCGCCCGAGAACGTGCTGCTCTACGCCACCTCCAACCGCCGCCACCTGCTGCCGGAGTCGATGGCCGACAACGATGCCACCCGCCTGGTCGGCGAGGAGCTCCACCACGGCGATGCGGTCGAGGAGAAGATCTCGCTGTCCGACCGCTTCGGGCTGTGGCTGGCCTTCCACCCGTTCTCCCAGAGCGCCTACCTCGAGGCCTGCGAGCACTGGACCCGGCGCCTCGGCGACGCGGACGACTGGGGCGACGAGGCGCGGGCCGAGGCGGTGCGCTACGCCACCCTGCGCGGCGGACGCAGCGGCCGGGTGGCCTGGCAGTTCGCCTGCCAGTGGATCGGTCGCCAGCGTCTCTACGACCAGGGTTCCGATCACCAAGGCTGATCGCCGATCGGGCTCAGCGTGCCGTCCTCGCCCACGGCCAGGCGGATGGTCGGCGTCAGCAGCCCCGACGGCAGCGTCATGCCCAGGCCGCTGAGATCGCCCGGCGTGATCGCCAGCTCGCTGCCCTGGGGCAGGTCGCCGGTGCGGGCCATCTGCCGGGCCAGGTCGACCAGCGGCGAGAGCTGGCTGCGATCGGCCTGGAGCAGGTCGAAGGCCAGCGGCAGGCGCAGGTCGGCGTCGTCGCCCGGGGTCAGCGCCACGTCCTGCTCATAGCGGCCGTTGACCGCCTCGAGCCCGGGCACGTCCAGGTGCCAGTCGAAGCCGTCCATCTGCACCGCGGGCAGCCCGGCGGGCAGGCCCAGGCCCAGCGCCATGGTGGCCTGTACCGGCAGGCTGCCGGTACCGAGGCTGGAGGCGATCAGCGAGCTGAGGTCGGTGGTGTCGAGGCCGGCATCCAGGGCGTAGGGGCCGATGCGGATGTTCTCGACGCCGAGCGAGGTGACGGCCAGGCGGAAGGCGAACAGGCCGGTCTGGGGCAGCGTCAGGCAGCCGCCGAGCAGCAGGGCCAGACAGCCGGGAATCAGGAAGCGCGCGCGGCGGCGCAGGGCACGAAGGAACATGGCGACTCTCGCTGACGGGAGGGGTGCCGGCGGCGACCGCCTCGGGGTGACAGACGCAGACCGCCGGCCCGAGGGCCGGCGGTCTGCGCTATCGGCGCGAGTACTATCGGCGAGATTCGCCCGCGCGTCGAGAGTCGACGGATGGCGACACGTCAGCGACGACCGCGGCGCGATTCCTTGGTGCGGTCGAGCTCGCGCTTCTTGGCCTTCTCGCGGTCGCTGGCGCCGGCCATGTGATCGTAGGGGTTCTTGCCCGAGCGGAACTCGAAGCGCATCGGCGTGCCGCGCACCTTGAGCACCTTGCGGAAGGTGTTGGTCAGGTAGCGCTTGTAGGCCTCGGACAGCGACTCGGTCTGGTTGCCGTGCACGACGATGATCGGCGGGTTGCTGCCGCCCTGGTGGGCCATGCGCAGCTTGATGCGGCGGCCGTGGATCATCGGCGCCGGATGCTGCTCCACGGCGTCGTGCAGGATGTTGGTCAGGCGGTTGGTCGACCAGTGGCTGTTGGCCGAGGCGAAGGCGCGTTCGATGGACGGGTAGAGATCGCCCACCGCGGTGCCGTGCAGCGCCGAGATGAAGTGCAGGTCGGCGTAGTCGGCGAAGCCCAGGCGGCGCTTGATCTGGGCACGCATCTTGTCCTTGGCCTCGCTCTCCAGGCCGTCCCACTTGTTGACCGCCAGCACCAGGGCGCGGCCGCTGGTCAGCACATAGTCGAGCAGGTGCAGGTCCTGTTCCACCAGCCCCGAGCGGGCGTCGAGCACCATGATGGCGACATGGCATTCCTTGATCGCCTCGAGGGTCTTGATGATCGAGAACTTCTCGGCGGTCTGGCTGACGTTCTTGCGTCGGCGCACGCCGGCGGTGTCGACCAGCACGTAGGGCTCGCCGCGCCGCTCGAAGGGGATCTCGATGGCGTCGCGGGTGGTCCCCGCCTCGTCGAAGACCACCACCCGCTCCTCGCCGAGCAGGCGGTTGACCAGCGTCGACTTGCCCACGTTGGGGCGGCCGATGACGCCGATGCGGATGCCCTTGGTGCCGGTGTCGAGCGGGATGTCGGCGTCGCGCTCGGGGAAGGGCGTGAGCACCTCGTCGATCAGCGCGGTGACGTTGCGACCGTGGGCGGCGGCGATCGGATGCGGGTCGCCGAGGCCGAGCTGCCAGAAGTCCGCCATGGCGGAGTGCTCTTCCAGGCCGTCGGTCTTGTTGACCACCAGCCAGGTCTTCTTCTGGTTGATGCGCAGGTGGTTGGCGATGGCTTCATCGGCCACGTTCAGGCCGCTGCGGCCGTCGACCAGGAACAGCACGATGTCGGCCTCGTCGATGGCCTGCAGCGACTGCTCGGCCATGGCCGCGTCGATGCCTTCCTCGTCGCCGCTGATGCCGCCGGTGTCGATCACCGTGTAGGCCTTGCCGCCGAGCGCGCCGTTGCCGTACTTGCGATCCCGGGTCAGGCCCGGGAAGTCGGCCACCAGGGCGTCGCGGGTGCGCGTCAGGCGGTTGAAGAGGGTCGACTTGCCCACGTTGGGGCGGCCGACCAGAGCGATCACGGGAGTCATGGTTGCAGTTCCAGGGCCTCGAGGCTGCCGTCGTCGGCCAGGGCGTAGATGCGCTTGCCGTCGGTGAGCGGGGCCACGCTGATGGCGTCGTCGATCTCGGTGCGGCCGACCAGGTCACCCTCGCGGGCGTCGATCAGGTGAAGGTAGCCCTCGAAGTCGCCCACCACCAGGCGGCCGTCGGCGAAGGCGGGGTCGGTCAGCTCGCGGCCCTCGAGGTCATCGAGTTCCCACAGGGTCTCGCCGTTGCCGGCGTTGAAGGCCATCACGTGACTGGCCTCGTCGACCACGAACAGGAAGTCGCCGACCATGACCGGGCTGCGATAGCTGGAGATGTCGCGGGCCCAGAGGATCTCGCCGGTAGTGGCCTGCAGGGCCGCCAGGCGGCCGTTGTAGCTGGTCACGAACAGCCGGCCGTCCTGGGTCAGCAGCGGTTGGCCAGCCAGGTCGACCAGGCGCTCGATCTCGCTGCGGCCCTGGGGCACGGCGATGCGGCGCTGCCACAGCGGCTGGCCGGCGCGGTTGTCGAGGGTGACCAGCCGGCCGTTGGCCTGGCCGGCGAAGGTCACCTGGTCGATGACCCGCGGCGTGCCGGTGCTGCGCAGGGTCAGGGCGGGGCGGTTGCCGCTGTAGACCCAGCGCTCGGCACCGCTGGCGCGGTCCAGGGCGGTCACGCTGCCGTCCACGGCCTGCACCACCAGCAGCTGGCGGTTGGCCTGGGGCGCGGCCAGCACCTCGCTGTTGACGCGGGTGCGCCACAACACCTCGCCGTCGGCCTGGTCCAGGGCCAGCACTTCGCCGTTGCGAGTGCCGAGATAGACCCGGTCGGCCACGGCGGTGAGGCCGCTGGAGGCGGCGGCATCGAGCTCGACGCGCCAGCGCGGCTCGCCGCTGTCGGCGTCGATGGCCTCGACCAGGCCGCTGTGGTCGGCGGCGAACAGCAGGTCGCCGTCCCGGGCCGGGGCCAGCGGATAGCCGCCTTGTCCCAGGCCGTCGCCGACCTGTTCTTCCCACAGGGTCTCGATGCTGGTGGTGCCCGCGGTGTCACGCAGTTCCTTGGGCGGATACTCGGGCTCCACCTGGCCGGCGCAGCCGGTCAGCAGGCCCAGCGCGGCGGTGGCGGCGATGGCGAGTGCAGTCTTGCTCATGAGGTCTCCTCGACGCCCAGATCGTCCAGTTTGAGTTGCACGCCGTAGAGCGGCTGGTCGCCGGCCTCGGAGAGGCTCAGGGCCTCCTGCCAGGCCTGGCGGGCGGCGTCGCGGTCGCCCAGTGCGAGGTGGGCGTCGCCGCGGATGTCGGCGCGCTGGGCGGCCAGCGGCGACGGCAGGTCGCCGTCGAGGGTCGCCAGGGCCGCCTCGGCGTCGTCGCCGGCCAGCTGCAGGCGCGCCAGGCGCAGCCGCGCCACGCCCTGCAGGTAGGGGCGGTCACCGTCGTCGATCAGCGCCGCCAGGGTGCCTTCGGCGGCGTCCAGGTCGCCGGCGTCTACCGCCACGCGGGCGTCCATCAGGCGCGCCAGGTCGGCGTAGAGGCTGTCGCCGTGGTCCTCGACCAGTCGCGTCGTCAGCTCGTCGATGCGCTGGCGGGCGCCGTCATCCAGGCTGTCCTGGCCGCTCAGGGTCAGCACCTGCTGGTAGGTGGCCGAGGCCGCTTCGGCCTGCCCGGTCTGGTAGTCCTGCCAGGCGTTCCAGCCGAAGACCCCGGCGGCGGCGATCGCCGCGCCGGCGATCAGCGAGGTGCCGTTTTCCTTCCACCAGCGCTTGATCGCTTCGACCTGCTCTTCTTCCGTTCTCATCTCCGCCACGGGCGGTCTCCTTGTCTGTCCTAGAGCGTCAGGCGTCGCCTGCCAGCAGGGAGGCGAGGGTATCGGCGAGGGCGTCCTGGTCGAGACGTTGCTGTTCGCGGTCCTCGCGCAGGAACTTGAGCGTCACGGCGTTCTCGGCCAGCTCGTCCTCGCCCAGCAGCAGGGCCAGGCGGGCACCGCTCTTGTCGGCCTTCTTGATGCGGCTCTTGAAGCTGCCGCCGCCGCAGTGCAGCTGCACGCCGAGCTCGGGCCGCGCCTCGCGCAGGCGCTCGCCGAGCAGCAGGGCGGCCGACTCGGTGGCCTCGCTCATCGGCAGCAGGTAGACGTCCAGGTCGCCGCGGGCCTCGTCGGGAACGAGATCCAGGGTGTCGAGCAGCAGGATCAGGCGCTCGATGCCCATGGCGAAGCCGACCGCCGGCACGGCCTTGCCGCCGAGCTGCTCGACGAGGCCGTCGTAGCGGCCGCCGGCACACACCGTGCCCTGGCTGCCCAGCGCGGTGGTGGTCCACTCGAAGACGGTGCGCGAGTAGTAGTCCAGGCCGCGTACCAGCCGCGGGTTGACCACGTAGGCGATGCCGGCGGCGTCGAGCATGGCGGTCAGGCGCTCGAAGTGTTCCTTCGACTCGGCGTCCAGGTGGTCCATGAGCCGCGGCGCGTCGGCCAGCATCGGGGCCATGTCCGGGTTCTTGGAGTCGAGGATGCGCAGCGGGTTGGTCTCGAGCCGGCGGCGGGAGTCCTCGTCGAGCACGTCCAGGTGCTGCTGGAAGTAGCTCACCAGGGTGTCGCGGTAGGCGGCGCGCGCCTCCGGCGAGCCCAGGGAGTTGAGCTCCAGGGTGACGTGCTCGAACAGGCCGAGCTGCTTCCACAGCCGCGCCGAGAGCAGGATCAGCTCGGCGTCGATGTCCGGGCCCTCGAGGCCGAAGGTCTCCACGCCGACCTGGTGGAACTGCCGGTAGCGACCCTTCTGCGGGCGCTCGTGGCGGAACATCGGGCCCTGGTACCACAGCCGCTGGGTCTGGTTGTGCAGCAGGCCGTGTTCCATGGCGGCGCGCACGCAGCTCGCGGTGCCCTCGGGACGCAGCGTCAGGCTGTCGCCGTTGCGGTCCTCGAAGGTGTACATCTCCTTCTCGACGATGTCGGTGACCTCGCCGATGGAGCGCTTGAACAGCGCGGTCTGCTCGACGATGGGGGTGCGGATCTCGTCATAGCCGTAGCGGCTCATGAGGGTGCGCACCTGGCCCTCGAAGTACTGCCACAGCGGGGACTGCTCCGGCAGCAGGTCGTTCATGCCACGAATGGCCTGGATCTTCTTGCTCAATGCTGGCTCCTTGTCGGCACGCCTCAGGCGTCCCGGGCGATGACATCCTGCTCGGCTTGCTCTTTCTCGCGGACCTTGTCGCGGATCATCCGCTCGAGGTCGTCGACCAGGTGGTCGTTGCGCAGCTTGCTGGCGGGCTTGCCGTCGATGTAGACGAGGTTGGCGGGGCTGCCGCCGGTCAGGCCGATGTCGCTTTCCTTGGCCTCGCCCGGGCCGTTGACGACGCAGCCGATGACCGAGACGTCGAGCGGCGTGAGCACGTCGTCGAGGCGCTCCTCGAGTTCGTTCATGGTGCCGATGACGTCGAAGTTCTGGCGCGAGCAGCTCGGGCAGGCGACGAAGTTGATGCCCTTGGCCCGCAGGCGCAGGCTCTTGAGCATGTCGAAACCGACCTTGATCTCCTCGACCGGATCGGCCGCCAGCGACACGCGGATGGTGTCGCCGATGCCGTCCATCAACAGCATGCCGAGCCCGATGGAGGACTTGACGGTGCCCGAACGCAGCCCGCCGGCCTCGGTGATGCCGAGGTGCAGCGGCTGCTCGATGCGGCCGGCGAGGTCGCGATAGGCGGCCACGGCCATGAACACGTCGGAGGCCTTGACGCTGACCTTGAAGTCGGGGAAGTCGAGGCGCTCGAGGTGGTCGATGTGACGCATCGCGGACTCGACCAGCGCGGCCGGGGTCGGCTCGCCGTACTTCTTCTGCAGGTCCTTCTCCAGCGAACCGGCGTTGACGCCGATGCGGATCGGGATGCCGTTGTCGCGGGCGGCGCTGACCACGGCCTGGACGCGGTCCTCGCGGCCGATGTTGCCGGGGTTGATGCGCAGGCAGTCGACGCCGAGCTCGGCGACGCGCAGGGCGATGCGGTAGTCGAAGTGGATGTCCGCGACCAGCGGCACCTCGACCTCGCGCTTGATGCGGCCGAAGGCCTCGGCGGCGTCCATGGTCGGCACCGAGACGCGCACGATGTCGGCGCCTGCCGCCTCCAGCTGGCGGATCTGCGCCACGGTGGCCGCCACGTCGAGCGTGTCGGTGTTGGTCATGCTCTGGACGGAGATGGGGGCGCCGCCGCCGACCGGCACCTTGCCGACATGGATGCGGCGTGACTGGCGACGGGTGATGGGCGATGTAGCGTGCATGGTCGGACTCATTCTCCCAGAGTGAAACGGGCGACGTTGTTGGCGCCGGTGCGCGTGGTCAGGTCCACGGGCTCGCCGCGCCAGCTCAGCTCGACGCCGGTGGCGTTGCCCACGGTCAGGCGGAAGGGCGGCTCGCCCTCGACGGTGGCCGTGGTGCCGGGCTGCTGGAGGCCGACGAAGACGCGTGCGTCGGTGGCGTCGAAGATCTCGGTCCAGGACTGCTCGTTGAAGGTCAGCTCCAGTATCCGGGGATCGGCAGCCGGCTCGGCGGCGGTCTCTGTGTCGGTGTCGCTGCCGTCGTCGGCCTCGTCGGCGGCGACGCTGTCGTCGCCCGCGGCGTCGGTATCCGCATCGGCGATGGTCGTCTCGTCGCCGTCGGCGGTCGCGTCCTCGGTCGGCTCGCCCGTGCTGTCGGCGGCGTCGGTGTCGGCGTCAGGCTCGGCCGCGGCTTCCTCAGCGCGGGTGGCGGCGACTTCCTGGGTCCAGTCGCCGGTGCGCTCGTCGCTCGGGGCCTCGCCGCCCTCGGTGATGGTGGTGCCGTCAAGGCTGTCCACCGCCACCGGGGCGTTGTCGCCGGGAGTGGGCGGCTCGCTGCCGCCGCGGCTCTGCCACCACATCAGGGTCAGGCCGACCATGCCGGCGATGACCAGCAGGGTAGCCAGGCGGAACAGCCAGGCGCCGAGCTTCGAGGGCGGCTTGTTGACCACGTGGACCGGGGTCACCTTGCTTTCCTGCTCCTCGCCGCCGCTGTGGGCCCGGTAGGCGGCCAGCACCGGCGCCGGGTCGATGCCCAGCAGGTTGGCGTAGCTGCGCAGGTAGCCGCGACGGTAGGTGGCGATCGGCACCTCTTCGTAGTCGTCGCGTTCCAGGCCGTCGATCACCGCCGGCCGCAGATTCAGGGCCTCGGCGACCTCGTCGCGGGACAGCGCCTGGGCTTCGCGCTGGCGGCGCAGCAGCTCGCCGGGCGAGGCCTGGGGGGCGGCGTCGGGCTCCGAATAAGGGTTGTCGCTCATGCGTGCATCCTTCATGAAAAAACGGCGTCAGGGCGCCTCGACGGCGGCCGTGGAGCGTTCGCCCCGGGCGCGTGACAGCTCCTCGGACAGCTGCCGCGCCGCGGGCGTGGGGCCGGCCAGGCGCCGGTAGCGCTGCAGCTGCTGCTCGGCGACCGCGTAGCGCCCCTGGTCGACTTCGAGCTGGGCCAGGCGCAGGTAGCTGTCCGCGCGACGCGGGTCGATGCTCTGGGCACGCTGCAGGCTGTGGCGCGCGGCCTCGATGTCGCCGAGGCGCCGCTGACACTGGCCCAGGTTGGTGAACAGCTGGGCGCGATTGGCATATTGGGTATCGGCGGCGGCCTGCTCGAGCTGATGACAGGCCTCGCGGATGCGCCCCTGATCATACAGGAAGGCGGCATAGTTGTTGCGTGCCCGGGTCAGGTCGGGGGCGGCGTCGATGGCCTGCTGGAAGGTCTCGTCGGCGAGCGCGTCCTCGCCCTGGCGTTGATAGACGATGGCCATGGCCTGCAGCGCCTCGGGGGCGTCGTCGTCGATCTCCAGGGCGCGGTCCAGGGCCGAGAGCGCGCGAGGCAGGTTGTTGCGCTCCAGGTAGGCGGTGCCGAGCCGGGTATAGGCGGCCACGGGGTCGCCGGTGTCCGCTGCGGGCGGCGCCACGTCGGACCGGGTGGCGCAGCCGGTCAGCCAGAGAACGCTCGCCAGGACGACGGTGACGGATAACAGTCGGGAACCGTGCGGGCGGCGTGTCATGGCATCCTCGCTGGGCGGCGGCATGGGGCCGCGCGACCGTGGGTAAAAAAGGCCCGACCATCAAAGCGTCGTGCCCGGTTGAAGTCAAGGCGCCCCCGGGGCTCAGTCGGCGTCGATCTGGATCGACTGGATGTAGCGCGCGTGGCGCTTGGTGCGATCCTTGACCCGGCCCACCAGCTGGCCACAGGCGGCATCGATGTCATCGCCGCGGGTGGAGCGGACCGGCGCGGTGTAGCCCAGGTCGGCCAGCCACTGCTGGAAGCGCATGGTCTGGTTGCGCGACGGCTTCTCGTAGCCCGAGTGCGGGAAGGGATTGAACGGGATCAGGTTGATCTTGCACGGCAGCTCCTTGAGCAGCTCGGCGAGCTCGCGCGCGTGTTCCTGCTGATCGTTGACGTCCTTGATCAGGGTGTACTCGATGGTGACCACGCGGGTGTCGTCGCACTTGCCCAGGTAGCGCTGGCAGGCGTCGAGCAGGGTGCGGATGTCGTACTTGCGGTTGAGCGGTACCAGCTCGTTGCGCAGCTCGTCGTTGGCGGCGTGCAGCGAGATGGCCAGGCTCACGTCGAGCTCGTCGCCGAGGCGGTCGAGCATCGGCACCACGCCCGAGGTGGAGAGCGTAACGCGGCGCTTGGAAAGGCTGTAGCCGTTGTCGTCGAGCATCAGCTTCATGGCCGGCACGACGTTGTCGTAATTCAGTAGCGGTTCGCCCATGCCCATCATCACCACGTTGGTGACCGGGCGATTGGCGGTGTCCTTGCGCGGGCCGAAGCTGTTGCTGGCGACCCACACCTGGCCGATGATCTCGGCGGCGGTGAGGTTGCGCTGGAAGCCCTGCTTGCCGGTGGAGCAGAAGCTGCAGTCCAGCGAGCAGCCGACCTGGGACGAGACGCAGAGGGTGCGGCGCTTGCCGTTCTCGGCGGGGATCAGCACCGTTTCCACGTAGCTGCCGTCCTCCACTTCCAGTACCCACTTGCGGGTGCCGTCGCTGGAGGTGCCCTCGTAGACCACGCTGGGGCCGCGGATCTCGGCGACTTCCTCGAGACGCGTGCGCAGCGCCTTGGACAGGTTGGTCATGGACGCGAAGTCGTCGCAGCCCTCGTGGTGAATCCACTTCATCACCTGGGCGGCGCGGAACTTCTTCTCGCCGATGGACAGGAAGAAGGCTTCCATCTCCTCGCGCGTCATGCCGAGCAGATTGGAGCGTTGGGGTGCGGTGGTGTCGGTCATGGGCGGTCAGCGGCGTCGGTGGGGCTGGGTGCGGGGGCGAGATCGCCCCCGCGCGGCAGTGAGGCTGCCGGTCCGAGAGGAAACCGCGGACTCGGGGCGCGGGCGCGCCCCGAATCGGCGTTTCCTTAGCGGGCGCAGATCTCGCTGTCCTCGAAGAAGTAGGCGATTTCGCGGGCCGCGGATTCCGGAGAGTCGGAACCGTGGACGGCGTTGGCGTCGATGGACTCGGCGAAGTCGGCGCGGATGGTGCCGGCTTCGGCTTCCTTCGGGTTGGTGGCGCCCATCAGGTCGCGGTTGGCGGCGATGGCGTTCTCGCCTTCCAGCACCTGCACGACGACCGGACCGGAGGTCATGAAGCCGACCAGAGCGCCGAAGAACGGACGCTCGCTGTGCTCGGCGTAGAAGCCTTCGGCCTGCTCCTGGGACAGCTGCAGCATCTTGGCGGCAACGATCTTCAGACCGGCTTTCTCGAAGCGGCTCTCGATCTCGCCGATGGCGTTCTTGGCGACGGCGTCGGGCTTGATGATGGACAGGGTGCGTTCGGTAGCCATGGGTGCGTTCTCCAGTCTGGGAAGTCACGAGCGTTGACGGCCTCGCGCCACCCCGGGAGGGCCGGGGTGGCGCGAGGCCGGAGTAAAGAGGCGTCTCGGCGCCGGGCGCCGAATTGGGCGCAGAGTATACCGTCCCCGAGCGGCGATGGACAATCGGCGCGGCGGGCTCAGACGCTGAAGCTCTCGCCGCAGCCGCACTCGTCCTTGACGTTGGGGTTGTTGAAGCGGAAGTAGCGGTTGAGCCCTTCCGAGACGTAGTCCACTTCGCTGCCGTCGAGCACTTCCAGCGCGTCCGGGGCCACGTAGACCTTCACGCCGTGCTCCTCGACGATGACGTCGTCGTTGGCTGCCTCGTCGGCGAAGTCGAGCACGTAGCTGTAGCCGGAGCAGCCGCTGGGCTTGACCGAGACCCGCAGGCCCAGGCCGTGGCCGCGTTCGTCGAGCACCCGACGGATCTGGTCGGCGGCGGCGGTGGTGATCGAAAGTGTCGCCATGGTGGTTCTCCTGCGGCGTCGGAGGCTAGCGGCGAAGCCCGGTGAGGGCGTGGCGCAGGGCCTCCAGGGTGCGGTCGATGTCGGCCTCGGTGATGAAGCGGCCGAAGCTGAAGCGTAGCGAGGCGAGCGCCAGGCGGCGTGGCACGCCGATGTCTTTCAATACATAGGATGGCTCGACGCTGGCGGAGTTGCAGGCCGAGCCGGTGGACAGCGCAATATCGCGCAGCGCCATCAGCAGCGATTCGCCGTCGACGCCCTCGAAGGCCAGGTTGAGGATGTTGGGCACCGAGTGCGCGGTCGCGGTGTTGCGATGCACGCCCTCGAGGCCCTCGAGCCCGGCCAGGAAGCGGTCGCGCAGGGCGGTGATGCGGGCCTGGTCGTCCTCGTGTTCGCGGCCGACGATGACGAAGGCCTCGCCCATGCCGGCGATCTGATGGGTCGGCAGGGTGCCCGAGCGCATGCCGCGCTCGTGGCCGCCGCCGTGGATCAGCGCCTCGAGGCGCAGGTCCGGGTCGCGTTTCACGTAGAGTGCACCGACGCCCTTGGGGCCGTAGGCCTTGTGCCCGGACAGCGACATCAGGTCGATGCCCTGAGCGGCCACATCGAGGGCGATGCGGCCGGTGGCCTGGGCGGCATCGGTGTGGAAGACGGCGCCGCCCGCGTGGGCGACCTCGGCCAGCGCGGCGATGTCGTTGATGGTGCCGAGCTCGTTGTTCACCGCCATCAGCGACACCAGCACGGTGTCCTCGCGCATGGCGGCGCGTAGCGCCTCGGGGGTGACGCGTCCGTCGGACTCGGGCGCGAGCCAGGTCACCTCGACGCCTTCCCGCTCGAGGGCGCGAGCGGTGTCCACCACGGCCTTGTGCTCGATGGTCGAGGTCACCAGGTGGTTGCCGCGCGCGCGGTTGGCGCGCATGTAGCCGGTCAGCGCCAGGTTGTCGGCCTCGGTGGCGCCGCTGGTCCAGACGATCTCGCGCGGGTCGGCGCCGATCAGGTCGGCGACCTGGCGGCGCGCGCTCTCCACTGCCTGCTCGGCCTGCCAGCCGGGCATGTGGCTGCGCGAGGCCGGGTTGGCGAAGGTGCCTTCCAGGGTCAGATAGCGGCTCATCACCTCGGCGACGCGTGGGTCGACGGGCGTGGTGGCGGCGTAATCGAGGTAGACGGATGCGCTCATGGAATCGGACCGGTAAGGGGTTCAGGGCGAGACGGTGGGGATCTGGTCGTCGTCGAGGCGGCGCCGCTGGCGTTCGGCGATGCGCTGGAATTCCTCGCGACCGGCCAGCTGGCCCAGGGTCACGCCCTCGAGGTAGCCGTGAATCTGGTCGGACAGCTCGTTCCACAGATGGTGGGTCAGGCAGGTGTCTCCCTGCTGACAGTCCGACAGGCCGCCGCAGCGGGTGGCGTCGACCGACTCGTTGACCGCGTCGATCACCCGTGCCACCGAGATGGCGTCCGGCGCCAACGCCAGCAGGTAGCCGCCACCCGGACCGCGCACGCTGTCCACCAGCCTGGCGCGCCGCAGGCGGGCGAACAGCTGCTCGAGATAGGACAGCGAGATTTCCTGGCGACGCGAGATGTCGGCGAGGCTGGTGGGGCCTTCGTCGGCATGCATGGCCAGGTCGAGCATGGCGGTGACGGCGTAGCGTCCCTTGGTGGTCAGGCGCATGGGGGCATTACCTCGGTGCCGGCGCGGGCGTCGGCCAGCGGCGAGGCGGGCCGATTCCGGCGGCGTCGGATCGGGCCAATATTATGAGGAAGCCCGAGTATCACGGTCAACCATTCTGGCGGCGGCGCGCGGCGGTGTCGCCGCCTTCGGCCTCGGTGTGGTCCTGGGCATCCGCGGTCTTGTCGCCCTGGGGCTCGTCCTGAGGGCCGCAGCAGCTGTCCACGTCGGCGAGGACGTTGGCGAAGTCCTCGTCGCGCAGCTCGGGCAGATTGCTGTCGCGAAAGCCGGCGTCGATGCTGCGCAGGGTGGTGCACATGCGCTCGAGGCGCTCGTCGACGGCGTGCATGTGGTCGAGCATGGCCTGCATCGAGCGAGCCACCGGGTCGGGCATGTCCTGGCTGACGCCATAGGCGTCGAAGCCGAACTTGCGGCGCATGGCCTCGCGGCGTTCCGGGTCGACCTCCAGCGGGGTGACGGTGTCGGGCTCGTCGCGCTTGACCACCTTGCCGGGGATGCCGACCACGGTGGCGCCGGCCGGCACCTCCTTGGTGATCACGGCGTTGGAGCCGACCTTGGCCCCGGCGCCGACGGTGAACGGGCCGAGGATCTTGGCCCCGGCGCCGACGATGACGCCGTCCTCCAGGGTCGGATGGCGCTTGCCCTTGTTCCAGCTGGTGCCGCCCAGGGTCACGCCCTGGTAGAGGGTGACGTCGTCGCCGACCTCGGCGGTCTCGCCGATCACCACGCCCATGCCGTGGTCGATGAAGAAGCGCCGGCCGATGGTCGCCCCGGGGTGGATCTCGATGCCGGTGAACCAGCGCGCCAGGCTCGACAGGGTGCGGGCCAGCCACTTGAGGTTCTTCTGCCACAGCCAGTGGCTGAGCCGATGGACGAGCAGGGCGTGCAGTCCGGGATAGTTGGTGAGCACTTCCAGGAAGTTGCGCGCCGCCGGGTCACGGTCGAATACGCTGTTGATGTCTTCGCGCAGACGTTGAAACATGCGGCGGGTCCTTGGTTGAAGAGCCAGGCGTTGCGGGGCAAGCGGCCGAACGGGAGCGGGAATGTCTTCATAGTGGGGGTGCGGCGGGCCGGCTTCAAGCCGTGGCCCGCCGCACCCCCGGCACCGGCTTAGTCGCTGCCGGGCTCGCCGGAGGCCCGCTCGCCGGTGGACGGCTGCTCCGGCCGGGCCAGCTTCTCGGTGTTCGAGAGGATGCCGCGCAGGATGTTGAGCTCCATGCGCTCCGGGCGCGCGCGCAGCGTGAAACGACGTAGCCGCGCCATCAGCTGGCGGGGCTGGGCCGGATCGTGGAAGCCGATCGCGATCAGGGTGCGCTCGAGGTGCGTGAAGTAGTGCTCCAGCTCCTCGTGGCTGGCCAGCGGCTGGGCATCGTCTTTCTCCGCGGACGCCGCCGGCGTCTCGCCGTGTTCCATCCACGCCAGCCGGCACTCGTAGGCCAGTACCTGCACCGCGGCGGCCAGGTTCAGCGAGCTGAAGTCCGGGTTGGTGGGGATGTGCACATGGGCATGGCAGCGCTGCAGCTCGGCGTTGGTCAGGCCGCTGTCCTCGCGGCCGAAGACCAGCGCCACACGGCCGCCCGGGGCGGCCAGTTCCTCGGGCAGTCGCTCGCCGAGCGCGCGGGGCGTGATCATCGGCCAGGGCAGGGTACGCGAGCGGGCGCTGGCGCCGACCACCAGGGTGCAGTCGGCGACCGCTTCCTCCAGGGTCTCCACGGTGCGGGCGGCGTGGACCAGCGCGTCGGCGCCGGAGGCCCGCGAGACGGTATCGGCGGTGAGCGGTTCGCAGCGCGGCGCCACCAGGGCCAGGTCCGCCAGGCCCATGTTGTGCATGGCGCGGGCGGTGCCGCCGATGTTACCGGGATGGCTGGTGCCGATCAGGACGATGCGGATGCGCTCGAGCATGGGGAGGGCCTGTCTGGTGTCGCGTCGATGGTGAAGGGGCGAGAGTCTAGCATGCCGCGGCTTTGCGTGGCGCGGCTCCCGTGCTTCTGCTAGGATGCGCGCCGATCTCCGTTCTTTAACACCACCGACTCCCCAAGGCCCGATCATGCATCCGATGGTCCAGTACGCCCTGCGTGCCGCACGCAGCGCCGGCGAACAGTTTCTGCGTATCCGTGAGCGTATCGAGAACGCCCACGAAGAACACAATCTCGACAAGCTGCTCGAGGACACCGCCCGCAACGCCGAGGCGCTGATCACCCGCCAGCTGTCCCGTGGCTACCCCCAGCACGGCGTCGTCGGCCGCTACACGCCGCACCGCGCCGGCGAAGGCGAGGGCGCCGACGTGCTGTGGCGCATCGAACCCTTCCACGGCTACTCCAACCTGGCCGTCGCCGCGCCGAGCTTCGCACTGTCGCTGGTATGCCTGGTCAAGGGCCGCCCGGAGCATGCGGTGGTGATCTGCCCCTTCAGCGATGACGAGTACCTGGCCAGCCGCGGCCGCGGTGCCCAGCTCAACGGCAAGCGCCTGCGCGTCTCCAAGGCCACCGCGATCCCCGGCTCCCGCATCGCCATGAGCCTGCCGGAAAGCTGGGTGCGTGAGCGCCAGCTGCCGTCCTACCTGACCGTCACCCAGCAGCTGGCGCCCCAGGTGGACCTGATGCGCGCCTCCGGCTGCGGCCTGCTGGACCTCGCCGATCTGGCCGCCGGCCGCGTCGACGCCGCCTTCGTGATGGGCATCGACGAGCAGGACCTGCTGGTCGGCTCGCTGCTGCTCAAGGAAACCGGCGCCCTGCAGGGCACGCCGGACGGCCAGCCCTCGGTGACCACCGATGGCCAGCTGATGGCCGCCGGACCGCGGATGTTCAAGGCCCTGCTGAAGCAGCTCAAGCCGCACTTCTGAGCCTTGGCGCCTGACGACGTCGGCGGATGACGAGACGCCCCCGCGGCCCAGCCGCGGGGGCGTCTGCGTTTCAGGGGAGCAGCGACAGAAGTATGACGTTCTCGAGACTGTTCTGGGCGCGCCACTGGGTGTAGCGTGGGGAGGTCGGCGGCATTTTTTCGCCCCGGCTCCATGCACCCCGGCCACCCTCTCTTCACCGGCCGGGCCATGCCCCTCATTCGCGAGAGGAGTGATGATGGAACCGCTCAGCTATTACTACTACAACGTGCTGGAAAGCCTGGAGAAACCGTGCGACGTGCCGGCCCTGCATCTCCAGGAAGGCTACGACCTGCTGTACCGCTACGGCGGCCGGGTCGAGATGGACCTGATCCGCCGTGCCGAGGCGGCCAGCGCGAATGGCGAGCCCTACCACTGGCACGAGTCGCTGGACGACGAGCAGCGCGACAAGCTGCGTCGCGCCCTGGATGACGAGAACCCGGCCAAGATCCTCAAGGTGATGCAGCGCAACGGCTACGCCGGCGTGCTCTATCATCATGCCCGCGAAGTCTTCGCTCCCGATACGGACGACGAGGCGCAGGGCGTCGCCTAGGCACGACCCGAGGCGAGCCCGCCGCCCACTCGGCGGCACGCGGCACGAGAAGCCCCCGGCGACCCCGGGGGCTTTTTGCTGTGTGGGAGAGGCGAGAGGCTGGCGCGAGGCGTCAGCCGCTGGAGCGGGCCAGCTCCTGCTTGAGCCACTCGACCAGTCGATCGATGTCCCGCCGCGGGGCGCCCGCCGGCAGCCACAGCCCGAGCCGGGCCGGGGTCTCGATGAAGCCCCAGGGCGCGACAAGCCGGCCCGTGCGCAGGTCTTCCTCCACCAGGTAGGACGGCGCGATGGCCACGCCCAGGCCTACCAGCGCCGCCTCGAGCATGTAGTGCAGGTGCTCGAACGACTGGTCGTGGCGCATCGTCGCGGGGTCCAGCCCTAGGGCCGCGAACCACTGCGACCAGGCCTGGGGGCGCGACTGGGTATGCAGCATCGGCAGCGTGGTCAGCGCGGCAGGGGCGGTAGCCGGGCTGGCGTCCTCGAGCAGTTCCGGTGCCAGCACCGGCCCCATGCGCTCCGGGGCCAGCTCGACGACCCGCACCCCGTCGGGCCAGGGCGGCTCGGCGAAGCGCAGCACGGCGTCGACGTCGGTACCGAGCCGGCCGGCGACTTCGTCGTCGGCGGTCAGGTGCAGGTTCAGCTCCGGGCACTGGGCCTTCAGCCGATCCAGTCGAGGGATGAACCAGCGGGCCAGGAAGCTGCCGGGGCAGCCGAGCACCAGCGGCGCCTCCGAGGCGCGTCGGCGCAGCTGGGTGCAGGCCTGGCCGAGGCGCTCGAAGGCCTGTGAGGTCGAGGCACGCAACAGCTCGCCCTCCTGGGTCAGCGCCAGGCCGCGGCCCTGGCGCCGGAACAGCGTCACCCCGAGCTGTTCCTCGAGCTGCCTGAGCTGGCGGCTGACCGCGCCATGGGTGACGTGAAGCGCCTCGGCGGCGCGCGTGACGCTCAGCGTGCGGGCCGTCTCGTCGAAGGCGCGCAGGGCATTCAGCGAGGGCAGTCGATCACTCAAGACGGGCTCCAGTCATGTCAGCTTTTCTCACAGATTAGCGAGCAATGATCGCTTATCACAGGGTGCGGCGCGATTTATCGTGGTGGCCATTCCCCACTGATCATCAGGAGTCGTCACCATGGGTCTGCCGCACCCCACCGCCGAGATCGCCCCCGATGCCGATGGCTTCTTCGGCCGCTTCGGTGGTCGCTTCGTCGCCGAAACCCTGATGCCGCTGATCCTCGAGCTGCAGGAAGCCTATGAGTCGGCCAAGCAGGACCCGGACTTCCACGCCGAGCTCGACGCGCTGCGCCGCGACTACATCGGCCGCGAGAGCCCGCTGTATCTTGCCGAGCGGCTGACCGAGGCGCTCGGCGGCGCGCGGATCTATCTCAAGCGCGAAGACCTGATGCATACCGGCGCGCACAAGATCAACAACTGCATCGGCCAGGTGCTGCTGGCCCGGCGCATGGGCAAGAAGCGCATCATCGCCGAGACCGGCGCCGGCATGCACGGCGTGGCCACCGCCACCGTGGCGGCCCGCTTCGGCATGGAATGCATCATCTACATGGGCAGCACCGACATCGACCGCCAGCAGCCCAACGTGCAGCGCATGAAGCTGCTGGGCGCCAGGGTGATCCCGGTGACCAGCGGCACCGGCACCCTGAAGGACGCGATGAACGACGCCCTGCGCGACTGGGTGACCAACGTCGCGGACACCTTCTACATCATCGGCACCGTGGCCGGCCCGCACCCGTATCCGGCCATGGTGCGTGACTTCCAGTCGGTGATCGGCCAGGAGGTGCGCGAGCAGCTGGCCGAGAAGGAGGGGCGGCTGCCCGACTCGCTGGTGGCCTGCATCGGCGGCGGCTCCAACGCCATGGGCCTGTTCCACCCCTTCCTTGAGGACGAGAGCGTGCGCCTGATCGGCGTGGAAGCCGCCGGCGAAGGCCTGGACACCGGCAAGCACGCCGCCAGCCTGCAGGGCGGCAGCCCTGGCGTGCTGCACGGCAACCGCACCTTCCTGCTGCAGTCCGCCGAGGGCCAGATCACCGACGCGCACTCCATCTCGGCGGGGCTGGACTATCCGGGCATCGGCCCCGAGCACGCCTGGCTGCACGAGGTCGGCCGCGCCGAGTACGTCGCCGTGACCGACGACGAGGCGCTCGACGCCTTCAAGACCCTGTGCCGCCTGGAAGGCATCATCCCGGCGCTGGAGTCGTCCCACGCCATCGCCCACGCGATCAAGCTGGCGCCGACGCTGCCCGAGGATCACGTCATGGTGCTGAACCTGAGCGGGCGCGGCGACAAGGACATGACCACCGTCACCGAACGCCTGGCCGACGAGCTGGCCGCCGACGCACCGGCACAATGAGGAGAGAGACGATGACCCAACGCCACGACCGCATCGCGCGCCGCTTCGACGAGCTCAAGGCCGCCGACCGCGCCGGCCTCGTCACCTTCATCAGCGCTGGCGATCCCGACTACGACACCAGCCTCGAGACCCTGCTGGCGCTGCCCGAGGCCGGCGCCGACGTGATCGAGCTGGGCATGCCGTTCACCGACCCGATGGCGGACGGCCCCTCTATCCAGGCCTCCACCCTGCGCGCCCTGGAAGGCGGGCAGACCATGGCCAGGACCCTGGACATGGTGCGTGTCCTGCGCGAGCGCGACGACGCCACCCCGGTGGTGCTGATGGGCTACTACAACCCCATCTACTGCATGGGCGTCGAGGCCTTTCTCGCCGAGGCCGCCGAGGCCGGCGTCGACGGGCTGATCGTGGTCGACCTGCCGCCGGAGCACGACGCCGAGCTGTGTCTGCCGGCCCAGGCCCACGGCCTCGACTTCATCCGCCTGGCGACCCCGACCACCGACGCCAGGCGCCTGCCGCTGGTGCTCGAGAACACCTCGGGCTTCCTCTACTACGTCTCCAGCACCGGCGTGACCGGCGCCGCCGCGCCATCCGCCGAGCGCGTGGCGCAGGAGGTCGAGGCCATCTGCGTGCACTCCGACCTGCCGATCGGCGTCGGCTTCGGCATCCGCACTCCCGAGCAGGCCGAGCGCATCGCCCGCTTCGCCGACGCGGTGGTGGTCGGCTCGGCGCTGACCGACACCGTGGCCGCGGCCGAGAGCCCCACCGAGGCCTCGCGCGGCGTGCTCGAGCTGACCCGCTCGCTGGCCGGCGCGGTGCGCCGCGCCCGGGAGCCGGTGACCCAGGACTGAGCCGACGCCTCGCGAGAGGCCCGTCCAGCCACGACGACGCCACCCCTCGGGGTGGCGTCTCGCGTTTCAGGGAGCCGTGTGGCACGGAAGTGCGTCGGCATCAGGTGTAGGCCGAGGCCTCGCCGGAGGCGGGATCGGCGGCCGGGGACGGCGTGCCGTCATCGGGTCGGCGCTGCTGGAGGGCGGCGCGTACCTCGTCCATGTCATCGTCGTTCAGGCCGAACAGGTAGGTGGCCCAGAACATCAGCAGGCAGACGATGGCGGGGATCAGGGTCAGCAGCAGGCTGATGACCAGCAGCGCCGAGTCGCTCTGCTGGTCGACATTGGCCTGATAGCCGCCCCACGACAGCAGGAACCCGATCATCCCGCCCGAGACCGCCAGCCCCATCTTGAGGAAGAACAGGTTGCCGGCGAAGGAGACCCCGGTGTTGCGCTGTCCGGTCTTCCACTCGCCGTAGTCCTCGGCGTCGGCCATCAGCGCCCAGGAGATGGGGGCGCCGACGCCGTGCATGAAGCTGACCAGCACGAAGAGCAGGCTCGCCACGATGGCCCACTGGCCGGGCACCAGGAACAGCAGGCAGGAGGCCGCGATCAGGGCCAGGGTGCTGGCCTGGAACACCTTGCGCTTGCTGATGCGCCGGCTCAGCCGAGGCGATAGCGCGGTCCCGGCGATGCTGGCGAGCGCGCCGCTGGTGATGAACGCCGAAATGCCCAGGGTGCCGAAGCCCAGCACGTAGGTGGCGAAGTAGATCGCCGCCCCCTGCCGCAGGAAGAACTGCAGCGCCTGCAGGAAGGTCACGCCGAGCACGATCCGCCACTTCAGGTTCATGGCCAGGGCCTTGAGCTTGGCGGCCAGCCGGTCGTGTTGCGTTGGCGTCGGGTGCACGCGTTCCCTCACGGTCAGGAAGCAGAACAGGAACATCCCGAGCCCGATCGCCGACATGATGGTCATGCTGTACTGGAAGCCCTTGGCCTCGTCATCGCCGCCGATCCATTCGACCAGCGGCATCAGGCCGCTGTTGAGGATCAGGTAGGCCACGCCGACCAGGATGAAGCGCCAGGACTGGAACGACACGCGCTCGCGGTGATCGTCGGTGATCACGCCCCCCAGCGCGCAGTAGGGGATGTTCACCGCGGTATAGAGCAGCGACATGATGAAGTAGGTGGCGAAGGCGTAGGCGATCTTGGCCGTGCCGGACCACTCGGGAGTGGTGAACATCAGCACGCAGGCCACGGCCAGCGGCACCGGCACGAACAGCAGGTAGGGCCGGAAACGCCCCCAGCGGCTGCGGGTGCGGTCGGCGAGCGCGCCCATCAGGGGATCGGTGATGGCATCCACGAAGCGCATCGAGAGGAAGATCGTGCCGACCACGGCGGGGGAGATGCCGTAGACGTCGGTATAGAAGTACGAGAGATACATGACCACGGCGGCGAAGGTCATGTTGTTGCCGGCATCGCCCATGCCGAAGCCGATTTTCTCGACGATGCCGAGTCTGCGTTGTGTCATCGCGCGCTCCTCGCTCGTTATTATTTAGCAGGCAAAGCCTAGGGAGCGTCCTGGGATAGCGTCTAATATATGGATTCCGGCTATTTGATATTCAAACAGTTATCGGAAGCGTTAAGAAGATGATTCGGCACGCCTTTGCGGGAAAGTCCTCCGCCTCGGGGACGCCTAAAGTCGACGTCGCCAGGCGGACGAGGGAAGTGTTGCCGCCCTGAACGACGACACCCCGCCGAAGCGGGGTGTCGTGAACGGATGGTGAGGCAATGCCGTCAGGGCAGCTCCTCGGCCTCCGGATCTTCCTTCCTGGCCGGGATCAGATCCTCGCGACTGAGCTTCAGCGGCAGCAGCAGGGCCGCGGCCACGTAGATCGACGAGAAGGTACCCACGGCGATGCCGATGATCAGCGCGACGGCGAAGTAGTGAATCATGTCGCCGCCCAGGATCAGCAGCGCCAGCAGCACCAGCAGGGTGGTGCCGGAGGTGGCCAGGGTTCGCGACAGGGTCTGGTTGATCGCCTCGTTGAAGATCGCCGGCATGTCGTCGATGCGCGACTTGCGGATGTTCTCGCGGATGCGGTCGTAGACCACGATGGTGTCGTTGAGCGAGTAGCCGATCACCGCCAGCACCGCGGCCAGCACCGTGAGGTCGAACTCGAAGCCGAACAGGGCGAAGGCGCCGATCACGATCACCACGTCGTGGACGAGGGCCAGCAGGGCGCCGAGGGCGAACTTGTACTGGAAGCGGAAGGCGACGTAGAGCATCACGATGCCGAGCGCCACCAGCATGCCCATGCCGCTCTGGTCGCGGAGCTGGTCGCCGACCTGGGCGCCGACGAATTCGGCGCGCACCAGGTCGACGCTGGCGCCGCCCTGGTTCAGCAGGTCGACCACCTGGTCGCCGACGCCGGCATCGAAGGCCTGCTGCAGGCGGATCAGCACCTCGGTGGAGGCGCCGAAGGTCTGCACCGCCACGTCCTGGAAGCCGGCGGCTTCCAGGGCCTCACGCACGCTGGCCAGCGCCGGCGCGGTGGCGTAGCGGACCTCGACCAGGGTGCCGCCGGTGAAGTCCAGGCCCAGGTTGAGCCCGTTGACCAGCAGGGCGACGATCGACACCAGCAGCATCATCCCGGAGGCGATGAAGGCCAGCCGGCGTTTGCCCATGAAGTCGAGCTGTCGATTGATGAACGATTGCATGGCCTTCTCCTAAATCCAGAGCTTCTTCACGGGCTTGCGGCCGTAGCACAGGTTGACCATGGCGCGGGTCACCATCAGCGAGGTGAACAGCGAGGTCAGGATGCCCAGCGACAGCGTCACGGCGAAGCCCTTGACCGGGCCGGTGCCGATCGAGAACAGGATCAACGCCACCAGCAGGGTGGTGATGTTGGCATCGACGATCGAGGTGAAGGCGCGCTCGTAGCCGGCGTGGATGGCCTGCTGGGCCGAGAGCCCGCCGCGCATCTCCTCGCGTATGCGCTCGAAGATCAGCACGTTGGCATCCACCGCCATGCCCAGCGTCAGCACGATACCGGCGATGCCGGGCAGCGTGAGCGTGGCCCCGAGCAGCGACATGGCCGCCACCAGCATCACCAGGTTGAAGGCCAGCGCGACGTTGGCGATCACCCCGAACACCTTGTAGCGGATCAGCATGAAGGCCACGACCAGCAGCAGGCCGATCTGCACCGAGAGGATGCCGCGTTCGATGTTCTTCTGGCCGAGGCTCGGCCCGATGGTGCGCTCCTGGGCGAAGTAGATCGGCGCGGCCAGCGAGCCGGAACGCAGCAGCAGCGCCAGGTCGGCCGCCTCGGTGGGCGAGTCCAGCCCGGTGATGCGGAAGCTGTTGCCCAGCGCGCTCTGGATGGTGGCCAGGCTGATGATGCTGCGCTCGGTGTAGGGCGAACGAACGACGGTTTCCTCGCCGTCCTCCATCACCGTGCGCTCGCGGGTCTTGTGCTCGATGAACAGCACCGCCATGTTGCGTCCGATGTTGGTGCGGGTGGCGCGGTTCATCAGGGTGCCGCCGGTGCCGTCCAGGTTGATGTTGACCTGGGGCCGACCGTTCTCGTCGAAGCTGCGGTTGGCGTTCGAGACGCTGTCGCCGGTGATGATGACGTCGCGCATCAGGGTGGCGGTGCGTTCCGCGTTGCGGAAGGCATAGGTCTCGGTCTCGGCCTCCGGGGTGTCCGGCCGCGCCTCGAGGCGGAACTCCAGGTTGGCGGTGGCGCCGACGATGCGCTTGGCCGCGGCGGTGTCCTGCACGCCGGGCAGCTCGACGACGATGCGCGCCGGCCCCTGGCGCTGGACCAGCGGTTCGGCCACGCCGAGCTCGTTGACGCGGTTGCGCAGCGTGGTCAGGTTCTGGTTGACCGCGTAGTCCTGGATCTCCTGCACGGCTGTGTCGGTCAGCGTCATCGCCAGGCCGGCGCCGCGGTCGCGCTCGAGGTCACTGTACTCGAACTCGGGGAAGTCGCGGCTGATCAGGCGGCGGGCCTCGTCGCGATCCTCCTCGTTCATGAAGTCCATGTGGATCGAGCGTTCCTCGACCTCGGTATTGCGATAGCGGATCCGCTCGTCGCGCAGGGTCTCGCGCATGGCGCTGGCGTTGACCTCTAGGCGCTGGGTCAGGGCCGCCTTCATGTCGACCTCGAGCAGGAAGTGCACGCCGCCGCGCAGGTCCAGGCCCAGGGTCATGGGGGAGGCAGCCAGCGATTCCAGCCAGCCCGGAGTGGATTCGGCCAGGTTCAGCGCCACCACGTAGTCGTCGCCCAGGCGCTCGCTGAGCATGTCGCGGGCCTGGATCTGGTCGTCGGCGTTGTCGAGACGGATCAGCACGCTGCCGGCGTCGCGTTCGACGGACTGGATGCCGAGGCCGGCGTTGGTGAGGGAGCTCTCGAGCTGCTCGAGGCGGCGTTGGTCGAGGTTGAAGTCGCCCCCGTCGCTGCTGATCTGTACCGCCGGGTCCTCGGGGAAGAGGTTGGGGAGAGAGTAGATCAGGCCGACGGAGAGCACGAGGAGTATCAGCAGATACTTCCACAGGGGATAACGATTGAGCATGGGGGCCCTGCCCTCAGGTTGCTGATGATGGGACGGACGCTGCGCCATCACGAGCACCGGGCGGAGCCGGTCGGCCGGGCCCCGCCTCGGTGGTCGCAGGGCAGCCCGCACGGCCGGGTAGGCGTGCGGGCGCGGGGGCATCCGATCAGATGGACTTGAGCGTGCCCTTGGGCAGAACGGAAGCCACGGCGTTCTTCTGGACGCTGACCTCGGTGCCTTCGGCGATTTCCATGGACAGGAACTCGCTGTCTTCGCTGACCTTGGTGATGCGGCCCATCATGCCGCCGCCGATGACGATCTCGTCACCCTTGGACAGGCCGGCGATCAGCTGCTTGTGCTGCTTGGCCCGCTTGGCCTGCGGACGCCACAGCAGGAAGTAGAAGATCAGCACGAAGCCGACCAGCATCACGATCTGGGCGATGCCACCGCCCGGAGCGGCGCCAGCGTCCTGGGCCATGGCCGGGGAAATGAGGAAGTCCAGCATGTACGACGATCTCCTGAGTCGCGGGGAAACAAGACGCCTTCCAGCGGCGCTCGACGGCCGGCCACGGGGGCCGGCCGTCGATCAATTCGGAGCGGGGGGAACCGGCAGACCGCGCTGCGCGTAGAACCCTTCCACGAAGTTCGCCAATGTACCCGCTTCGATAGCACCGCGCAAACCAGCCATCAGGCGCTGGTAATGGCGCAGATTGTGGATGGTATTGAGCATCGAGCCGAGCATCTCGCCGCAGCGGTCGAGGTGATGCAGGTAGGCGCGGGAGAAGTTGCGGCAGGTGTAGCAGTCGCATTCCTCGTCCAGCGGACGGGTGTCGTGGCGGTGCTTGGCATTGCGGATCTTGACCGTGCCTTCCCCGGTGAACAGGTGGCCGTTGCGCGCGTTGCGGGTCGGCATCACGCAGTCGAACATGTCGACGCCGCGGCGCACGCCTTCCACCAGGTCCTCCGGCTTGCCCACGCCCATCAGGTAGCGCGGCTTGTCGGCCGGCATCCATTCGGGCAGGTAGTCGAGCACCTTGATCATCTCTTCCTTGGGCTCGCCGACCGACAGGCCGCCGATGGCGTAGCCGTCGAAGCCGATCTTCTCGAGGCCCTCGAGCGAGGCCTCGCGCAGCTCGGGATACATGCCGCCCTGGATGATGCCGAACAGCGCCGAGGGCGAGTCGCCGTGGGCGTCGCGGGAGCGCTGGGCCCAGCGCAGCGACATCTCCATCGACTTCCTGGCCTCGTCCTCGGTGGCCGGGTAGGGCGTGCACTCGTCGAAGATCATCACGATGTCCGAGCCCAGTGAGCGCTGCACGGCCATCGATTCCTCGGGGCCCATGAACACCTTGGAACCGTCCACCGGCGAGCGGAAGTGCACCCCCTGCTCGGTGATCTTGCGCATCTCGCCGAGCGAGAACACCTGGAAGCCGCCGGAGTCGGTGAGGATCGGCTTGTCCCACTGGGCGAAGTCGTGCAGGTCGCCGTGCTCCTCGATGACCTCGGTGCCCGGGCGCAGCCACAGGTGGAAGGTGTTGCCGAGGATGATCTCGGCGCCGATCTCCTTGACCGACTCGGGCGTCATGCCCTTGACGGTGCCGTAGGTGCCCACCGGCATGAAGGCCGGCGTTTCCACGGTGCCTCGCGGGAAGCTGAGGCGGCCGCGGCGCGCCCGGCCATCACTGGCCAGGTGCTCGAAGTTCATGAAGCATTCGTCTCGCATGGGGTCTCTCGAAATTCGTCGAAGCGGTCGGCCGGCGCATGGCCGAGCGGCTCGGATCAGCGGGCGCGCGTCAGCAGCATCGCATCGCCGTAGCTGAAGAAGGCGTACTCTTCGCGCACCGCCTCGCGGTAGGCGGCCATCACCGTCTCATAGCCGGCGAAGGAGGACACCAGCATCAGCAGGGTCGACTCCGGCAGGTGGAAGTTGGTGATCAGGGCGTCGACCACCCGCCAGTCGTAGCCGGGATAGATGAAGATGTCGGTCTCGCCGCTGTAGGGCGCGATCTCGCCGTCGTCGCTCTTCAGGCAGGCCGATTCCAGGCAGCGCACGCTGGTGGTGCCCACCGCGATGACGCGGTTGCCCCGGGCGCGGGCGGCGCGCACCTGCTCGCAGACCGCCTCGGAGACCTCGATCCACTCGCTGTGCATCTCGTGGTCGCGGATGTCGTCGGCGCGCACCGGCTGGAAGGTGCCGGCGCCCACGTGCAGGGTGACGAAGGCGCTTTCCACGCCCTTCTCGGCCAGGGCCTCGAGCAGCGGCTCGTCGAAGTGCAGCCCCGCGGTGGGGGCGGCCACCGCGCCCTCGCGGCGGGCGTAGACGGTCTGGTAGCGCTCGCGGTCGGAGAGCTCGTCCTCGCGGGTGATGTAGGGCGGCAGCGGCATGTGGCCGTGCTGCTCCAGCAGCTCCACCAGCGGCGTCTCGCCGAGGAATCGCAGCTCGAACAGCGCATCGCGGCGGCCCTCGACCACGGCGCGGATGCCGCCCTCGAACGCGATCTCGGTGCCGGGCTTGGGCGACTTGCTCGAGCGCAGGTGGGCCAGGCCGCGATGGGCGTCCAGCGGGCGCTCCAGCAGCATCTCGACGCGCCCGCCGCTGGCCTTGTGGCCGTGCAGTCGGGCCGGGATCACCCGGGTGTCGTTGAACACCAGCAGGTCGCCCGGGTCGAGGGTCTCGAGCAGGTCGGGGAAGCGGCGGTGCGCGAGCGAGCCGCTCTCGCCGTCGACGCACAGCAGTCGGCAGTCGCTGCGTTGCTCGGAGGGATAGCGGGCGATCAGCGCCTCGGGGAGCTCATAGTGGAAATCGGCGCGCTGCATGGGGTGAAACGTCCGGATGGTGGGATGAGAAGGGCGGCTCGGCCGAGCCATTGGCAAGCCGCCTAGGATACCCTGTCGCCGCCGCGAAGTCAGGGGTCGCGATTGACCTCCCGTCCGGCCCACGTATAATGCAGCGCCGTTGCCGGTGTGGCGGAATTGGTAGACGCAGCGGATTCAAAATCCGCCGGGTGCAAGCCCTTGTCGGTTCGAGTCCGACCACCGGTACCACTTCAAAATCAAAAGCTTATCAGCATTTTTCGTCTCTTCGCAGCACCCCTCCTCAGTGCTTGGTCGCAGTTTGGTCGCAGATGGCCGCATTCAGCGATGGCAGCCGCGCGCCAATATCGTCGAGCCCAGCGTCGAACATGTGGCTGTATCGACTGGTCACAATCAGGCTCGAGTGCCCCAGCAGATCCCGCACCGTGGTCATGCTCTCGCCAGCCTGGGCCAGCATGCTCGCATAGCTGTGGCGCAGGTCATGGAAGCGCAGGTCCTTGCGGCCGACGGCTGCCCGGGCGGTCTCCCAGGCGTGTCGCAGGCGCGAGTAGGTCGTGGCGAACGGCAGCTCCTCCAGCCACGGCCGAGCGTCTTCTGGTACCGGGACCACTCGTGCCTTGCCGCTCTTCGTCTGGTCTGGTCGCAGCAGGATGCGACCACCGTGGACGTTCGAAGCGTCTAAGCTGAGCAGCTCCCCCTGACGTAGGCCCGTAAGCGCCGCCAGGGCGATGACCTTCTTCTCGACGATTTGGCGGTTGGGGATGGCCTTCAGTAGCTGGCTGAGGTCCTCGGTCGTCAGGTAGACATGCCGCTCGTTCTTCGGCGACTTCTTCCTGAGCTTGTCCCCCAGCGGCTGCTCAAGCCAACCCCATTCACGGTAGGCCAGGTTCAGCACGCGCTTCACCACCTGAAGGTGATTGTTGATCGTGCTCTGTGCCCGGCCCTTCTTGCGCAGGTCCCGGGCCATCTCTCTGGCCTTGTCGAGCGACTCCTGGCCGAGCAGCACCCGGTCGCCCATGTAGGCTGCGACCGGGCGGATCGCCTTCACCTGGCTGGCCACGTCGTACTCATCGATCCAGCGCTCAAGGCCTTCGATGAAGGTGCGCCGTGGCTGGCGCCCCATCACCTCACCGTGGAATTCGGCCTCGTTCAGTTCTGCGGCGCGCTTCGCTGCGTACTCGCGGGCTTGGCGCTCCCCTTCTCGAGTCCCTGCAAACGTTTGTTGATGTCTCCGACCGTGGTGCGTTTCCGTGACCACCCACCGGTCGCGCTTTTCCCTGTATCGAACAGTGATTCCCATGTGTTGCGTCCCCCTGGCTGAGGGCCGCGCTTGCAGCTCTCAGCGTACCTCTCCACTGCACTTTGCTCAAAGCGCACAGCATTTCCGATCTGGATGTATCCGATTTCATGTTTATGGCCGTAGACCCAGCTTCGGCTCATTCCCAGGCGCCTGGCGACCTGAAATGGTTGGAGTAATCCATCTGTCATGCCTGCCTCCCTGTTCTTAGCTGCTGGCGATCGTGCTTGCCGCTCTAGGAGCAATAATACGAAAACGTATTGGCATGTCAATACATAAACGTATTGGAAGCTGGTGGGGCCTTGGAAGGGAGTAGGGGGGATTAGAGGTTGATCTTTGCCTCCACGGCAACCGCAAGAACATTTGTTTGATTATCGAGTGAAATCAATGGGTAAGAGGGGTTTAGTGGTTTGAGATAGAGCTGTCCGCTGTCTTTGATCAATTTGCGGAAGGTGAGCTGGGTACCATCATGAAGCGCGGCGAGGACCAGCTTGCCCGGTGTCGGTGTCTTTCCCGAGTCGAGCAGCACCATCGTGCCCTCAGGCAAACTCGGGGATACGCCTACGGGTGCAGCCATCGAGTCGCCTTCTAACGCAAGCCAAAATGACACATCCTTGGATGTGTATCCCGTTGTTTCGTAATATTTTTTTTCGATTGCTTGGGTTAGGGCTTCCTGAAGGCCAACAGTGCTGGAAGCCTGGGAGCCAGAAATCACCGGATAGTGGTTGAGCTTGAGCTTGGGCTTGGACTCCCTGGCAGGCTTTGAGAAGCCCCCCGTCACGCCACTGAGCACAGCTCGAAGCGTACCGAATGGGCCGAGTGCGCTTAAAATCGGCGGTCCATGAGCGACAGCTACGCCTGATGTCGGCTTGCGTGGGCTTACGTCTGAAGTGTCCCGATCTGGGGCGACGCCTGTGCCCGATGGTAATTCGCCTTGGGTCAGGTAGGTGGTGGTTATGCCCAAAGCGTTTGAAATTTTTTCTAAATTCGTAATCCGTGGAGACTTGCTTTCGCCTTTCAAGATGCGGTGGATCGTTGGTTGGGTGACCCCCGCTCGGCGAGCAAGCTCATTCTCTCCAACACCTTGTTCTTCCATGATTTTTTTCAGCCTTCCGGCTATGGTGGGTGGCTCTTGCATGGCTGGACTGCCTTGATAGGAGAAAATGTTCAGATCAATACATAAACGTATTAAAATTTTCCCATGCTGTCCAGGTCCGCTGTAGAGCTTGAGCTCTGCGCCAGGTCGGTAGGGAGCAGGGTCTCCATAGCAGCACGATCAGCCTTGAGCTGCGCCGCAATTCCACTGCCGATGGCTATGATCCCGAGCAGGCCCAGGCCCTTAGTGATCATCGGCTCCGTACCACCTGCAAATGGGCGAGCGTCTGGCGCAGTGCGCTATGACCAGTGCCCTGAGCACTTATCATTCTCGTTGCTTGCGTGACGGGATGGACATTTTCCCCAGCCTGGGGCAGCGTGCACCGGTAACACCACATTAACGAGAAGTAATGCACCGTATGAGTTCACAGTCATGGCGTGAGGAGGTCCTGGCGCTCTCGCCATCCGCCTATCTGCACGTTTCCCCCGATGGCTGGATCCTGGATGCCACTGGCGAAACCCGGGCGCGCCTCGGGCTGCCCCGAGAGAGCCTGATCGGCCGACCCCTGATGGCGTTCGACGATCCCGGCCTCCGCCTGGGCGCCTCGCTGGCCGAGCGGCTGGCCCTCGGGGAGCCTCGGCCGCAGCAGCCCCGCACCTTCGAGACCGACACCTGCCGGGTCTACCCACTGACCGACGGCAACGTTGCCATTCGACTGAGTGCCGACGCCCGGGGGCATCGAGGTGTCCTCCGTCGGCTGGTGAATCGCCTCCCTATCATGGTCGCCTACGTCGATCCCGACGGCTGCTTCCGGCTCAACAACCGGGCCTATCAGGACTTCATCGGCCTCGACCGCGACGCCCTTTACGGCCGGCCGGTGGCCTCGGTGCTCGACGAGGCCTCCTACGCTAAGGTGGCGCCGCGCTTTCGCCGTGCCCTGGCCGGCGAGGAGGTGACCTACGAGGATCGCCTGACCCTGGCCGACGGCCGTACCTATTACTTCAAGGTCAACTACGTGCCCGATTTCCTCGATGGTGAGGTCGTGGGCTTCTTTGCCATCATCCAGGATATCTCCGAATATGGAGCCATGATCCAGCTGCTGCGCGACGTCCATACCGGCGTCAACCGCTCCGATGTTGGCTCCCAGGAGATCATCGGCCAGCTGCTGGAGGATGCCCTGAGCTACCTCTCGCTGGACATCGGTCTGGTCAGCCGCATCGAAGGCGAACGCTACACCGTCTGGTGGGCCGCCTCCCGGGAAGCCGAGATCGCACCGGGCGCCACCTTCGCGCTGGGCGACACCTACTGCCGGCTGATGCTCGACGAGGCGGATGTCTTCCATACCACCCGGGCGAGCGAGGACTCGCGCGTCAACGGCCATCCCTGCTACCGGCAGTTCGGCCTGGAGAGCTATATCGGCATCCCTCTGCGCGTGGAGGACCAGGTCTGGGGCACCCTCAACTTCTCCAGCCCCCGGCCTCGGCCAAAGGCGTTCAGCGAGATCGAGGAAGAATTGCTGCGTCTGATCGCCAACGCGGTGGAGCGGGTCATCGTCCACGAGACCGAGATCGTACGCATGCGCAACGAGCGCGACCGCATGGCCGACCGGGCGATGACCGACCACCTGACCGGCCTGCCCAATCGTGCCGGCCTGGAGCAGCACATCGAGCGACTGATGCAAGCGCGAGAGAGCGGCGCACCACCCTTCTCACTGGCGGTGCTCGATATCGACCACTTCAAGGCCATCAATGACACTTACGGCCACGACATCGGCGACCGCGTGCTGGTCTGGCTGGGCGAGCGCCTGGCGCAGTGCCTGCGCGACGGCGATTTCGTCGCTCGCACCGGCGGCGAGGAATTCGTGATCGTGATGCCGGGGGCTCAGGCGCAGCAGGCCCGGGAAGTAGTCGAGCGCGTTCGCGCCAATATCGGCAAGGGACGCGTGCCGGTGGACGACGGCCAGGCCATCACCGTGACCGTCAGCGCCGGCCTAGGTGAGCAGCGGCCGGGTGAGGCCTTCGGCGAGCTTTTTCGGCGCGTGGATACCGCGCTCTACGCCGCCAAGCACGCCGGTCGCGATCAGACGCACCTCGCCGGGCCCGATGCCTGACGCGCACCGCCAACCCAAGAGGCAGGAGCGCTCAATGTCCTACCGCCCCGCATAAGGCTGCTACGAACACATGCCCTACCGCCGCTGTGGGCGAAGCGGCCTGAAGCTTGCGGCTAGCGACGCGGCGCTATAACTCGGGAGAAGATCTGGAGCAGACGCTGAAACGCCATACGTGGCTATCCAATCATCACATTCCGCAGAAGGCGATGCACCATCGATCACCGATTGTGGTGATGAAAGAATGGCATACCAAGCGTCCTGAGTTATTTACCAAGCGGATGGCCAATCACACGGGACCCGACAGTTTCAACGTCCTGAATCGTCAAGGGCAGCGAAGGATGTTGTCCCAGCATCAGTCCGTTGTCGCGCGGCGCGATCCGCGCATGCGAATGTTCGCGGGCATTGATGAGCATTCTGCCTAGTCCTGTAGCGATGACAGTGTGATGAGCGGATCGAAAAGCATATCAGTTCTTCTGGGCTGGGTTGACCTTATCATTGCTATCTTCTTTCCAGCCTTTCACCTCATCGAGACCATATTTCTCTATCCATGGTTTTATAATCGGATCTTTGAGGGTCTTGACATTGAGCGATTCTTTGGTGTGCGGGTTTTTATACCGCTTCATCGGTAGCGGCTTCCTGGGCTTGCGATAAGATCCCTTGCGGGGCTCTTGGGCTGTGGGCGATCCAAACAGCTGCAGGAGGTCTTCTTTCGTCTTACTATGCATCTCGAGGACATCCTCGATGTCCTTCTTGAAGGCCAAAGCCTTCTGATAGGCTGGATCTTGCTCCAGTTCCTTAAGCTCCTTGGCGATACTCTCCTTATCGCTCACGAGCTGCTCGTGCCGAGTGAGGGGGTCTGTCATATTGCAACCTTTGGCTATAGGGTGTTCCGGAGCATCCTAATGTATTCCGCCTAACGTTGCTAGCCAAGCCATTCTGCTGCCTGGCTACGCATCCTTCTTTCCCTTGGCACGTTTCTTTCCTGGTGGCAGTGATTTGACCAAGGTTCGCGTGTTACTCGGGAGCTCGTATCGCAGATAGGTATCATAACGGCTTAGGTAGTGGATCAGTGCCTTGAGACGTCGTTTGTCTTCTGGGGTGCGATTCGACCAGATCCCATTGATACTAGGGATGTCGTTGCTAATGGGTTGACCTTCGAACCATGGCATGCCTCGATGATCCGTGACCTCTTTCCATCGTCTGGCGAGAGCATCACACAGTGAAGCGATCTCTCGGACCTTTTGGGCATCATACAGCAATATCATGTCGTGACTGAGGCCCTTGTGAAGTCGGTAGTGCAGCTTGCTGACATATCCCAGCGAATGACGAAACAGTGGATTGTGATGTCGCTTGTAAAGAAATGCACGACGATCTTCCAGGGTTTGTTCGATGTTGACATACGGCTCGTCACGGTAGCCTAGCTGGAGATGTACCCATAGCAGATCTGGTGCCTGGCAGAAGGCCTGGTTGAACCAGTGACGAAGATTTTTTTGATGTCTCTTGGAGAGGGTGTCTGTGTTCCTGATCTTTTGCTTGAAGCTGGAAGATGTGACCTCTCTTTTGAAGGTCTCGATAGAACGCTGAAAGCGTTGGCTCATCGCCGTAGCCTCAGCTTTCGACAATCGTAATTTAGGCCAGTGATAATCGCCACTGTAGCACCAGACAAGATGCGTAAGGAAGGACTGCGCATGAAGGCTGAGGCTAGGTGGTTGATGCAATGAACGTGTCTGCTGTTCCAAATTGGAAAGTGTTCCCACCGCCCTGCGACATTGATGAAGACGGCTGTCGGGTAAAATGATGCAGGTTTGATGGCCCTTGAGTTTTCCATGAGCAACCTCGCTGCAGTGAAAGTCATCTTCCAGGCAGCGTTCGTAGGTAGGCAAGTCGGTCAATGAACGAATCATCGCCTCGATTGCTGGAAGATCCTCAACCTCGCTTTTATTGTCATGCCAGGTAGGTGGTGTATGGACAGCGTCGGCACGATTGAAGACATTGCCAACTTTCAAAGGGGCGTCTTGATCGGTCATCCCACCGGAGGGGCTGTGCGGAGTATCGGTCATCGGGCAGAGCTCAGGACGTTGTCGGCCCTCGAGTCTACCAAAATGGGATCGCTGAATGGTAAAGTTAGTAACAAAATAGCTGAAAGTTGTATTGTGTATCCCCGTCTCATGGGCGCTATGGCCCGTTATAAGGGGCATTCCCTTGCCATTCCGGCTGCTCGCGTGCCCAGCGCTCCAGGAGGGCCTGGCCGACCCCCGAGGGCAGCCTTCGACCCTGCTCCCACTCCTGCAGGGTCCGCACGCTGACCCCTAGCTCAGCCGCCAGCGCCGTCTGGCTCATGCCACGAATCCGACGCAGGGCCATGACGTCACGTAGCAATCGGCGAGTGGGTTCCTTGCGTTCCATCCGGGCGAGACGACGATCGCCCCAGGGATCTTGGGATGAAGATGCTTCTTGGCTGTCACGCGTGTTGTGTGTAATCGAGAGGGAAGGAAACATCGAAGTCGGAAACATCGTCAGGCACCTTGTTGAGAGCGGCAGGACGGGTCCGCCGAAGACGGACCCATACCATGTCACTCAGTGATCAAAGACGACTGCTTTGGAAAGCGGCTGCCGTCGAAGACGTGAGCCCTCTGGCCGAATGGCTTGCTGTAGGCCTTGCACAGGTAGCTGGCCATGTACACCGCTTCATTCATGGCCACCCAGTCATCCCGATGCAGGACGCAGGACCAGGGCTCTTTGGTGACCGGATCTTTGCAGACATGGATCAGTTGGTGGAAGCGTGGATCGTCTTGGGCGAACCCCATCGCTTTCAACCAGGAGCGCATCATGCGGTGGTAGAGATTGTTGAATGAGTAAACGTCGAACCCATCTGGACGGAACGTCCCCAGGCTGTCGTAGGCGTTTTTGTTGAGCATGATCATAAGATGGTAGTGGGGCTTGTCGCTGTTGACCTGCTCGCGGGCCCAGAGGTTGTGAAGCTGGGTGGGGTACTTGGTTTGCCTCTGCTTGAGCTCGTTGCGGAAATTGTCAAAGAACCGTGCCAGCACGGCGTTGGTCTCGTGCATGGGCAGGCGCGGCATCTCACTCGGGAAGTGGAGATCCGCACGAAAGACGAAGGTGGAGTGGTTGATCCATGTTACGGCATTGAGTGTCTTCAAGACTCGCTCCAGATAGTTCGCGACCAGTGGGTCATCCTTCCAATTCTGGACGTCGAAGCCACGATAGGTATCTTCGTAGTGAAGACGCAGCTTGTCGTTGAGCGGGTGACGAAGGGGATGATGTTGAGACATGAGGAGATACCTCGCTGTGGGAATGGTGAAAGATTCCGCAGCGATGGTCTTGTCGGTCGATAGAGGGATGATAGGGAACGGTAGGCGTTGACCTTAGCGTGATGCTGACGATCATTGAGATTCATCATCAGGCGTTCTCCAGACGCCTGTGAGGTCAATCCTAGAAGGTCATGTTTGATAGTGATTCCATAGGGAGTGGTCTGTGCGAGACCACTCCTTGGATGATCTATATCGATCCTGGATGGGCTTTCACAAGTGAGCCCATCATGGTCTTGTATCTATCCCTGTAGACCCTGTTAGGAGTCTAGTGAATCTCCCTATAATACTTACCCGTCAGTGACGCATGTCGGAACCCTAGGGAAACCCTATCCCTGGCCATGCCAATCGCCCCAGTTTTCTGACGAATGCGGTGTCACTCACTTTTCCGGGAAATTCCGTTATCGATTCGTACAAGACACCGTGACGTTCTGATGTCACGGTTTCGCTGCATCCCATCTCACAGCGCTGTAAAACATTACATCGTCTTTACTCGTCATCCTGGGACACATCGGATGGATGTTCTGAAACGTGCTCAGGAATCCGGCGGAGCCCGGAAAACCCGGCTTTTTCCCGTAGCTGACGTACACCTCGACGATGTTTTCGGTCTGATAGGAAAGATCTTTCCCGTTGTCGATTTAACCGAATCTCAAACCTGTACTACCTCCTTGAAGCCCCAGACGGATGGCTTCGTTCTCATGTCTTTCCCGATGGAGGAGGTAGTGCAAATGCCGATGTCATGTCCCAGCTGTGGCGCGTCGCGGTTGGTGTCGCGCCATCATGGTCGAAAGGTAGGTGGCACCACGGGTGCGGTGGCCGGCACCGCCAGTGGGGCGGCCGGCGCCTGGAGTGGTGCCGAGGCCGGCGCGTTGGTTGGCGCAGTAGGCGGTCCGGTAGGGGTCGCCGTCGGAAGCATCGCTGGCGCCGTCTTTGGTGGATTGGTCGGTGGCACGGCGGGCGGCGTCGCCGGGGCTCGCCTCGGCAGCGAGCTTGATAGCCAGGTGCTCGACAATCTCGAGTGCCGTGCCTGTGGCCACACCTTCCGCCCCCATGTCGATTGACCCCTCACGGTCCGTCTCTCGAGTCCATCGCTGATCGGCGATACCCACACGATTCTTTCTCTACTTGCTCACAGTCGGCCTGCTCCTAGGGGAGCGGGCCGTTATGCCGTGCTCGACATCCAAGGAGCTTTCCCCATGGCACATCTGATCGAACAAATGGCCTACGTCGGCGATACCCCCTGGCATGGCCTGGGCCAGCAGCTCTCCCGCCATCAGCCGTTGGAGGTCTGGCGGCAGCAGGCCGGCATGGACTGGCACATCGAGGAATCCCCGGTGCGCTTCATCACCGATGGTGCCGGCCATCTGGGCAGCATTCACTCATTCCCCGAGCAGAAGGTCCTCTATCGCTCCGATACCCGGGCCCCGCTGTCGGTGGTCTCTCAGCGTTACAAGGTGGTGCAACCGGAGGAGGTCCTGGAGTTCTACCGGGACCTCACGGAATACGCGGGTTATGAGCTTGAGACCGCCGGTGTGCTCAAAGGCGGGCGCAAGTTCTGGGCGTTGGCCAAGAGTGGCCTGGGCAGTGCTCTGAAGGGCCAGGATCAGGTCAACGACTACCTGCTGCTGGCCACCTCCTGCGACGGCTCCCTGGCCACCGTCGCCACCCCGACGTCCGTGCGGGTGGTCTGCAACAACACCCTGACCATCGCCGTGGACGGCACTTCGCAGGGCGTGAAGGTGCCTCACAGCACCGAGTTCCGTCCGCAGCTGGTCAAGCAGCAGTTGGGGATCTCCGTGTCGCAGTGGGACGACTTCATGTATCGCCTCAAGACCCTGGCCGAGCGAAAGGTCAGCCAGGAGGAAGCGAGGACCTACTTCCAGTCGGTGATCTGCAACGCCGAGGCGCCGCTGGACGATCCGTCCAAGCTACCCAACGTTCGCGCCCTCAATCGCGTCCAGAAGCTCTATCAGGGCGAGGGGCGCGGCTCCCAGCTGTGCACGGCGCAAGGCACCGCCTGGGGGCTGCTCAACGCGGTCACCGAGTACGTGGATCACGAGAAGCGCGCCCGCAGCAACGACTACCGCATGGACTCCGCCTGGTTTGGCCAGGGCGCAGGCCTCAAGGACAAGGCGCTGGAGTCCGCCCTTGCGCTGGTGGCCTGAACGGGGTTCTATGCTCTCTCTACCTCGCCTTTCCCCTACCACGGCATAGCGCCCGGCCCCACAAAGGCCGGGCGCTGCTGTTTCTGGAGGTGCTCATGTCATCGCGAATGACGCTCGAGATCTGCCACGCCCTGACTCAGTTGGCGCATCATCTGCTCAGACTGGTTTGGCTCAGCCAATGCAAGGCGCATGTCTTAAGAGATGGCTGGCACTTTGATCACCAGCATTTTTTCTAATTAAAGTTCGCGCGTGGGCAGCCGATATCTTAGAAGGTTGAGCCCTAACCTGTTGAGTGGGCTAGTGAAATCCAAGAATGGCTCAACCCCTAAGAGGAAGGATTCAGAAAAGGAGAATTCATATATGGAAAAGCGGTTTCTTTGGACATTGCTTGCCTTTGGGATCTTGAGTGGTCCGGTCTTGGCTGGCACGTATGAATGGACGAGTGGCTGGGCAATGGGGACGACGGAGTATGCGGTTGACGATGGCAACCGCAACAGCCTCCTTGTTTCATGCCCTGACTACCAGGATGGAAGCTCAACGGGCGGCTATATCAGTGCTACCGCTACGATTGAGGGAAAGAGCTATCACTCAGACACCCTGTCGGGAGGGGAAGGCTTTGACGTCATCATTGATGGCGAGGTTTACAATAATCCCTTCTATACCGACTGCCGTGTGTGTGGAGATCTCTTTCCCGAGTTTTGGCAAGCCCTTCGCCAAGCCAACAACCTCTACATCAGTGCTGGCGGCATCCGCTCTCGGTTGCCTACGAAAAATATCGAAAGCGTCATAGCACCGCTGGACAGCCCCCAAAACAGCTGCGTATCTGCCTGGTAGCTTCCAGCTTCCAGAAATGTTTCATCTTCAATGAGGTCATTACATGGAGTCACAAGGAAATCATAAGACGGCTAGTAATTCACCAGTATCTTCGCTTAGCCCTGCTATGGTGGGCTGGGGAATTGCCGCCATCATCGTCTCGTTCATAGTGCTGACATTCAATACATCTCCGATGGTATTGGGAGCCAGCTTTTTTGCGAAGCTTCTGGCGGGTGTGCTGGGAGCCTTGTTTGGCGTGGTGGGCGCCCTGCTCGGGGATATGCTTCGTCGATTCGTCCACCCTGATATGGTATTCACTAGCGGCGGCTTCTTCAGCCTACTCGGCATCAAGCTCTTCTGGCTGGTGGGACCACAGCTTATTGGACTCGGCATTGGGGTGGCATTGGGCTGTGCTCTGGTGCTGGGCTAGAGGGTGATGGCAATGAGATTTTCAGCCCCCACTTTGCTGGGCTTATCCCTGCTTAGTGTATTTTCCGTAGTTGGATGCTCGAATGAAAGCTCAGAGCTTAAAGGCGAGTTTCTTTCTGGATGCCTTCAGGGAGGCACCAGCAAAGCCATCTGTACATGTACCTATGACAAACTCGAAAGCCATTACAGTGATGAAGAGCTACAGATGATGACGGTCAATCCCCGTCAAGAAGCCGTCGAGGACATGACGCGGTTCGTCATCAGCGCGGCACGTGAGTGTCGTGTGGAGGGATAACAAAAAAATTCCTTATCTTTCATCATCTTTCCCTGAAAAGCCCGGCCTTCATGGTCGGGCTTTTCTTTTATGGAAACCCGCCATGAGATCACATCGACCAACTCTTTCTCTATGTCAGTTGATGACCCAGCTGACGCGTCAGTTGCTGGAGGCTGGCGAGCGAGCGACCGAGACCCACGTGCTGGCCAAGGGCCAGGTCTATCGCGTGGCCGTGTCTCTGGAGCCGGTCCCGGCCGAGGAGCTCACAGACGTCATCCAACGCTATCGATAACGGAGGCCATCATGGCAACCCCCATTCATCCCAAGACCGCCAACCAGGCACCGGTCGCACAGGCCACCCAGGACAGCACCGCGATCATCCAGGTCATCGAGCGGGCCGCTCTCAACCCCGAGGTCGATATCGACAAGATGGAGCGTCTGCTTCAGATGCAGGAGCGTGTGCTCGACCGCCAGGCGCTGATGGCCTACAGCGCCGCGATGGCGGCCATGCAGACCGAACTGCCGAGCATCGCCGAGCGCGGCAAGACCAACAACGGTCACTACGCCACTCTGGAGGACATCGTCGATACCGTGCGCCCGATCATGAAGAAACACGGCTTCGCGGTGAGCTTCCGCATTCAGACCCAGGAACGCGGCATCCAGGTCACCGGCGTGCTGATGCACCAGGACGGCCATCGGGAAGAGACCAGCATGCTGCTGCCGGCCGACACCAGCGGCAGCAAGAATGCTGTTCAAGCCTTTGGCTCCTCGACCAGCTACGGCAAGCGCTACGTGCTGTGTGCCCTGCTCAACATCACCACCCGCGGCCAGGACGACAACGGTCACGCCGCCGCCCCGGTCAAGCTCGTCACCCCCTTCCAGGCCGGGCAGATCCGGCAGCTGATCGCCGCCTGCCCTCCGGCGACCCAGGAGTGGTTCGTCGGCAAGTACGGCGACGCCGAGCAGGTGCCGCGCGGCGACTTCGACAGATTGCGGGCCTCCCTGCAGAAGCGGGCGCAATCCAACCATCAACATCACTGACCGGTCGGCGAGGGCCTCCCCTCGCTGGTCTATGCCGTGTCATCGAGAAGGAGAACGTCATGCAGATCCTGACACTGGACCAGGGCACGCCCGAGTGGCATGCCGCCCGGCTCGGCATCATCACCATGTCCGAGCTGAAAACGTTGCTGGTCAAAGGCAAGGGGCCGGGAGGCTTCGGTACCGGTGCGATGAGCTACATGCATCAGCTGATCGGCGAGCGCATCACCGGCGAGCCGTCCGACGCCTTCCAGGGCAACGCTCACACCCAGCGCGGCCATGAACTGGAGCCGGTAGCCCGCGAGCTCTACCAAGAGGCCACCGGCCTGTCCCGCCTGGAGCAGGTCGGCATCATCCTCAACCACGGCGTGGGCTACTCGCCCGACTGCCTGGTGGACAGCAACGGCCTGGTCGAGATCAAGACCAAGCTGCCCAAGTACCAGATCGAGCTACTGCTGGCCGATGAGCTGCCCCAGGAGCATGTAGCGCAGTGCCAAGGCGGGCTGTGGGTCAGCGAGCGTGAGTGGATCGACTTCGTCAGCTACTGGCCAGGCATGCCGCTGTTCGTGAAGCGCGCCTACCGGGACGAGGTGATGATCCGCACCATCGCCGAGCGCGTCGAGGCCTTCTACGAGGAGCTGGAGCGCCGCATGGCCATGGTCATGGCGGCCTGAGGAGCAACATCATGAACCACCGCAAGCTGAGTGCCGGCGAGACCGCCGGCACCTATCGCATCACCGACACGGTGACTGAATCGGAGCTCTTGAGCATCGCCAAGGCATTCGCTCGTCGTCGGCTGGCCAGGGGGCGCAAAATCACCCAGCCGGCGCTGGCGTTCGAGTACTTGCAGGTGCTGCTGCAGGACTACGAGCACGAGGTGTTCAGTGCTGTCTTCCTCGACAGCCAACACCGCGTGATCCGCTTCGAGGAGCTGTTTCGCGGCACCATCGACTCGGCCAGCGTATATCCGAGAGAGGTGGTTAAGCAGGCCCTGGCCTCCAACGCTGCTGCAGTCATTCTGGTTCACAATCACCCTTCTGGCGACCCTGAACCCAGCGACGCCGATCGGCGTATCACCCAGCGCCTGCAAGAGGCGCTGGGCCTGATCGATGTGCGGGTCATCGATCACGTCGTGGTGGCTCACGATGGCTGTATCTCGTTTGCTGAGCGGGGATGGCTATAAAAGCAGCGCGCGGCAGACCGTCAAGGTCGATAGTGCGTCTCAGGGCCAATTGACCTACTTGTCTCGCTACCTGCCTCATGTCCGCCCGACTCGGCGGTCTGAGGCGGGTAGCTGGATCGTGATGAGTTTTATTTTTTTACATTTCAGCAGGATAGAGTGAGCTGAGGAGCCCGGTAAACGCAGAAATAGGAATGAAGAAGAGAGCTCTCTCCCGGCTGGAGCCTGATGTGCAGCATTGCAGCACCGCCAGCCCAGCCGGGAGGTCAGTGCCATGTGCCAAAAGCGAATCGGCTAACCACCCAAACCAACAAAACAAGCTCAGAATCTGCTAGATTCCGCTTAACAAGGTTCATCAAGGACAAAGCATGGAAGACCGGTGGCTTTCCGTCGATGAGATCGGCGAGTACCTGGGCGTCAAGCGCGACACCATCTATCGGTGGATCTCGGAGCGTGATATGCCGGCGCACCGCATCGGCAGGCTCTGGAAGTTCAAACGCGATGAGGTAGATGGCTGGGTCCGCAATGGCGGGGCCTATGAGGGTGGTAAGCCGAATGCATGACCAAACCACTCTCGAGAGTATGGGGTTCATGATCCGCCAGGGCGGCGTACACGTGTCCCGCACCATCATGCTTGATGAGCTGACTACACTTTTCGGCCAAGTGGAAGCCGATGCGCCACCAGCAGCCTACCAAGCGGCGGTGCGTGACCATAACTGCCTGGCCAAGCGCTCCGGCCGCACTCGTCAGCTAACGGCTCGGCATCTGGCTGAGCTCTACGGGCTCGATCCCGCCAACCCGGTTCATGCTGGTCTGCGCTTCTTCTGGTCACGCGACGTAGCGGCTCGCCCACAGCTGGCCCTGCTCGCGGCTGTCGCGCGTGACAGCCTACTCCGTGACACCATGCCGGCGGTTCTGGCCAAGTCTCCTGGCGAGCCTGTGTCCCGAGAATGGCTTGAGGAGAAGATTGAAGCTCTCTGGCCTGAGCGGTTCAGCCCGGCGACACGGAAGTCCGTGGCGCAAAACATCAACAGCAGCCTTACCAAGTCTGGTCACCTCAAGGGCCGCGTAAACAAGGTACGCACCCAATTGCAGCCTGCGATAGGCGCTGCCGCCTACGCACTCTATCTTGCCTGGTTACAGGGCGGCAGGGGAGAGCTGCTGCTGCAAAGCCCCTACTGTCGGGTCTTAGATGTTGGCAGTGATCGGCTGCTGGAGTTGGCCGCCCAGGCCTCGGCGAGGGGATGGATGGTCATGCGGCGCGTCGATAACGTGGTGGATGTCGACTTCCCGGCGCTAGCCCCAGTTGCCGCGAGCGCCATGCAAGCCGGCAAGGATGCCGCCTTCAACAAGGAGCTCCCTCATGAGCAAGGTTAAACGCCTGATCGAATCCTACGGTCGTTTCATTGCCCTACCGTGGCGGGATGACGCTGCTGCTGCTCAGCGGGTCGTCTTCTGCGTCTACCCAGAGACTGAGGAGCTACGCCTTCGCGCCAATCTGGGTGAGCTCGAGCTTGTCACCCGGCAGCAAGGCCATGACTGGATGCCCTTCGACCTGACCGACACCTTTGCCCAGTGGATGGCCGAACAGAAATACGCCAAAGGCTACTTTAGGTCCCCAGCAAAGCTCGCTACTGTCATCCATCGTTACTTGGATTGGTTAGAGACGAGGTTCACCGCAGAGCTAAGCAGCGAGGGGGTGGGCGATCACCACGTCGTCGCGCTCTATGGTGTCGGCAGCCTCTTTGGGTTGCTGAAGGTCAAGGAAGTCGTCGACCGCTTGGCTCCCCATGTGCCAGGCAGGTTGGTGGTGCTCTTCCCGGGCAGCTTCGAGAACAACAACTACCGGTTGCTGGACGGCTACGACGGGTGGAACTATCTCGCCACCCCGATCACCGCCGACGGTGCCCGGTAAGCCGCACGAACATTTTTTGAACGCAGTACGCTATCGCAGGGGAAAGGACGCATGCGCAATCGCGATATTTATGCCAAGGATCCGTCACATCAGCATTTGGTGAACGAGGGGGTGGCGTATGTCAACGACGACACCAGCAGCCGCGCCCAGGCCGTGCTTCGCTATGAACTGGAGACCTTCGTCTGCGATGGCCAGTACGCCAGGGGCATGCAGGATATCCTCGACACTTACCTCCGCAACCTGAGTAGTGGTACTTCCCAGCAGCCGGGGGTATGGATCAGCGGCTTCTTTGGCTCGGGCAAGTCGCACATGGCCAAGATGCTGCGCAACCTGTGGGAAGACGTGGCTTTCGATGACGGTGCGACCGCCCGGGGCCTGGTCCACCTGCCCCAGGAGATTCAGGACCTGTTCAAGGAGCTCTCTACCCAGGGCAAACGTCACGGCGGCCTGTTCGCCGCTTCCGGCACCCTTGGGGCCAGCTCTCGCGACAAGAGCGTTCGCCTGGCGCTGCTCTCGGTGATCTTCCGCGCCGCTGGCTTACCGCAGCAGTACCCCGTGGCTCGCTTCGTCATGTGGCTGCGCGACGAGGGCATCTTCGACCAAGTACGCGACGATGTCATCAGTCGCGGTGACGACTGGCAGGAAGAGCTCGACAACTTCTACGTCGCCGAGTCGCTTCATGAAGCGCTGGCTAAGGCCAAGCCAAGGGTCTTCGGTAGCGTTGAGTCCTTCACCGAGACCCTCAGCCACCTCTATCCCCACGTCAACGACGTCAGCAGCGACGAAATGCTCAAAGCCATCCGTCAGGCGCTCAGCCAGGATGGCAAGATGCCGCTGACCCTGGTGGTGCTGGACGAGGTACAACAGTACATCGGCACCGACGGCCAGCGATCTATCGACGTACAGGAGGCGGTAGAGGCCTGCTGCAAGGAGATCGGTAGTCGACTGATGTTCATCGGCACAGGCCAAACGGCCATTACCGGGACCAGCAACCTCGCGCGTCTGCAGGGTCGCTTTACCACCCGCATCGAACTCTCGGACGCGGACGTGGATGCGGTGATCCGGCAGGTCGTCCTGGCCAAGAAGCCAGAGGCCAAGGGGCCGGTCAAAGAGGTGATGGAAGACAACGTGGGGGAGATCTCTCGCCATCTCTCCGAGACCTCCATCGCTCACCGCCAGGAGGACACCCACCACTTCGCCCAGGATTACCCGATCCTGCCGGTGCGCCGCCGCTTCTGGGACGCCGCCCTGCGCGTACTCGACCAGACAGGCACCGATAGTCAGCTGCGTAACCAGCTGAGCATGATCCACAAGGCGATTCAGACCAACCTGGATGAGCCGCTGGGTAACATCATCCCGGGTGATTACCTGTTCTTCGATGCCACCGACAAACTGCTACAGTTCCGCATGCTGCCGCGAAAGCTGCACGACGCCACCCAGCAATGGCGGAACGGCAGTGATGATGAGCGTTTGATGGCTCGTGCCTGTGCGGTCGTGTTCTTGATCAACAAGGTCGCCAGTACCAACACCGAACTCGGCCTGAAACCCACGCTGAGCAATATTGCCGACCTGCTGGTCGATGACCTCAAGGCCGGCAGTAGCTCGCTGCGCAGTCGCTTGCCTGGGTTACTCGATGCGTGTGAGTTCATCATCAAGGTGGGCGACGAGTACCGCATCCAGACCGAAGAGAGCGCCGCCTGGAATGACGCCTTCCTGAGCCACAAAAGCACGCTCGGCAATGCGACCCACCAGATCGAGACCGAGCGCGACGACCTGATTCATAAGCACTTTGCCAAGCAGGTGGGCAACCTGTCGTTGCCCCATGGTGAGGCCAAGGTGCCGCGGCCGTTGTCCCCTGTGTTCGACACGACGCTACCCAATGACGCGAATGAAAAGCTGTATGTCTGGGTGCGTAACGGCTGGTCCGACGATATCAGTCAAGTACGCGCCGATGCCCGCCAGGCCGGGTCTGAGTCGCCGACGCTGTTCGTTTTCATTCCCAAGCGCTCTGCCGATGAATTGCGCAACCAGCTGATCGAATTCAGGGCGGCTGCGGCAACACTGGAAACCCGCGGCACGCCAGGCACTCCTGAAGGTCAGGAAGCCCAGGCAGCTATGCAGACCACCCGTGATGCCGCCCAACGGCGTATCCGCGAGCTGCTGGATGAAGCCTTCAACGGCGCCCAGGTCTTCCAGGGCGGTGGCAACGAGATCGTTGGTGCCACCCTGCGTGACGCCATCCTGGAAGGTGCCGAGAACGCCTTGGCTCGTTTGCATCCGAAGTTTCAGCAGGCCGACCATGCCAGCTGGGACAAGGTATACACCAAGGCCAAGCAGGGGGCTCCCGACGCTCTTAAAGCCATTGGCTTTGATGGCGAGCCCCAGAATCACCCGGTCTGTAAGGCCATCCTCAGCTATCTGGGTAACGGGAAGAAAGGCAGCGAGATCCGCGATCACTTCGAGCATGGTGAGTATGGTTGGCCTCAGGACGCCGTGGATGGCGCCCTTCAGGCACTGTTAGTGGCCGGGCAGATTCGTACCGCCGACGGCGTGGCGCCGCAGGAGCTCGACCGTCGTGCCATCGGTAAGACCGACTTCCGGATGGAGGCCACCACCATCTCCGCCGGTGAGCGCATCAAGATCCGTAAGGTGATGCAGAAGCTCGGTGTCCATGCCAAGTCCGGCGAGGAGTCCGCCAAGGCGCCCGAGTTCGTGGAAGCGCTCCGCACCCTGGCGGAACGTGCCGGAGGCGGGGCCCCATTGCCTGCGCCGCCACAGTCCGAGGCCCTGGAAGCTGTGCGGTTGAGTAGTGGCAACGACCAACTCAAGGCGATCGTCACCAACCAGGAAGCGCTGCTGGCTGCCATCGATGACTGGCAGGCCATCGCCGACAAGATTACCCAGCGCCGCCCTGCCTGGGCAACGCTTACCCGTCTAGCCGACCATGCCAAGAGCCTTCAGGACGCAGCACCGCTGCTCGCTCAGGTCGAACAGATTCGTGAGCATCGCTCGCTGCTGGATGACCCTGACCCCGTCCAGCCGCTGCTGTCCAACCTGACCCAACAGTTCCGTGAGACCTTCAACGAACTGCAGCAGCGCTACGAAGCAGAGCATGCTAGCGGTATGCAGCGTCTGGACGCGGATGACAACTGGCAGCAGCTCTCACCCGACGAGCGACATGACCTGCTGGCAAGCAAGCGCCTGACGGCCGCCCATGCCCCCGATATCGCGCTTGGCTCGACCGAGGAAGTGCTTGAGACGTTGAGTCATGTTCGGCCCGATGCGCTGGCCGATCGTATCGCCGCGCTGTCTAGCCGCTTCGACGAGGTGCTGGTGGCGGCTGCCGAGGCCATGGAGCCTGCAATCCAGTTCGTCGACCTGCCGCGTCGGACCCTCAAGAGCGACGCCGACATCGACGCCTGGCTGGAAGAAGCTCGACAGCAGCTCCATGAGGCGCTGGAAAAGGGCCCCGTCATCACGCAGTCACCCGGCTGATTCCTGTCGTCAGCCACTGATGCAAGAATCATCGCATGCACGTGAGCATCCATTTTTTGTCCGTTATTTCATGCTCGCGTGCAACGGAAACGCCTACGCAAGGAATCGGCATGCAGCCACTCGATAAGACGCTCCGCAACCAGCTCGACCGTACCATCCGCAAGGCTCGTCCGGTCGCCGAACAGGCTGCCGAAGCTGCCCTTGAGCAGCTTGGTGTCGGAGAGGAGAGCCCGCCCAGTTACCTCGGTGAAGATCAGCGTGGCCTGCGCCGCCGGCTGCGGGCCCATGCCCGTAGCCTTGGTGACCCGCTCAAGGATGGCGCCCAGGCGGTCACCCGGCTGATCGGTGAGATCGCCTACGAACACTGGCACCGCATGCTGTTCGCTCGCTTTTTGGCCGAGAACGACTTGCTGATGTATGACGGCGTGGCCGTCACCCTGGAGGAGTGCGAAGAGTTGGCGGAAGAGGAGGGCCAACCCAGCGGCTGGGCCCTGGCCGCCGGGCTGGCCAGCACCATGCTGCCCCAGGTGTTCCGCGTCGACAGCCCGGTATTCGAGCTGACACTGGCCGCCGAGTACCAGCGCGACCTGGAGGGCTTACTGATTGATTTGCCCTTGGAGGTATTCCAAGCCAGCGACAGCCTGGGGTGGGTCTATCAGTTCTGGCAGACCGATAACAAGGAGCGCATCAACCGCTCCGAGGTGAAGATCGGCGCTGACGAGCTGCCCGCGGTGACGCAGCTCTTCACCGAGCCCTATATGGTCAACTTCCTGTTGGATAACAGCCTGGGCGCCTGGTGGGCCGCCCGGCGCCTCTCGGAAACCGACCTGGCCAGTGCCGAAAGCGAGCAGGCGCTGCGCGACAAGGCCAGCCTGCCCGGCGTGCCACTGGAGTACCTGCGCTTCGTTAAGGACGAGGAGACCGGAAACTGGACACCTGCCGCCGGCACCTTCGAGGCCTGGCCCCAGAGCCTCGCCGAGCTCAAGACCCTGGACCCCTGTTGCGGCAGCGGCCACTTCCTGGTCGCCGCCCTGCTAATGCTGGTTCCCATGCGCATGGAGCTGGAGGGCTTGAGCGCCCGCGAGGCCGTGGACGCGGTACTGCGCGACAACCTGCACGGCCTGGAGATCGACCAGCGCTGCGTGGAGCTTGCTGCCTTTGCCCTGGCCCTTACCGCCTGGCGCTACCCCGGTACCGGCGGCTACCGCAAACTGCCCGAGCTGCATCTTGCCTGCTCCGGCCTTGCGATCAATGCAAAAAAAAGTGAGTGGCTGGACTTGGCCGGGAACGACACTAATTTAGGAATCGCTCTTGAAAAGCTTTATAAACAGTTCAAAGACGCACCAATTCTGGGAAGCTTGATCAATCCTGAGGCAAGCTTGGGCAACGAAACACTGTTTAAGCAAAAGTGGGAAGAAGTTGGGCCAATAATTTCTAAGGTATTGGCGGATGAGAGAGATGAAGAGCGCTCTGAGGTAGGTGTTGTTGCAAAGGGGGTGGCGAAATCTGCTGTTCTCCTCTCCCAAAAATACGACCTAGCCCTAACAAACGTTCCTTATTTAGGGGTTTCAAAGCACCACCCTAGACTCATCGAGTTTATTGAAAAACACTATTCGACAGGTAAATATGACTTGGCAATGGCTTTTATCGAAAGGATCAGGGAGTGGATAAAGCCAAATGGTAGTTATGCAGTAGTTTCGCTCGGCGAGTGGCTCTACTTAGGGCCCTACATGCAATATCGAGAAAACTATCTAGAAAAGCACAAGCCTCTTCTTGTGTTGCGCTTAGGATGGAATGCCTTTTCAACACCGATACGGGCAAACCCTGCTCTGATAATCTCCCAAGCTGGAAATGAAAAGGAAAGCTCGTTCTCACTTTCAGACTACTCAGCAAATAAAAAAATACAAGATAATGTTAGATCAACGGTTTCTGGCTCAATCAGCCAAGTCGATATAGCGCAGATTAGAAAAAACCCTGACATGCGCTTTATAAACCCAGAGAGTTCGGAGCGTGATTTACTAGTTAAATTTGCTGATGCGAGAAGCGGCCTACATGCTGGCGACCTTTATCAGTTTTTCAAGATGTTTTGGGAAGTTGAAAACCTGAGCTGGATCTGGGAGCCCGTTCAAACGGCTGTTAATGAAACGGCTAACTTTTCTGGCAAAGAACAAATTATCCGTTGGGAAAATGAGAATGGCTCACTTGCAGCTCTTGCTGAGAGTGTAAAGCATCTTAACCATGCTGCTCAAAACTGGAGGGCCGGCAAACCATTCTGGGGGAAGCATGGGATCGTCGTTGGGCTTATGGGAAAAGCAGCATGCGCCATTTACTCAGGTCAACGCTACGATGTAAACAGCAGCGCTGTTATTCCAAAAAATAAATCCAATCTGCCTGCACTTTGGGTTTTTTGTGAATCTGGAGATTTCAGCAAGCAAGTCCGTCTTCTTGATAATTCATTAAAATTGGCGCCCAAAACACTTCTTAAAGTTTCCTTTGATCTTGACCATTGGACCAAGGTAGCTGAACAAAAATACCCTCACGGTCTCCCTGAGCCCTATACAGACGACCCCACCCAGTGGATCTTCCACGGTCACCCCTGCGGCTCGGTAATCTGGGACGAGAAGGCCAAATGGACCGCCCAAGGCCCGCTGCGCACCGACGATACCGTGCTGCAGGTGGCCGTAGCCCGGCTCCTGGGCTACCGCTGGCCGGCAGAGCTGGACCCGGAGATGGAGTTGGCCGAGGAGCAGCGCGAGTGGGTCAACCGGTGCGAGGCACTGCTCAGCCATGCCGATCGCGACGGCATCGTTTGCCTGCCCGCCGTGCGCGGAGAGCGCCGTGCCGTGGATCGCCTAGAGACGCTGCTGGCTGACGCCTACGGCGATCAGTGGTCCGCCACCACCCGCAGCAAGCTACTGGAGAGCGTCGACCATGCCGGCAAGGACCTGGAGAGCTGGCTGCGCGACAAGTTCTTCGCGCAGCACTGCAAGTTGTTCCAGAACCGACCATTCATCTGGCACATCTGGGACGGCCTCAAGGACGGCTTCTCGGCGCTGGTGAACTATCACAAGCTCGACTACAAGGCCCTGGAAACCCTCACCTACACCTATCTGGGCGACTGGATCACCCAGCAGAAGAAGCAGATCGGTGAAGGCATCGACGGCGCCGAGGCTCGCCTGGCCGCCGCGGAGGCACTGCAGAAAAGCTTGGAGCTGATCCTCGAAGGCGAGGAGCCTTACGACATCTTCGTGCGTTGGAAACCCCTGGAAGAGCAGCCCATAGGCTGGCACCCCGACCTCAACGACGGCGTGCGCCTCAATATTCGCCCCTTCATGTCCGTGCCCGACGTCAAGAAGAAAGGCGCGGGTGTGCTCGTCCACAAGCCCAACATCCACTGGAAGAAGGACCGCGGCAAGGATGTGGAGTCCGCCCCCTGGTATAACCTTGGCCCTCAGCTGGGCGGCGCCAAGGGCGACCGGATCAACGACTACCACCTCACGTTGGCGTCGAAGAAAGCTGCGAGCAAGCAAGCAGAGGGAAAATGACCATGACAGCGACTTACACCGGTGCCAAGTTCTGGAAGTGCGCGCTACAGGTCAACCCCTATCGCTATGCGGAAACATACCGCAGTCAATCCCATGGCTTGTCTGAAGAGGCGTACAACCAGCAACTGATCGATACATGCCTGGAAGAAGGGATCAAAATTCTTGGTATTGCGGACCACGGAAGCGTTGAGGATGTCGAAGCCATTCGCCGTGCGGCTGAACCCCACGGCATAGTGGTATTTCCTGGCTTCGAGATCGCCTCCAGCGAGCAGGCTCATTTTGTATGTCTGTTCCCGGAAAACATGGACCTCCGCGATCTCCATGGTCAGATGACTGTGGGGCTTGGTATCAATACTCAAAATCCGGAGGCCCCTGTCCACAAGGCTGCTCAGGAGATCTTGCAAAAAGTTAGAAGCTTAGGCGGCTTTGCTTTTGCTGCACACGCTACCAATGATGATGGTGTTCTCAAGCAGCGCTTGCATAATGTTTGGCGATTATCTGACCTCACTGCAGCACAGATTCCAGGCCCAGTTGAAGGCCTCAAGAAGACCGAAAGCGGATTCTTTTATAAGGTCGTTAGGAATAAGGAAGAAAACTACAAAAGAGAAAAGCCTTTAGCCGTGATCAATTCACGTGACATCGAAACACCGGAAACGCTAAGGCACCCGAGCGCATCTTGTCTAGTCAAGATGACAAAACCTTGCTTTGCATCGTTCAAGCAAGCGTTTCTCGATCCGGACTCCCGCATCCGACTCAACTCAGATGCACCACAGCATCACGCTTCGTCAATAGAAAGGATCAAGGTCGTGGGCGGCTATTTAAACGGCCTGGACATAGTGTTGGCTGACCATCTCAATGCCGTTATCGGTGGAAGAGGCTCGGGGAAGTCAACCTTAATCGAGTGCATTCGCTTTGCACTTTCTGTTCAGCCTTTAGGCAGGAGTGCTCTAAAGCAGCACAAAGCCACAATTGAGGAAAACCTGGGCAAGGAAAAAGCTCAGGTGTTTTTAACAGTACGCTCATCGACCATGCATGGCAGGCGATTTACCGTATCACGCCGTCACGGTGACAGTTCAGTCGTCAAGGATGAAAGCGGTACAATTGTGCCGTTTACACCCAGCGAACTTCTTCCCCGTTTTGAGTGTTTTGGACAGAACGAGATTTATGAGATTACACAAGAAGTAAATGATCAACGGCGTCTTCTTGCCAGATTCCTTCAGTCATCGGATAGTGATCATGAAGCGAGGCTCACCGGAATCCGGAAAGAGCTGGCAGAAATCCGTCAGTCCATTGTTAAAGCGAATCAGCAAAAGGCAGAAATCGAGGCTGATGTCGAGCAGCTTCCCAAGCTGGAGGCAAAAGCGGAACATTATAAGTCACTCGGCCTTGAAGAAAAGCTAAAAATAGTTCCTTTTCTGGAAAAAGAGCAGCAGCTTAGCACAAAGGCAAAAGAGGATGTCAGCCGAATTTACGATGCTATCGAATACGCACGAGAAGGGTTGCCCGATAGCACTTTCCTTAGCGATAACGCACTAGCTAATCTACCAGATGCCGGCATCCTGCGTCAGCAACGCGCAACCTTGGATAAGCTACGCGAAAGCGTCGAGCGGCTGCTCGAAGAAGCCATCAATTCAGCCCGTCTCGCTCAAGGTGAACACCAAGCACTTGAGGCTGCGCTGCTGGAAAAAGTCCAGCAGCAAGAGGTTGATTTGGAAAAGCACTTCAAGCAAATTCCTGAAAGCCAAGGTAAGTCTGGCCGGGAGATTGGCAACGACTACAAAAGTATTCTGCAGGCGATTGAGCGAATTCAACCAAAGCAAGCCAAGCTGCAACAGCGCCAGGCACATCTGGATGCACTGTGGAGCGAGCGACAGGGCCTGTTGGCTGCACTCGGTGATACGCTTAGCGAACGCGCTTCCACCCTCAAACAAGCTCTGAAACGGCTGCAAAGAAAGCTCAAGGGGAAGCTACGCCTTGACATGAAGGTTGAAGGAGACCGGAAGCCTCTTTTGGACTTCTTGAAGAATTGCAATCTTGAAGGCATCGGTGAGAAGCGCTTGGCATGGGTGCTGGAGTGCGATGCCTCTCCTGTTCGCTTAGCCAATATCATTCGAAATGGGCGAGACTCTTTGCTTGAGCAGGATTGGGGGGTAGTGCCTACGGCCGCCGATGCCTTAGCCCGGCTTCCAGAAAGTAAGCTTCTGGAGCTAGAAGAGCTTTCTCTTCCGGATCACGTTACTATCGAGCTAAATGTGGCCCATGACGATGCTCAAGAGCAATATAAGCCGCTAGAGCGTCTCTCTACTGGCCAGCAATGTACAGCGATCCTGCACTTGTTGTTGCTCGATAACCAGGACCCGCTCATTCTTGACCAGCCTGAAGACAACCTCGATAACGCTTTTATTGCCGAACGTATCGTCGCGGAACTACGCAAGGCAAAGCTCGATCGCCAATTCCTCTTTGCCACGCACAATGCCAATATCCCGGTTTTCGGTGACGCAGAGTGGATTGGCGTCTTTGCGGCAGATGATGATCAGGCAACGATTCCTGAGCAGCACCAAGGAGCCATTGACCTTCCGGAGATACAGAGGCTGTCGGCAGATATCCTCGAAGGCGGAAGAAACGCTTTTGACCAACGACGACTAAAGTATGGTTTTTAACTACAGTTAACCGCCCTACGTGTCACGGCATAAGATTTTTAGGGAACCTTAGATGCTCAAATCACTGAAAATCCAAGGCGTAGGGCCTGCGCCCAAGATGACGTTGGACTTCGGCTCGCGGCTCAATCTGCTGACCGGCGATAACGGACTTGGCAAGAGCTTCCTGCTGGATATCGCCTGGTGGGCGCTGACGCGTAAGTGGCCGGCGCAGATCAACCCCAAACTGACGTCGGGCAATATGGCACGGCCCACAAAAGGTGAAGGGAAGATCACTTTTGAGTTCACCGGCAAGGCCAAGGCCGAGCACTACACCAGCACCTTCAAGCCCAAGGTCCAGGATTGGACGGGGCGGCCAGGTCGCCCCTCCAACCCTGGTCTGGTGCTCTATGCCATGTCCGATGGGAGCTTTGCCGTCTGGGATCCGGCGCGCAACTACTGGATAGCGCACAAGAATCTGGATACCCAGGAACGACAGCCCGCCTATGTCTTCAGCCCGGCGGAGGTCTGGGACGGCCTGCGTACTGATGATGAAAAATGGCTAAGTAACGGCCTGATCCGTGACTGGGCAAGTTGGCAGAAGGAGAATGGTCAGGCCTTCCAGCAGTTGAAAAAGGTGCTGGAAGTGCTCTCGCCTTCTCCCGAAGAACTTCTGACCCCTGGCGAGCTGACACGCGTGAGCCTGGATGACGTTAGGGACATCCCGACGGTGCGCATGCCTTATCAGCAAGATGTGCCGGTCATTTATGCCTCGTCAGGAATGCGTCGCATCATGGCCTTGGCCTATTTCCTGGTCTGGGCATGGCAGGAGCATCGTCAAGCCGCAAAGCTGCTCCAGCAACCTGAGGCCCATCAGGTCATCTTCCTGATTGATGAGGTGGAGTCTCATCTGCACCCGAGCTGGCAACGCAAGATCGTGCCGGCTCTGCTGAATCTGATGGATAGCCTGGCGCAGGAGGCTGAGACTCAGCTGATCACCGCGACTCACTCTCCGCTGATCATGGCCTCTGTCGAGCCCTGGTTCGATCATCAACAAGATGCCTGGTTTGACTTGGATATCTGTCAGGACAAAGAAAACCAGGTGCCACAGGTGAAGCTGACGCGGCGTGAGTTTATCCGACGCGGGGATGCCAGCCGCTGGCTGACCAGCGAGGCCTTCGATCTGGCCAGTGCACGCTCTGAAGAGGCCGAGCAGACGCTGAACGACGCCTCCGAGGCTCTCAAACGCGAGGACTTGAGTAAGAACGAAGCCGTGGAGCTGGATAAGCGGCTACGCGAGGTGCTCGGCGACACCGACCCCTTCTGGATGCGCTGGCGGTTTGTGGCGGAGCAGAAGGGGTGGCTGGAATGATTCATGTCGTGCCTCAGCCGGAACCTGCAGAATTCGATGGGCGCGTGAGGCAGCGTGGCCGTGCCTGGCTACAGGAGCGCGGTTGGCTCCGGCCTCAGCCATTGCCTGCCGGCAAGAGCCGGGAGCTCCCGACCTATTGGCGAGAGTGCCTGACTGACCTGCATGAGCGCTATGGTGGCATCTGCGCCTATCTCTGTGTGTATATCGAGCGGGTTACCGGCGGCGCAACGGTGGACCACTTCGTGGCTAAGTCGCCGCGGCCGGACCTGGCCTACGAATGGGATAACTATCGCCTAGCCTGTTCGGTGATGAACAGCCGCAAGGGCGAGGTTAACAAGGTGCTTGATCCCTTGCAGGTAGAAGACGGCTGGTTCCGGCTGGAGCTGGTCAGCGGCGACATCTATCCCTCACCTGAACTGGATGGAGCCCGTCGCCAACGGGTCGATGACACCATTGCCCAGTTAAGGTTGGACGATCCGGGTAACTGCGAAATGCGAGCCAGACACTTTCAGGGTTTTGTAGAAGGCGATTACACTGCCGAGTTTTTGCGCAAACGCTCTCCCTTTGTGTTCCAGGAAGCCATGCGACAAGGACTGCTGACATGACCCCGCTGGATCAGCTTAAGCAAACCATTCGTAGCGCTGCCGCTTACAACCCGGACGTGCAGGCCGCTCCAGCCTGCATCCTGTGGCCTGACCGTGAGCGGCTGTGGGAGCCGGTGATCACTCAGATCCAGGCAGATCTACCTGAGCTCCTTGTATTAGGAGACTACGCTCCTGAGAAGCGCAGTGGCCCGGCCATCTGGCTGCGCTGCGCCATTGCCGGCACCCTCGAGGGCATGACATACGACCCTGAGACGTCACCGATTCTCTATCTGCCTGGAGTAGGCCGCCAGGATCTGCGTGCCGTCAGCGAGTGCCCGGAAGCGCTCAAGCCATTGGCCGAACTGCAGTATCGGGGCGTGATCTGGTCCCAGGTGAATGCCAAGGACTGGACGCCGCTGGCGTTTCTTTCCTCCCAACAGGGTGGCCTGGATCTCGATATCGCCAGGGATAGCGCCACTCGCCAGGCACTTCTCGCCGCGCTGCCTCGTTTGCTCAAAGAGGCGATAACCGAGCTGCAGAGCCGCCACCTGGATGCTGATGCTTTCAACACTCTGCTGACCGGTGGCGATCCGGTGCGCGACCTACTGGACTGGCTCAATCAGCCCGAGGCCATGAAGGACGGTGTGTCCAGTCACGAATGGCGAGCCTTCTGCCAGGTGTGCCACTCCCGTTTTGGCATCCATCCTGAGCGGCACAGCGTGTTGGAAGCTTTGGAAAAGCTGACCCAGCGCCAGGGTAACTGGAAGACGGTGTGGCTGCGCTTCACCGAGGCGCCTCATCGTTATCCTCAGCTGATCGAGCAACTTCGCCGGCTCACGCCGCCTGATCTGGGGCTTTTCCCCGACCCGGAAGAGATGGCGGTCTGGCCTCAGCTCAATCAGCAAGAGGAGGAGAGGCTTTATCATGCGTTGTGTGAGCTGAACAACAAGCCGGCCCACCAGGCGCGCGAGCGGCTCGAGGTGCTGGAGAGTGAGCACTGCATGCGTCGCGACTGGGTATGGGCCGACCTGGGGGAAAGCCCACTGGCCATGGCTCTGGCGCCGCTTGCCGTTCTGGCAAAAGTCACTCAGCGCAGCCTAGCGGGGGGGCAGGCCGAGGATATGCGCAAGTTTTACGCTTGCGAGGGGTGGAAGGCCGATGATGCAGTGCTCCGTGCCTTGGCCGAAGTGACCGGCCAGCGCGAGCAGGAAGCCATCTTCACGGCGATTCGTAGCGTCTATCATCGCTGGGCCGATGAAGCCGCCCGCCACCTGCAGCAAGTCTGGAGGCCGGGCGTGGATGGTCTCAAGCGTGGTGAAGGCTCGTCCCATGCGCGACAGGGGGAGTGCGTGCTGTTCGTGGATGGTCTGCGTCTGGATTGCGGCAAACGGCTGGCTCAGCGGCTTTCCAGGCGAGGATTGGAGATCCAGGAGCACACTACCTGGGCCGCGCTGCCTAGTGTGACGGGTACCGGTAAGTATGCGGTCGCGCCGATCCTTGGTAGCGACGCCATCCATGAAGAGCCGGAGGGCTATCAGTTCACCCCGATTACCCATCACCTGTTCAAGAAGCTGTTACGCGATCATGGCTGGCAGGTGTTGGAGCGCCGTCAGGTAGAGCAGCTGCACAAGGAGACGCTGGATACCTCTAAGCCTGCCTGGTGCGAGTTTGGTGATATCGACCATGCAGGACACGAACGCGGCTGGAAGCTCGCGCAGCACGTAGATGACATGCTGGCGGAAGTGGCAGAGCGCATCCAAGCCCTGTTGGCTCAGGGATGGCACCAGGTGCGGGTGGTGACAGATCATGGCTGGCTACTGCTGCCAGGGGAGCTGTCCAAGACCGAACTGCCGGCCAGCCTGGCAGACACCAAATGGGGTCGCTGTGCGGCGCTCAAACAGGGGGCTCATACCGAAGCGGCCCGTTTCCCCTGGTACTGGAATGAACAGGTGCATTTCGCTTTGGCGGAGAGCATTGATTGCTTCAAGGCGGGGGAAACCTATACCCATGGCGGCTTGAGCCTGCAGGAGTGCGTGACGCCGGAGCTGGTGGTTACTGGTACGGCTGGCCCCAAGCCTACCGTGGTGATCGACGACCTGGTCTGGAAAGGCTTCCGCTGTACACTGGCTGTAGAGGGTGACAGTGACGGACTGACCCTGGATTTACGCCGACATGCCGCGGATCCAGCTAGCAGCTTGGTGTTGTCCCCCAAGCCCTTCAAGGCAGGAGGTAAGTCATCGGTGGTGGTCGACGATGACGACCTCGAGGGCGCGGCAGCCCAGGTCGTCATTCTGGATAGCGCCGGGCAGATCATCGCCCAGCGCTCCACCACCATCGGCGGTGATGACTGACAAGGGAGACGTCATGGAACTCGATGATCTGGATCGCAAGGCCGCCGAGCAGTTGGATGGCTTTCTGGTTCGCAAGGACTTGGTACGCACCTTTGCCCGCCAGTTCCCGGTGCCGACTTACGTGGTGGAGTTTCTGCTGGGCCGCTACTGTGCCAGTACCGATCCGGAGGAGATCGAGGAAGGCCTGGAAGTCGTGCAGCGGCAGCTCAAGTCACGCACGATCAAGGCCGGAGAGGAGGAACTGTTCAAGGCGCGTGCCCGTGAGAAGGGCGAGATCAAGATCATCGACCTGATCCAGGCGCGGCTCGACACCAAGAACGATACCTACATGGCCAGTCTGCCCAGTCTGCGCCTGAACGATGTGCGTATTCCGGATGAGTTGGTTAGCGAGCACGAGCGCATGCTCACCGGAGGCTTCTATGCCGAGCTTACACTGGAGTACGACGCCAGCATCGCCCAGGAGCAGGGGGGACGTCCCTTCGGTATCCGTGCCCTGCGTGAGATTCAGCTTTCAAAGCGTGATGTGCTTGACGAACTGTCCCGTGCCCGCCGCGAATTTACCACCGAGGAGTGGAAGGTTTTCCTCTTGCGCTCCACAGGGATCGAATCCGGTGGCTTGAGCGAACGCGAGAAGGACGCCATGTTGCTGCGCATGGTGCCCTTCGTGGAGCGTAACTATAACGTTGTGGAGCTGGGGCCCCGTGGCACCGGCAAGAGCCATCTGTTCCAGCAGGTCTCGCCTTACGCCCACTTGATCTCCGGTGGCAAGGCCACGGTGGCCAAGATGTTCGTCAATAACGCTAATGGCCAGCGGGGCCTGGTGTGCCAGTACGACGTCGTCTGCTTCGACGAGGTGTCCGGCATCTCCTTCGATAGCAAGGATGGCGTCAACATCATGAAGGGCTACATGGAGAGCGGTGAGTTCTCTCGAGGAAAGGAGAGCATTCGGGCCGATGGCTCCATCGTGCTGGTAGGCAACTTCGACGTAGACGTGGAACACCAGCAGCGCATCGGGCATCTGTTCGGCCCTCTGCCGGAGGAGATGCGGCAGGACACCGCTTTCATGGATCGCATCCATGCCTTCCTGCCGGGCTGGGATGTACCCAAGGTCAGCAAGGAGCTACTGACCGATCACTTCGGTCTGGTCAGTGACTTCCTCTCCGAGTGCTGGAGCCAGTTGCGCAACCAGAGCCGAGTCTCGCAGTGGCAGGGTCGGGTGTTCTTCGGAGGCGCGTTGTCGGGGCGTGACACCAATGCGGTTAACAAGACCGCCAGCGGCCTGTTGAAGCTGCTCTACCCAGGCGATGACCTCGCGCCCAGCGACAATGACCTCGAGTGGGCCATCCATATCGCCATGGAGGCCCGCCGGCGGGTCAAGGAACAGCAAAAGCGCATCGGCGCGGCCGAGTTCCGAAACACCCACTTCAGCTACACCATGGGAGAAGACGGTGTAGAGAAGTTTGTGGCCACACCAGAGCTACAGAGCGACAACAGCATTGGCAACGATCCGCTTGAGCCTGGTCAGGTTTGGAGCATCAGTCCTGGTGGTCAGGGGGCCAGTGGTCAGGAAGAACATCCTGGCCTGTTCCGAATCGAGGTGAACGAAGGCCCCGGCACCGGCGTGAAGATTCTCAACAAGCCTGTGCCCCCTGCGTTTCGTGAGAGTATCGGCTATGCCGAGCAGAACCTCTACACTCGCGCCGGTCAGCTGGTGGGTGACAAGGAACCACGCCAACATGAGTTCACGGTGCAGCTGCGTGCTTTCGATGCTGCCAAGGCCGGCACCAAGCTGGGGGTGGCGTCCCTGATCGCCATGAGCTCGTCATTGCTCAAGCGAAGCCTGCGCGGCGGCCTGATCGTGGTCGGCGAGATCAACCTCGGTGGGTCCATCGAGCCAGTACACAACCCGGTTACCCTAGTAGAGATCGCCGTGGAGAAAGGCGCCACCGCTATTCTGATGCCGGTAACATGCCGCAAGATGCTTTTCGATCTCTCTGATGAGATGGCCACGAAGGTGGACATCCAATTCTACTTGGATGCCCGAGATGCGCTTTTGAAATCGTTAGGTGAGTAGTTAAATATGCCTAGAGGCCTGAGTCCCGTGCAATACAGGGCTCAGGCCATGTCTGCCGGTTTAGGGAGCCAGCCGCCCAACGGTTTGGGGCTGCTGATTCCTGACCAGGCTCAGTCTGTCAACACAGAGCTCTACATTTCGCCAGGCAGTTCGAATTCGAAGATCAGGTCGCCTTGATTGTCCACCCAAGGTCCTTCCTGCTCTAGGGTATGCACAACGTGATGGATCACTGCGGACGAGAACACGGCCTGGTACCACTCCTCGATCTTCGGAGCTATGGCGACTTCGTCATGGTTAGCGTAAGCCTGTGAACCAGGGTAGGGAGGAGGCATACGTTCCTCCGGCGGGATACGGCAATCCGCAGCTCGTTCAATTTCAAGCTCGGCGAGCTGTCGACGAGCATCTCTTACGGCATAGCCATACACCGCAAAGGGCACGGCCTTTTCGAGCCCCTGGCAGACACGCTGATATATCGATTGGTCCATCAAGAACGAAGTACCGCTGGGAGGGCCACTTGCGAGGATGACCTCGCGAAGCTTTCCCCAGTGTGAGTAGCCACTGTACTTGGCAATCCGCTCGAGGCACTGGGAATGCCCCATGCGCTCACCAATCGGGCGATTCTGCTTGGCGTGAGTACGCTCAGCCTTGGCGAGACGGGATAGGTCTTCCAGAAAAGCCTTTGGATTCAGGTGGACATACGAGGGGGTATTCAAGAAGGGATCGGCACGATTCATGGCCATCATCTCCTGTTGGTATCGAATAGGGCTGCATGACCCGCTTAGCCTCCCGGAGGTGCATACCGAGGAGTGATGGAGAGTGCTTCAGGAATGAATTCACTTTGCCAAGGCGGGTCTAGCAGGCGTATCCCGACACCAAGTTGGTAAGCTATCCCCTCTGATCGAGACGGTCAAGCGCATAGTGATCTAGTGAGGTCGGCCTCGGTCGATCAGTGGTGTCTCCTCCCAAGGTAGCGAGATCTCCTCTCGCCCTAAGTGGCTGTAGGCGGCGGTGTCGTAGTAGCCGACCAGTTCTAGCGATAGGTCGCGCAGGGTACCGGCCACCGCGAGATCAAAGATCTAGCGCACCACCTGCTCCAGCGTCTCGACGGGTACCAGGCCGGTTCCGCGCCGAGCGCCCGCAACGGTGCCCAGCCCTCATGGTCCGGCGGCTGGCTGAGACACCGTCGGTCGAGAGCAGGCCGGGAAGCATAGTCCTTGTGTTGGGAATCCCCACGTTAGAGAACCATCTCCTACGCAGCGGAAGCTCGTCCGCTGCAACAGCCGATCTCAGGTGGTCGCAGTTTGGTCGCAGATCAGGTGCGACCACGATGGCAGGTGTAAGAAGTGGAAGGTTATAAGCTCCTGATTTTTCATGGAAGTCCCGTAGCAAGCGCGGCCGTGAATTAGTCAAAAACGGATTCAAAATCCGCCGGGTGCAAGCCCTTGTCGGTTCGAGTCCGACCACCGGTACCATGAAATCAAGCACTTACCTCCCTCCTTGTGCTTGTTCTGAATTAGATCCTCTTCAAGTGTCAACAAGGTGTCCACGCCGGTCATCGTCTCGTCGTGCCCGTTGTCCTGTGCGCCCTTACTGCCCCGCGTCCTGGCTCTTGTGTCCGTCGAAAGCTCAAGCAGCGTTCATTTATTAGTTTTCATTGATTCACTACGCCTCCCGTGGCGTATGCATATTGGAAGGGTGTCGGCATCCCTCAGCCCGACACATCCCCGTATCCTTCGCGGCCTTATCCGGCCGCGTTTTTTATGCCCGGAGGCCTGGCTCGGGAGGATGGCGTTACGCCTAAAGATAAAAAATATTCGCATTTGCATTGACGGGCGAGCGAGGAACGCTTACGTTGAGGACGTGGCGTTGATGAACCGCCACGGCTGACGGCCGCTAGGGTCAGCGGTTGTCGGCTTCTCCTCATTGCTAGTCACGGTCTCTCGCCGCCTCCTCAGGGCGGCTTTTTTTGGTCCTGCATTTCTTCCCGTTTAGCAGGTGTTTAATCGAGCGAAAACGTCGCGATTGTCATTGAATCGATTCATCGGAAAAGACACTTCATTGACCTGAATCAGTTGTTTTCTTGTCGTTGAAACGATGCGGGTGGTCCTTGTCTACGTTATTGTTTTTCCGAAAGATTGCTCTCGTATACGAGAGCTTTTTTAAGCGCTGATAAGGCCTGTTTTATCAGGGCTTACTGAAGCAATGTGCGGAGGTCGGCGAGGGATAATCGAGGCGTGTCTTGCTTGCTGCATGACACATTCCCTGTTTTGGCAGCGGCCTCTTGTTGGGCCGCTGTTTTTTTATCGGTCGACAACGGCTCGTGGCGGTGGGTGATTGCCGCGCCGGTTGGAGCATCAGTCGAGGCTGGTATCGCGAATGGCGGCGTTGATCAGGCAGTAGAGGCCGTAGCTCGCCAGTCCCAGGGCGACCGCACCGAGCAGCCAGGGGCCGAAGGGCTGGGCGGCCAGCACGTTGAGTGCGCCGCCGAGGCCTTGAGCCTCGCTCGGGTCGGTGCGCCAGGCCGCGAGGCACAGGAACAGGCCGATCATCTGGAACACCAGGCCGCGGGCGCAGAGCCCCCAGCGGGTGACGATGTCGGCCAGCCGCCGCTGCAGCGGCCCCAGGTCCTGGCGGTACCAGTTCTTGAGATAGGTCTGCCGCATGGCTCGCCACAGCTGCCGCAGGCCGATGGCGATGAATACCAGGCCGACGGCGAAGATCACGTAGAGCCCGCCCTGATGGCTCATCACCTGGGCGGTGTGGTCGCTGGCCGTGCCGTTGTTCGTAGCCTCGGCGGCGTCGCGCAGCAGGTCGAGGCAGTAGACGCTGAGGCTGGCGTGGATGAGCCCGCTGATCAGAAAGCCCAGTCGGGTGACCAGCCCCTTGAGGCCGTGCCCGACGTCCTCGGTGTCCAGCAGGGCCTGGAACAGACGCCAGGCGGCATAGGCGGCGAGTCCGCCTCCGAGCCCGGTGATCATCAGGTCGCCGAACGGTTGGCGGGCCAGGCCGAACAGGGCCTCCTTGGTGCCGACATTGTCGCCACCCAGGTCGATCGCCGCCAGGAAGGCAAGGCCGCCCACCAGCAGATAGACGATGCCCTTGGCGGTGTAGCCGGCACCGGCGGCCAGGGCGACGGCCCGCGTCAGTCGTGAATCGGGTCTTGGCATCGCGGGCTCCAGGGTCGCGGTGTCAGGCGAGGCCGATGATCACCAGGGCCAGGGTCGTGCCGGTCAGCAGATAGGCCGCCAGTACCATCAGGCCGTCTTCGGCGAGCAGCGCCAGTCCGAAGAGCGTCAACGCCAGGCCGCCGCCGTTGGCGGAGAAGGGCACCAGCTCCATCGGCGGCATGGCCAGCCCGATCAGCAGGCAGGTCAGGGCTACCGGCAGATGGGCCGGAGCGCGGGTGAGCCAGACCAGCCGCGCCTGCAGGATGCGATCGACCCAGCGGGCGGGGCGTAACAGTCCGTCGGTGACGCGCACGAAGCGTGCCCGGGAGACCCGCCGCTCGAGCAGGAAGCGTGGCAGCCAGAAGTGCTTGCGGCCCATCAGCAGCTGGGCCGCCACCAGCACCACCAGGCTGGCCATCAGGGTGGGCACCCCGGGGATGTCGCCGATCAGCGGGGCCAGGGTGATGAGCCCCGCGATCAGCAGGAAGGGCGCGAAGCTGCGCCGGCCCGCTGTGTCGAGGATCGCCTCCAGGCTCACGTCGTCTCGTTGCCGCCCGGCCTGCTGTACCTGGGTGATCAGCGTGGTCAGGCTGTTGGGCCTGTTCTGGGGCGGAGCTTGCTGGGCGTCGTCGCTCATGCGGTCCTTGGCGTCCGGGTCGAGGAGGGGCCGCCCGGCCGGGCAACCCACGACACGATATCGTATGATGTCCGGCCCGTCCTTACCCGCCTCGCCGGAGGAGCAGGGCGAGGCCAGGGAGGCCCTGCTGGGCGGAGGCGTCGCCGCCCCATCATCGACTCAAGGAGACCGTCATGCCGTTTTCGTTATGGATGTCGCTGGCCGCGATCTGTGCCATGGGCGCGATGTCGCCGGGGCCGAGCCTGGCCATGGTGCTGCGTCATACCCTGGGCGGTGGGCGCGTGCCGGGCATCGCGGCGGCGATCTCGCACGCGCTGGGGGTGGGGCTCTACGCGCTGCTCACCGTGTGGGGGCTTGGCGAGCTGATCGTGCGCTTCCCGACGCTGTTCCAGGCGGTCACCTGGGGCGGGGCGGCCTACCTCGCCTGGCTGGGCATCAAGGCGCTGCGCGCCGGCCGCGGTGGGGCGGTCAACGCCCAGGCGGTCGCCACCACCCGAGGCCAGGCCGCCCGCGACGGCATGCTGGTGGCGCTGGCCAATCCCAAGCTTATCCTCTTCTTCGTGGCCCTGCTCAGCCAGTTCGTGACCCCGGACATGAGCCTGGCGGCCCGGGCGATCATCGTGCTCACGGCGGTGATCATCGACGGCGGCTGGTACGTGCTGGTGGCCGTCGGTCTCTCCCATTCGCGGGTGCTGCCCTGGCTGCAGGCCCGGGCGCACTGGATCAATCGCATCACCGGGCTGCTGCTGCTGGCCCTGGCGCTGCGGGTGGTGTCCGGGCCGATCCTCTAGCCCGCTCGATTTCGCTAGCCGGCCTCAGTTCGGCAGGCGGGCGAGAATCTCGTCCAGCGGCGCATCGGGGGGCAGCACCCCGTAGGCGCCGCCTGCATGCTCGCCCAGCCGGCTACGGCAGAAGCCGTGGCTCACTGCCGGCGGGGCATGGCGCAGCAGCAGTGCGGCCTGAAGGCACTGGGCGAGGCGCTGGGTCAGCCAGCGGGCGCGTGGCTCGAGCGTCTCGGACGGCTCGTTCATTAGACCCTCCAGTCCGGCCTGGGCGCGGTCGAGCTCGGCGGACTCGCCCTTCACCGCATCCCACTCATCGCGCAGCGCGGCCAGCGCCTCGGGATGACGGCCGAGCACGCGCAGCACGTCCAGGCAGATCACGTTGCCGGAGCCCTCCCAGATCGAGTTGACCGGCGCCTCGCGGTAGAGCCGCGCCAGCGGCGTTTCCTCCACGTAGCCGATGCCGCCGAGGCACTCCATGGCCTCGGCCAGAAAGCCCGGCGCGCGCTTGTTGTGCCAGTACTTGGCCAGCGCCGGCAGTAGCCGGGCCAGGGCGCGCTCGTGGTCGTCGCCTCGCGCGGCGCCGTCGAAGGCTCGGGCGGTGCGCAGCGTCAGCGCCACGCCGGCTTCCACCTCCAGGCTCATGTCGGCGATCAGCGTTCGCATCAGGGGCTGTTCCGCCAGCCGCCGCCCGAAGGCCTGGCGATGGCGCACGAAGCGCCAGGCCTCGACGAGCCCCTGGCGCATCATCGCCACCGGCGCGGTGGCGGCATCCAGCCGGGTCTGCTGCACCATCGACAGGATGGTCGCCACGCCGCGGTCGGGCTCGCCCAGCGGCCGGGCCCAGGCGTCGCGGTACTCGATCTCCGCCGAGGCGTTGGCACGGTTGCCGCACTTGTCCTTGAGGCGCTGCAGCTCGATGGGATTGCGCGTACCGTCGGGGGCGAAACGTGGCACCAGGAAGCAGCCCAGGCCGTCGCCGGTCTGGGCCAGGGTCAGGAAGGCGTCGGACATGGGCGCGCTGCAGAACCACTTGTGGCCGGTCAGCCGCCAGCCGTCGCCGGTGGATTGTGCCCGGGTGGTATTGGCGCGCACGTCGCTGCCGCCCTGTTTCTCGGTCATCGCCATGCCGAAGGTCAGTGCGCTTTTCTGCTCGGCGGGCAGCGGGCGGGGATCGTAGTCCCAGGCCAGCAGCTTCGGCGACCACTCTGTCATGGCTTCGGACGAGGCGCGCAGCGCCGGCAGGGCGGCGTGGGTCATGGTCACCGGGCAGCAGAAGCCCGGCTCGGCCTGGGTCAGCAGATAGAGGGCGGCGACGTGGGCCTGGTGCCCGCCGCGGCCCTCCTCCTGCCAGGCCACGGCGTGCCAGCCGTGGTCCAGCGCCAGGTGCATCAGTTCGTGATAGGCGGGATGATAGACGACCTCGTCCAGGCGCCGGCCGTGCCGGTCGAACAGCCTGAGTTCGGGCGGGTGGTGATTCGCTGCCTCGGCCAGTGCCTGCACTCTCCGGCTGCCGACCTCGCGGCCCAGCGAGGCCAGTCGGCGGGCGACCCAGTCCGGTGCCTCCCGCGCAAGCGCCTCCTGGAGCGGAATGTCGTCGACGAGGGCGTCGCGGTCCTCGGGCGGGGGCGGCTGGTTGGCCACCGTGTGGGTGGCCAGCCGGTCGCGGGGCGCGTGATCGTGCATGGCGGACCTCCGGCCAGCGGTCTCTCCTGAGCATGGCGGCTGCCGGCGGGCCGGTCAAAGCCGGCGAGGCGATGACGCGTGACGCTCGGGGCCTGACTGAGTAGGCTGAAGGCATTTCATCGGAGAGCCACGATGACCGACGACGCCCTGGCGCCCGCGCCGCTGCCTGCCCCCCGTATCGCCGATGAGAGCATCCAGCTGGTGGACGCCCACAACCGGCCCTGCGGCAGTGCTTCCCGGGCCACCATGCGCCGCTATCGCTACTGGCATCGCGCCACCTACATCGTGGTGCGCAACGCCGCCGGCGAGCTGTGCGTGCAGCGTCGCACCCTGACCAAGGAGGTGTTCCCGGGCGGTCTCGACCTGGCCGCCGGCGGCGTGGTCGGGGCCGGGGAATCGGTACACCAGGCCGCGCGGCGCGAGCTGGCCGAGGAGCTGGGCATCATCGGCGAGCCGCTGCGTCACGTGCTGGAGTTCGTGTATGACGCCGATGGCCACCACATCTTCGGCAGCGCCTATCTGGTCGACTACGACGGGCCGCTCACGCTGCAGGCCGAGGAGGTCGCCGATGCCTTCTGGTGTTCGCCCGAAGAGGCGATGGCGCTGGATGGCGTGACACCGGATACCCGCCAGGCGGTGGAGACCCTGTGGCAGCGCGGGCGGCTGGAGGGGCGCGCGTGAATCGGCCGCTCGCACGCTATCCGGCATCGCTCTGACGTCGTGCTGGCACGGTCGCGCCGGGACTGGCGTCCCGCCATGCGGCGTGGCATCGTGGGGGATCAGACTGCGAGCACGCGCCATGAGCATCCATGATCACGATTGCCACACTTCCCATGGCGAGCCCTTCAACCTGCGCGCCCTGCGCGGCCAGGTACTGCTGATCGTCAACGTGGCGAGCAAATGCGGCTTCACCCCCCAGCTGCGCGATCTCGAGCGGCTCTATCGCCGCTACCGCGATCGCGGCTTCACCGTGCTGGCTTTTCCCTGCAACCAGTTCGCCCACCAGTCGCCGGAATCGGCCCAGGCCTTCTGCGCCTTCGGCGAACGGGAATACGGCGTGACCTTCCCGCTGATGGAGAAGGTCAAGGTCAACGGTGGTGGCACCCATCCGCTGTTTGTCGAGCTCAAGCGAGCGGCGCCGGGGGTGCTGGGCACGGGAATGATCAAGTGGAACTTCACCAAGTTCCTGGTGGGGCGCGACGGCCGAGTGATCCGGCGTTTCTCGCCGCGCGACGGCGAGGCGACATTGATCGAGGCGCTGGAGCAGGCGCTCGACGAATCCTGAGTCGTCAGGAGGGCACGTCCCGGCCACGGGCGATCATCAGCCGCTCCATCAGCTCGTTGAAGCGATGGCGAGCCATCATGGTGGTCAGCCCCGAGAACAGCGCCCAGGTCCGGCGTCGCCAGCCGGTCAGCCGCAGGTTGTGGGCCACCAGGCGCTTCATCAGCCGGTAGTCGTCGAACTCGCGCCATTCGCCGGCCACCGACATCTGCTGGCGGGTCAGCACCGGGGCCAGCTCCAGGCGGAACACCCATTCCAGCTCGCGCTCGCTCAGGCCGTGGCGCTCGATCTCCTCGATCATGCGCGTGTAGTCGGTCTCCCGCGGTTCCCGCTCCAGCCACAGTGGCGCCAGCGCCAACCAGAGGTCGCCGCGCGTGTCGACGAGGGTCTGTGCGTCCATGGGATCTCCTGAGGGTGGGGGGGATGGCGAGCATCCTGCCCCAGCCGGCGGCCGCGCTCAAGGGCGGACAGCGCCGGGCGAGGCCGCTAGAATGTCGCCACGTACGAATTTCCTTTCACCGGGGCGGCGCTTGTCCGGCGCCCCGCTGCGAACGCCAAGAGGTCTAACGTGATCATCAAGCCCAAGGTCCGCGGTTTCATCTGCACCACCACTCACCCCGTCGGCTGCGAGCAGAACGTGCTCGAGCAGATCGAGGCGACCCGCGCCCGCAACCTGGACAAGAGTGCCGGGCCGAAGAAGGTGCTGGTGATCGGCGCCTCCAGCGGCTACGGCCTCTCCGCGCGCATCACCGCGGCCTTCGGCTACGGCGCCGATACCCTGGGCGTGTTCTTCGAGAAGCCGGGCACCGAGAAGAAGCCGGGCACCGCCGGCTGGTACAACGCCGCGGCCTTCGACAAGTTCGCCAAGCAGGAAGGGCTGTACAGCAAGTCCATCAACGGCGACGCCTTCTCCCACGAGGCCCGCGAGCAGGCCATCGAGCTGATCAAGCAGGACATGGGCCAGGTCGACCTGGTGGTCTACTCGCTGGCCTCGCCGGTGCGCAAGCTGCCGGACAGCGGTGAGATGAAGCGCTCCAGCCTCAAGCCGATCGGCGAGACCTATCGCGCCACTGCCATCGACACCAACAAGGACGCCATCATCGAGGCCGAGGTGGAGCCGGCGACCCAGCAGGAGATCGACGACACCACCGCGGTGATGGGCGGCGAGGACTGGGAACTGTGGATCGACGCCCTGGACAAGGCCGGCGTGCTGGCCGAAGGCGCCAAGTCGGTGGCCTTCAGCTACATCGGCACCGAGATCACCTGGCCGATCTACTGGCACGGCGCCCTGGGCAAGGCCAAGGAAGACCTCGATCGCGCCGCCGGCGAGATCGACAAGCGCCTGGCCGAGCGGGGCGGCAGCGCCAACGTGGCGGTGCTGAAGTCCGTGGTCACCCAGGCCAGCGCGGCCATCCCGGTGATGCCGCTCTACATCGCCATGGTCTACAAGGTGATGAAGGAGCAGGGCCTGCACGAGGGCACCATCGACCAGCTCAACCGCCTGTTCGGCGAGCGCCTCTATTCATCGCAAGGGCAGGGCGGCAGCGCCGAGACCGACGAGGCTGGCCGCCTGCGCCTCGACGACTGGGAGCTGCGCGACGACGTCCAGCAGGCCTGCAAGGACCTGTGGCCGCAGGTGACCACCGACAACCTGTTCGACATCACCGACTATGCTGGCTACAAGCACGAGTTCCTGAAGCTGTTCGGCTTCGAGCGCGACGACGTCGACTACGACGCCGACGTGGCGACCGAGCGGGACTTCGATGTCGTGAACCTGTAACGGGGCCCGGCGCGCCGGCGTCCCGTTTCCCGACTCATGCGCCAGGAGGTGCCCATGGACACACGGGACAGCAAGACGCCGGACGAGGAGCTGGAACACCTGCACGAGGTCAGCCAGCCCGAGGACTACGACCATCCGGAACCGGACGTGGAGCAGCCCGAGGCCCGCGAGCCTGACAGCGGTATGGCCTGGCTGCTGCCCGCACTGATCGTGGTCGTGGCCGTGGTCATCGTCGGCCTGCTGGTGATCGGCCTGACCGACTGAGTTGCGTCATGCGACGACGCCGGGCACGCGCCCGGCGTCGTCGTATTCGCGCGGCTGTTACGCTCGGCGCCTTCGGCCTAGAATGGGGCTCTGTTCCGCCCGCGAGAGAGCCCCCATGCCCGACGCTTCACCCCTTGCATCCGCCGTGCCGCTGTCCCGGCACGTGGGCGTGGTGGTGCTGCCGGGCTTCTCGCTGCTCGCCCAGGCCTGCGCCACCGAGCCGCTGGTGGTGGCCAATCGCCTGGCGGAGCGCAGCCTCTACCGGCTCTCCACCTATGCGATCGACGCGCGTCCGGTGCCCAGCGCCGCCGGCCAGGCGCTGGTGCCCGAGGCCTCGGCCGGTGAGCCGGATCAGGCCCTCGACATGCTGCTGGTCTGTGCCCCCGGACCGCTCTCAGGCAGCGTGCCCGAGGCGCTGCTCGGGTGGCTGCGCCGGCTGGCCGCCGCCCGGGTGGTGCTGGGCGGCATCGGCGGCGGCACCGAGGTGCTGGCCCGGGCCGGGGTGCTCGAGGGCTACCGGGCGACCCTGCCCTGGACGCGCTTCGAGGCCTTCGCCCGCGACTACCCGCGGGTGCGCCTCTCCCAGCAGCTGTTCGAGATCGACCGCGACCGCCTGACCTGCGGCGGCGGCACCGCGGCCATGGACATGATGATGACGCTGATCGGCAGTCAGCACGGTGCCGAGCTGGCCGAACGCATCTCCGAGCACTTCGTGCTCGAGCGCATCCGCATGGGTGACGAGCCGCAGCAGGTGCCGCTGCGCACTCGGCTGGGCAACGCCCCGCAGAGTCTGATCGACGCGGTGGCGCTGATGGAGTCCAACATCGAGGAGCCGCTGACCACCCATGAGCTGGCCGAGCACCTGGGCATCTCGCGGCGCCAGCTCGAGCGGCTGTTCAAGAAGCACCTGCAGGCGGTGCCCAGCCGCTACTACCTCAACCTGCGCCTCCAGCAGGCCCGCAAGCAGCTGCGCGAGAGCGACCGCCCGGCCGGCGAGATCGCCCTGCAGACCGGCTTTTCCTCTGCGGCGCACTTCTCCACCGCCTATCGCAACCACTTCGGCATCACGCCCCGGGAAGAGCGTCTGGGCTGAGGGTTTCGGTGTCGTCAGGCGTGCTTTTGCGCCAGCAGGGCGCGGAACAGCGTGCCCATCATCACCGGCCGGTCGGCCTCGACGGCGAAGCCGGCGTCGTCCAGCAGCGGCCGCGCCTGGCGGGTGATGTCGGTGGCGATGGCCGAGGTGACGAGGTTCAGCGCGCGTCGGCCGAGCCCGGCCGGACGCGCGTCGGCCTGGAACTTGTCCATCACGCACAGCTGGCCGTTGTCGGCCAGCACCCGGTGCGCCTCGGCCAGGCCGCGGGCCGGGTCGGGCATCACCGCCAGGATCAGGTGCATCACCACCACGTCGAAGTGGCCGTCGGGATAGTCGAGGGCCTCGGCGTCCATCACGTCGGCCTGGACGTCGCGATGCAGCGCCCCGGCGCGCCGTTCGAGGCGCCGAATCATGGCCGGGCTGAGATCGGTGGCGTGCAGCTCGATGTCCCGTGGCAGCCAGGGCAGGTCGAGCCCGGTGCCGGCACCCACCAGCAGCACGCGCATGCCGGGGCGCCAGTGCACCTGTCCGAGCGCGGCCTGCCGGGCGCGGCGAAAGGCGCGCTCGGCCACGGCATCGTAGATCGGGGCATAGGCGTCGTAGCGCAGCCGGTTCCAGGCGGTGGTATTGAACATCCAGAAGCCTCCTCGGTCTGGCGTCACCTTAGCCGATCGCACCGTGAGGCGCCTCGACGGGCGCCTGCTTTTTTCACAAGTCGTCGTCCCATTGCTGAAAGACCCTCGGCAGGGGGCTCCCTATACTCGAATGATCCCCGATTCATCCTGAACGAGTTCGGCTCGAGACAACGGAGAACGTCATGACCCACACCCCGACCCGCAGCGATTTCGACCAGTACATGGTGCCCAACTACTCACCGCAGAAGACCATCCCGGTGCGCGGCGAGGGCAGCCGCCTGTGGGATCAGGAAGGCCGTGAGTACATCGACTTCGCCGGCGGCATCGCGGTGAACGCCCTGGGCCACTGCCATCCGGTGCTGGTGAACGCGCTCAAGGCGCAGGCCGACAAGCTGTGGCACCTCTCCAACGTCTATACCAACGAGCCGGCACTTGAGCTGGCGCGTACCCTGGTCGAGCGCACCTTCGCCGACAAGGTCTTCCTGTGCTCCTCCGGGGGCGAGGCCAACGAGGCCGCGCTGAAGCTGGCGCGCCGCTGGGCCTACAACACCCATGGCGAGCACAAAGACAAGATCATCTCCTTCCGCCAGTCGTTCCACGGCCGCACCTTCTTCACTGTCAGCGTCGGCGGCCAGCCCAAGTACGCCCAGGGGTTCGGGCCGGTGCCGGGCGGCATCATTCATGCCGAGTTCAATGACCTCGAGGCGGTGCGCGAGCTGATGGGCGACGACACCTGCGCGGTGATGGTCGAGCCGATGCAGGGCGAGGGCGGCATCCTGCCCGCCGCCCCCGAGTTCCTGCAGGGCCTGCGTGCGCTGTGCGACGAGCACGACGCCCTGCTGATCTTCGACGAGGTGCAGACCGGCGTGGGCCGTTCCGGCACGCTGTTCGCCTACATGCAGTACGGCGTGACCCCGGACATCCTGAGCAGTGCCAAGTCGCTGGGCGGTGGCTTCCCGGTGGGCGCCATGCTGACCACCGACCGTATCGCGCCGGCCATGGCCATCGGTACTCACGGCTCCACCTACGGCGGCAATGCCCTGGCCTCCGCCGTGGCCCTGGCTGCCGTGGAGCACATCGACACCCCCGAGGTGCTGGAGGGCGTCAAGCGTCGCCACGACCTGTTCCGCGAGCATCTCGAGACCATCAACCGCAAGCACGGCGTGTTCAAGGACATTCGCGGCATGGGCCTGCTGATCGGCGCCGAGATGACCGATGCCTACGAGGGCCGCGCCAAGGACATCCTGCCGCTGGCCATCGACGAGGGCCTGATGGCGCTGGTCGCCGGCCCCAACGTGCTGCGCATGGCGCCGTCGCTGGTGATCCCCGAGGCCGACATCGCCGAGGGCATGGCGCGCCTGGAGCGGGCCATCGCCCGGCTGGTGGCATCCGAGTGAGCCGCGGCCACGCCATGGACGCATCGGAATCATCCGCGGGAGGCCAAGCCATGCTGGTCGTACGTCCCACCCGGCCGGCGGACCTGCCGGCCCTGGAGCGGCTGGCGGGCAACGCCTCGCCGCGCCTGACCAACCTGCCGGCCCATCGAGACCGCCTCGAGGAGCGCATCATGCGCTCCCAGCGGGCCTTCGAGGCCGAGGTGGAGTTTCCCGGCGACGAGCACTACACCTTCGTGCTCGAGGACCTGGAGCGCGGCGAGGTGGTGGGCACCGCCACCGTGCGTGCCCAGGCCGGCGCCCGGGAGGCCTACTACACCTATCGCCAGGAAACCCTGATTCACGCCTCGCAGCAGCTCGACGTGCGCCGCGAGGTGCAGACCCTGTCGCTGTCCCACGAGGTCTCCGAGGCGAGCCTGCTGTGCGCCTACTCGCTGGACCCGCGCTACCGCGGCACCAGTGCCGAGAGCCTGCTGCGCCGGGCGCGGCTGATGTTCATCGCCCAGTACCCGGAGCGTTTCGCCGAGATCCTGGCGATGGCCTTCCCCGGCTTCCTGGACGATGACCAGCAGTCGCCGTTCTGGAACAGCGTGGGGCGCCACTTCTTCCAGCGCGACTACCAGGAGATCAACTACGTGGCCGGGGTGCGCTCGAAGAGCTTCATCGCCGAGGTGATGCCCCAGTTCCCGCTCTACCTGGCACTGCTGACGCCCCAGGCGCGAGCCGCCATCGGCCGCGAGCATCCGGACCACGAGGCGGCGCTGGAAGAAATGCTGTCCGAGGGCTTCCTGCGCTCGCGCCACGTCGACATCTTCGATGCCGGCCCGGTGATCAAGGCCGAGCGCGAGCGGCTCGAGAGCTTCCGCCGCGCCGCCTGGCACCCGGTCCGCATCCGCCCGGCCCACTCGCTGCCGGACGCCGAGCCGGCGATGGTCGCCAACCAGCGCCTCGGCGACTTCCGCTGCGTGGTGGCGCGCTATGCGCTGTCGCCCACCGGCCAGCTGATGCTGTCGCCGGAGCACGCCGAACGGCTCGGCGTGGAGGAGGGCCGCGCCGTGCTGGCCGCGCCGCTCGGCCTGCCGGGCGACGCCGACGACCCGGGCTACGACGAGGGAGAGCTGTGATGCGCATTCGACCGATCGCCCCGTCCGACCTGGACGAGCTGCAGGCGGTGGCCCGGGAGACCGGGGTGGGCTTCACCTCGCTGCCCGACAACCGCGACTTCCTGGCCGCCAAGATCGACACCGCGGTCAGCGCCTTTGCCCAGCAGACGCCGGTGGACCAGCGCCTCTACTTCTTCGTGCTCGAGGACGAGGCCAGTGGCAAGCTGGCCGGCTGCTGCGCCATCGAGGGCCAGGTGGGCCGCGAGGTGCCTTTCTATCACTACCGGCTGGGCACCCTGGCGCACTCCTCGGTGCAGCTCGACCTGCACCGCACCATCGACACCCTGTTCCTGAGCTCGGACCACACCGGCGACGCCGAAGTGGCCTCGCTGTTCCTGCGCCCCGAGTATCGCGGCGGCGACCGCCGGCACGAGCGCAACGGCGCGCTGCTGTCGATGGTGCGCTGGCTGTTCATGGCCCAGTTCCGCGACAGCTTCCCCGACAAGGTGCTGGCCGAGATGCGCGGCAGGTTCGACGCCGAGGGCAGGAGCCCGTTCTGGGAGTGCCTGGGCAGCAACTTCTTCCCCATGGACTTCAACGAGGCCGACCGGCTGACGGGGCTGGGGCAGAAGAGCTTTATCGGCGAGCTGATGCCCAAGTTCCCGATCTACACCCCCTTCCTCTCCGAGGAGGCCCGGGCCTGCATCGGCGAGGTCCACGAGCACACCCGCCCGGCGCTGGCGATGCTCAAGAAGGAGGGCCTGCGCTGGGAAGGGTTCATCGACATCTTCGATGGTGGCCCCACCGTGGAGGCCTACATCGACGACGTGCGCGGCGTGCGCCTGTCGCGGACCTGCCGCGTGGAGATCAAGGCCGACGAACTCGAGCAGGCCGAACGGCCGCGCTGGCTGGCCGCGACCACCTCCATGGCCGGCTTCCGCGCGGCCTGGCTGGGCCGCGGACCCGACGACGATGGCGTGGTGACGCTGAGCGAGGCCGAGGCGGCACGCCTCGAGGTCGCCGCCGGCGACACCCTGCGTATTCTGGATAGCGACGAGGAGGCGTGATGAAGGCGATGCAACGGCTGCTGATCGGCGGCGAGTGGCATGAGGGCGAGGCCGAGGGCTTCGCCAAGCAGGACCCGATCTCGGGCGAGACGCTGTGGCAGGGCCACGCCGCCTCCGAGGCTCAGGTGGGCGCCGCCGTCGAGGCCGCCCGCGCCGCCTTCCCGGCCTGGGCGCGGCAGACGTTCGAGGCGCGCCAGGCGCTGGTCGAGCGCTTCCGCGAGGTGCTCGAGAGCCACCGCGAGGACCTGGCCACGGCGATCGCCGGCGAGACCGGCAAGCCGCTGTGGGAGGCCCGCACCGAGGTCGGCGCGATGATCGGCAAGGTGGCGATCTCGATCCGCGCCTACCAGGAGCGCACCGGCGAGCGCGAGCGCGACCTGGGCGAGGCCCGGGCGGTGCTGCGCCATCGGCCCCACGGCGTGATGGCGGTGTTCGGCCCCTACAACTTCCCCGGCCACCTGCCCAACGGCCACATGGTGCCGGCGCTGCTGGCCGGCAATACCGTGGTCTTCAAGCCCAGCGAGCAGACCCCGCTGACCGCCGACCTGACGCTGCAGTGCTGGCGCGAGGCCGGCCTGCCCGAGGGCGTGATCAACCTGGTGCAGGGGGCGGCCCCGGTGGGTCAGGCGCTGTCCTCCCACACCGGCATCGACGGCCTGCTGTTCACCGGCAGCGCCAAGGTCGGCGGCCTGCTGCACCAGCAGTTCGCCGGCCAGATGGACAAGATCCTGGCCCTCGAGCTCGGCGGCAACAACCCGCTGGTGATCAAGGACGTGCCCGACCAGGACGCCGCCGTGCTGACCATCCTGCAGTCGGCGTTCCTGTCCGGCGGCCAGCGCTGTACCTGTGCGCGCCGGCTGATCGTGCCGGAAGGGCAGGTGGGTGATCACCTGCTGGACGCCCTGAGTGACGCCATCTCGCGGCTCCACGTGGCCGGCCAGTTCAGCGAGCCGGCGCCGTTCTATGGCGGCCTGGTCAGCGTGGCCGCCGCCGACGGCCTGCTGGCGGCCCAGGACGACCTCGAGGCCCGCGGCGGCAGCGTGCTCGCGCGCATGCAGCGCCTGGAGGAGAACACCAGCCTGCTCACGCCGGCGCTGATCGACGTCACCGGCCTGGAGGTGCCCGACGAGGAGCACTTCGGACCGCTGCTCAAGGTCCATCGCTACCGCGACTGGGACGAGGCGAAGGCATTGGCCAACGACACCCGCTACGGCCTCTCCGCCGGGCTGATCGGCGGCGAGCGCGAGGACTGGGACGACTTCCTGCTGCGCATCCGCGCCGGCATCGTCAACTGGAACCGCCAGACCACCGGCGCCTCCGGCGACGCGCCCTTCGGCGGCGTGGGCGACAGCGGCAATCATCGCCCCAGTGCCTACTACGCGGCCGACTACTGCGCCTACCCCGTGGCTTCCATGGAAAGCGAGGCGCTGAGCCTGCCCGACAAACTGCCGCCGGGGGTGACGCTGTGAGCCGGGAACCCGACATGAGCGTGCGCGAGGTCAACTTCGACGGCCTGGTGGGCCCGACCCACAACTACTCGGGCCTGGCCCACGGCAACGTGGCCTCGATGAGCCACGAGGGGCTGGTGGCCAATCCCCGCGAGGCCGCGCTGCAGGGCCTCGAGAAGATGAAGTCGCTGATGGACGCCGGCTACGCCCAGGGCGTGCTGCCGCCCCAGCAGCGCCCGGACCTGGGGGCGCTGCGGGATCTCGGCTTCGCCGGCAGCGATGCCCAGGTGCTGGCCCGGGCCGCCGACGAGGCGCCCCAGGTGCTGCGCGCGGTGTGCTCGGCCTCCAGCATGTGGACCGCCAATGCCGCCACGGTGACGCCGAGCGTCGATGCGCCGGACGGCCGGGCGCATTTCACGCCGGCCAACCTGCAATCGAGCTTCCACCGCTACCTGGAGCCGGCCACCACCGGCCGGGTGCTGGCGTCGATCTTCGCCGACGAGGCTCGCTTCGCCCACCATCCGGTGCTGCCGGCCACCCCGGCCTTCTCCGACGAGGGCGCGGCCAACCATACCCGGCTGGCCGGCGACCACGGTGAGCCGGGCGTGCATCTGTACGTCTACGGCCGCCAGGCGTTCGGTGGCGACGGCATCGCGCCGCGGCGCTATCCGGCCCGCCAGACCCTCGAGGCCAGCCAGGCGGTGGCCCGTCAGCACGGCCTGAGCGATGCGCAGACGGTGTTCGCCCAGCAGCATCCCGAGGCCATCGACGCCGGCGTCTTCCACAACGACGTCATCGCCGTGGGCAACGGTCCGGTGCTGCTCTATCACGAGGTTGCCTTCCGCGACGAGCAGGGCACCCTGGACGCGCTGCGTGAGCGCATGGCCTCGCCGCTGATCCCGGTGCGGGTGCCGGTGGAGGCGGTGAGCCTGGACGACGCCGTGGCCTCGTACCTGTTCAACTCCCAGCTGCTCAGCAACCCGGACGGCACCATGACCCTGGTGGTGCCCGGCGAGTGCCAGGAACGCGAGGCGGTGTGGCGCTGCCTGCAGGATCACCTGCTGGCGGGCCACAACCCGATCTCCGAGGTGGTGGTGAAGGACGTCAAGCAGTCGATGCGCAACGGCGGCGGCCCCGCCTGCCTGCGGCTGCGGGTGGCGCTCTCCGAGGCCGAGCGCGCCGCGCTCTCCGGCCGGGTGCTGCTCGACGACGCCCTGCACGGCGAGCTCGTCGCCTGGGTCGAGCGTCACTACCGCGATCGCCTGGCCCCGGCCGATCTGGCCGACCCGGCGCTCGCCAGCGAGACCCTCGCCGCCCTGGACGAGCTCACCGGCCTTCTCAGGCTGGGCAGCGTCTATCCCTTCCAGCGCTGATTCCCTCGACGCTGACGCGTTCCCGTCAACGAGTCGCCCCCGGCTCCGCCGTTCGGCCGAGCCGGGGGCGTCGTGCGCGTTCCCGCGTTAGCGGTTGACGTCGACCACCAGCCGGCCGTGCACCTTGCCGGCCAGCAGCTCGCTCGCCGCGTCGATCGCTTCCAAGAGAGCGATCTCCCGCGTCATCCCCTCGAGCATGTTGCGGTCGATCTCCTCGGCCAGTCGACGCCAGGCCTCGTCGCGCTCCGCCTGGGGGCGGGTGACGCTGTTGATGCCGAGCAGGGTCACGCCGCGCAGGATGAAGGGCGCCACGGTGGCCGGGAAGTCCATGCCCTGGGCCAAGCCGCAGGCCGCCACCCAGCCGTCTTCTTGGGTCTGGGCGCAGGCATTGGCCAGAGTGTGGCTGCCCACGGAGTCGATGACCGCGGCCCAGCGCGCCTTGCCGAGCGGCTTGCCGGGGCCCGACAGCTCGTCGCGGTGCAGGATCTCCGCGGCGCCGAGGGCCTTCAGATAGTCTGCCTCCTCGGTGCGGCCGGTGGCGGCGATCACGCGATAGCCGCGCTTGGCCAGTAGCATCACGGCGACGCTGCCCACGCCGCCGCTGGCACCGGTGACGAGCACGTCGCCGTGGGCCGGCGTGAGGCCCTGACGCTCGAGGGCGATCAGGCTCAGCATGGCCGTGTAGCCTGCGGTGCCGATCGACATCGCCTGGCGGGGGCTCAGGTCGTCGGGCAGGCGCGTCAGCCACTCGGACCGCACCCGGGCCTGCTGTGCCAGGCCGCCCCAATGGCCCTCGCCGATCCCCCAGCCGTTGACCAGCACCCGGTCGCCCGGTTGCCAGTCGCCATGGTCGCTTTCTTCCACCATGCCGGCCAGGTCGATGCCCGGTACCAGCGGAAAGCGTCGGATCACCGGCCCCTGGCCGGTGATGCCGAGGGCATCCTTGTAGTTGAGCGTGCTCCACTCGACCCGCACCCGGACATCGCCCTCGGGGAGGTCGCTTGGCTCGAGCCGGGTGAGGGCCGCGGTGCTCCGCTGATCTTCGGTCTGGTTCACCAGGATGGCTTGGAACATGGGATTCTCCTTTTTAGACCGGTTGTCTATTAATGGGCCTGATAAAGCCAGATGCGAACCAAGCGTCGCCTGTGCGACGGCTCAGGCCCGCCGTGCCGGCGGGGATGGAACCTTATCTCGGCAGTCGGGCCAGGTACTCCTCGCCGAAGAGCGTCAGCGGGGTGTCGTCCTGGACGATGCGCGCGCGCTGGACGGCGCCTTCCCAGCCGATCCAGAACAGCCCAGCCAGGCGCTCGCAGTCGGCTTCCGGCGCGAGGTCGCCGCGCTCGACGGCGAGCCTCAGGCAGCGTGCCAGGCGTCGCTCCCAGTCTTCCAGGATCGCCGTCAGGCGCTGGCGGTAACGGACGGGAAGAATGGTGACTTCCTGGCACAGGTTGCCCACCAGGCAGCCGCGCCGAAAGCCGTGACGCGCCATGCCTTGCCTGGCGTCGTCCATGAAGTGGCCGATCCGATCGAGCGGCGGCACCTCGGGATCGAGCAGCCAGCGGTCGAGCTTGGCGGCGAAGTAGGCGGCGTAGCGATCCATCACCGCCTCGCCGAAGGCGTCCTTGCTGTCGAAGTAGTGATAGAAGGAGCCCTTGGGCACGCCGACTCGTTCCAGCACGCCCTGGATGCCGGTGGAGACGAAGCCCTGTTCGGTCAGGATCTCCACGCCGCAACGGATCAGGGCGTCTCGGGTGTCGGGGTTGTCGCGCGGGGTCCTGGGCGGACGGCCGCGGCGTTTGGTCGTCGTGGTGTTCATGCACACAATTTAGACCGGTCGTCTATAAAAAGGCAAGTCGAAAAAATCCGCTAGGTCGCCGGTCGTCCCACGTTCACACGGCGTATGCTAATGCAACGTCTCCATTCCCTGTGCCAGGAGGGCCGTCGTGGCCGCAAGCAGCCTGCTGACCCTGATCGATGATATCGCCACTCTGCTCGATGACGTTTCGCTGATGACCAAGGTGGCGGCCAAGAAGACCGCCGGGATGCTCAGCGACGACCTGGCCCTGAACGCCCAGCAGGTCACCGGCGTGCGCGCCGACCGGGAGCTGCCGGTGGTGTGGGCGGTGGCCAAGGGCTCGCTGCGCAACAAGGCGATCCTGATTCCCGCGGCGCTGGCGATCAGCGCCTTCGTGCCGGTGCTGGTCACGGTGCTGCTGATGCTGGGCGGCACCTACCTGTGCTTCGAGGGCGCCGAGAAGCTGGCGCACAAGTTCCTGCACGGGAAGGACGACGAGACCGAGCACGCCGAGCGCGTGAAGGCCCTGGCCGACGAGGGCGTCGACATGCGCGAGTTCGAGCGCAAGCGCATCAAGGGCGCGATCCGCACCGACTTCATCCTCTCCGCCGAGATCATCGTCATCACCCTGGGCACGGTAACCGGCGTCGCCCTCGGCCAGCAGGTGCTGGTGCTGATCGGCATCGGGCTTTTGATGACCGTGGGCGTCTACGGCCTGGTGGCCGGCATCGTCAAGCTGGACGACCTGGGGCTCTACCTCAGCCGTCGCGAGGGTGCCCTGGCGGGGTTGGGGCGTGGCCTGGTCGCCGCCGCACCGAAGCTGATGAAGCTGCTATCGGTGGTCGGCACCGTGGCCATGTTCCTGGTCGGTGGCGGCATCCTCGCCCACGGCGTGCCCGTGCTGCATCACCTGGCCCGGGACGTGGCCGAGGTCGAACTGGCCGTGCCGGGGCTCGAGGCCGTGATCCACGGCCTGGGACCGATGCTGCTCAATCTCGGTATCGGGCTCGCCGTCGGCGCCGCGGTATTGGGCGCGGTGACGCTGTTCCAGAAGCTGCGGAGAGGCTGAGATGGCCGCGACGAACCGGTCCGGCCCGAGTGGCCCAGAGGCGGCCTATCGCGAGGCCCAGGAACGGCATGGCTTCGTCGATGATGTCGCCCAGCGGCGGGCCGTCGAGGCGCTGGAGAAGACTCACCGGGCCCTGGCGCGCGGCGATCAGGTGGTGGAGGGCGTCTATCTATGGGGCGCCGTGGGGCGCGGCAAGACCTGGCTGATGGACCGCTTCCATGCCGGGCTCGGGGTGGCGTCCCGGCGATGGCATTTTCACCACTTCATGCGCTGGGTGCATCGACGCCAGTTCCAGCTCTCCGGTACGCCCGATCCGCTGCGCCGCCTGGCCGCGGAGCTGGCCGACGAGGTGCGGGTGCTGTGCCTCGACGAGTTGTTCGTCAACGACATCGCCGATGCCATGCTGCTGGGGCGCCTGTTCGACGCCCTGTTCGAACGGGGGCTGGTGCTGGTGGTGACCTCCAACCAGGCGCCGGAGTCGCTCTATGCCGACGGCTTCAATCGCGAGCGCTTCCTGCCGGCGATCGCGGCGATCACCCGACACCTGGAGGTGGTGCACCTGGACGGTGACCAGGATCATCGTCTCCATCCCGGGGCGGAGCAGCGCCGCTACTGGGTGCGCGAGCGAGAGCGGCCAGCACCCCTGGCGACGGTATTTGACACCCTGAATGCGGGGCAGAGCCATGACGCCAGCCCCGTCGAGCTGGGCCACCGGGCTATCCCGGTGGAGGCGAAAAGCGAGACGGTACTGTGGTGCCGCTTCGAGGCCCTGTGCGAGTCGCCGCTGTCGGCGCTGGATTTCATCGATCTGTGTGATCGCTTCCATCATGTGCTGATCGGCGAGGTGCCGCGCCTCGATGGGGGGCCGGCGATGAGCGGCATCGCCCGGGGCACCGAGGATGCCAGCCAGCGTGTGGAGGCCGGCGATCGCGAGCTGCCGGCGTTGACCCATCAGGACGATGGCGTGCGGCGTTTCATCGCTCTGGTCGACGAGTGCTATGACCGTGGCGTGCCGCTCTATATCGAGGCAGAGGTCCCCCTGGAGGCGCTCTATCGGCAGGGGCACCTGGCCTTTCCCTTTCGCCGGACTCTGAGCCGGCTGAGCGAGATGCAGCTGGCGCGCTTCGGCCATGGTTGACGCTCCTGGCCAGGAGGGGCACCGCCTGGCCCATTGCCCACGGCCACGCCGTGCCGGCTGCTATGCTGGTGACGAGCACGAACAGGGAGGCGTGACGTGACGGGATGGGTCTACTGGCTGGACATGGCGGGGGTGATCGTCTTCGCGCTTTCCGGGGTGATCCTTGCCTGCCGCTCGCGCATGGACCCCTTCGGCATGCTGGTGCTGGCCGCGATGACGGGTATCGGCGGTGGCACCCTGCGTGATCTGGTGCTCGGCGTGCGGCCTGTGTTCTGGGTCGGCGACCCCGCCTACCTGTGGGTGATCCTGGCCACGGTGGGACTCTCGATTCTCGGCTTCCACTATATCCATCGCCTGTCGCGGGTCTTCCTGCCGGTGGCCGATGCCTTCGGCCTGGCGCTGTTCACCGTGATCGGCACTCACAAGGCCCTCACCCTGGACGCGCCCGGCGTGGTGGCGGTGCTGATGGGGCTGCTGACCGGCGTGGCCGGCGGGATGATGCGCGACGTGCTAGCGCGCCGCGTGCCCATGGTGCTGCGCCAGGAGATCTACGCCACCGCTGCCATTGCCGGTGGGGTGGTGCTGGTGGGCCTGGACGCGCTGGGAACGCCCTTCGTGTTCAACGTGGCGGCGTCGCTGGCCACCACCCTGGGATTGCGGCTGTCGGCCATCCACTGGCGCCTGGCTCTGCCGGTCTTCGCCTGGGTGACGGTGGCTCCGCCCCCGGCGCCGAGCGAGGCGGATGGCGAGACATCGCCGCCAGCACCGCCGCGCCGGCCCAAGGCGCGGGTCAAGCTGATTCCCCCGAAGCGCTCGCGCCGGCGCAGGAGGTCCTCATGAAGCGGCACGCCCCATGGCGCTGGCTGGTCGGCGGGGCGCTGGCGCTCCTGCTGGCCGGCTGTGCCCTCGAGCCCGCCCCGCGGCCGAGCGACGAGGCGGTGGCCGCCGAGATTCGCGCTACCTACGAACGGGCCCTGCCGGCGCTATCGGTCGGCAGTCAGCGTCACTATGCCCAGCGGATGTATCGCATCACCGGCGAGGCGCGCTGGCTGCCCCTCAATCGCGACTACGGAGAGCGGCTGGTGGCGTCGCTGCGGGAGGAGATCGCCCGGCTGGACGAGCCCGGCTACGCGGCCCGGCGCGGCCGCGAGGGCGTCGAGGGTTACCCCGAGCGCACCGCCAAGCAGCGCCGTCGCAAGCGCATGCTCGCCGACTGGGGCGAGATCCATTACGCCAAGGGGCTGGCCTTCGACCTGACCCAGGCGCTCTACCACGGGCTGCTCAACGACCGAGACCTGCCCGGCCATCGGCGCGCGCTGGACTATCTGGCGGGCGTGGATTTCCGGGCCTTCGTGACTGCCCCGGCCGTGCTCGACGTCTACGCCGCCCAGGTCGCCAATCTGGTCCACTACCTGGACGATCTGGGCGTGGCGGACCTGCGCGGCGAGGCGATCGCCGCCTTCCGCGCACGTTTCCCTCCCTCGCGGGACGCGACGCTGAGCCAGGCGCTGTATCGCAACAAGATCTACGGCATGACCCACTTCGTGATCGCCGCCAGCGACTATTACCAGAAGCCGGTATCGGCGGACGATTTCGCCTGGGTGCTCGATGCGTTCTCCGCCGGGCTGGCACGGATACTGACCGACACCAAGGAGGACATCTACACCGAGGTGGGCATCAGCTTCCTGCTGGCCGAGCGCGGGGAAGCGCCGGCCGTGGTGCGCCTGCGCGAGGCGCTGGTGGCGGCATACGATCCGGTGGCCGGGATGGTGCCCTCGGAGTCGGGTGGCACCGACCGCGACCGGGGCGAGCATCGCAACGTGCTGGCGATCATGCTACTGGACTGGCCCGAGCGGCTATATCCAGGGCCGTGCCTGTCGGCATCGGTTCAGGAAGGCGCGTCGACCGTCTGCCGGGGCCGGGCGCCTTCCAGCTGCGAGGCCAGCGTGCGCTTGATGTCGCGATAGAGCGGCAGCAGGTCGCGATTCATCTCGTACTCGACCTGCCGCTGGTCGATGTAGAAGGCGCCGCGCTTTCCGTGGAAATCGATGATGCGACCGACTGGAGTGAACAGGAAACCCGACATGGAGAGCAGTCGCGGCAGTCGTGGCTCCATCATGGCAAAGGCATGAGGGCGACCTGAGAGTCCTAGCAGAACATAGGTGGCCAGGAAGAGTCCGATCACGATCAGGGGGAAGGTCTCGCGCTGTTCGGGCGTGAAGGCATGTCGCGCATGCAGCAGGCCCTCTATTTCCTCCGTGGTCGAGCGTCGACGGAACAGTGGCGAGATCGCCAGTCGCGAGACCTCGCACACCGTCTCTTGGGCGAAGCGTTGCGGATGCAGCCTGGGATGCTCGAGGCTTTCGCCGGCGTAGTCCTCCAGGGGTAGACGCTGGACCCCGTCATTCCGACTGTCCTCCGGCAGCACCAGACGCATGCAGCCGGCCGAGAGGCCGGTGTCCCGATGCTCGATCAGGCACAGGATGGCGTGCTCGTCGTGGGCATCGAACTCTAGATGATGCAGCGGGTCCGCCGGCGCCTCGTAGCCCAGCTCCTCGCAGTAGACATCGTGCCGCAGCCGGAAGATGCGACGCCGCGTCTCCTCGTCATCGGCCAGTCGGAAGGTGAAGGCCTCGCGGAAGCGGTCGAAGAGGTGAGCGGGGACCCGTGAGCGGCGTGGTGTCTCCTTCGCGGTGGTCGAGGACATGGCTGTGCATCCCTGTGTCGTCATGTGGGGGTGGGCCTGGATCAGGCATCGTCGTCGAGAAGGGGGGCCAGCGGTCGTGGCCGTCCAAGGTGGAAGCCCTGGCCGTAGGTGATGCCGTAGGCCTTGAGCAGCGGCAGCACCTGTTCGTTGTCGACGAACTCGGCGATGGCCTGCTTGCCGAAGCCGGCGGCCAGGTCGGCGATGGCCCGGACGATCACGCGACTGTCGGAACTGTCGGTCAGGTGGCGGATGAAGGAGCCGTCGATCTTGATGTAGTCCACCGGCAGCTGCCCCAGGTAGTGGAAGCTGCTGAATCCCACCCCGAAATCGTCGAGAGCGGTGCGGCAGCCCAGGTCGCGCATCGCCTGCAGCACGCCCCGAGCCGTGGAGAAGTCAGTGACCGCCGCGGTTTCCGTCACTTCGAGGATCAGCTGGTGCGGATCGGCGCCGCTGTCGGCCAGCTCCTCGGCGAGAAACTGCTCGAGCCCCCTGTCGTGCAGCGACTGACCGGAGAGATTCACCGCCAGGCTGATGCCTCGCGCCTGGAGCCGCCTCAATGCCTGGAGGCTGTGGCGTAGTACCCAGCGGTCCAGCTGCACGATCATGCCGTTGCGTTCGGCAACCGGGATGAAGTGGCCTGGCGAGACCAGGCTGCCATCCTCCTCGCGCATCCGGACCAGCACCTCGTAGTGCTTCACGTCGCGATCCTCGAGGCGCATGATGGGCTGCACCATCAGCACGAAATCGTCTTCCTGCAGGGCCTTGCGCAGCCGCTCGACCCAGTAGACCCGCTCCTTCAGCTCGCTCTTGGCATTCTCCAGGGTGGAGAGCAGATGCCAGCGCTGGTGACCGTGCTCCTTGGCCTTGTACATGGCGACGTCGGCGCTGGCCAGCAGGTCGGCGGGCGTGTCGCCGTGAGCGGGGTACTGGACGATGCCGATGCTGGCGATGGCGCGGTGGAGCCGTCCACTGGCCCGGAACTGGATGGCCTCGAGCAGCTGGTTGCACTGCTGCGCCGTGCCGATCGCCCGGTCGGCATCGGCGCCTTCGAGCAGCAGGGCGAATTCGTCGCCGCCCAGCCGAGCCAGGCTGCCGCGTCGTCCCACATGGAACTGCAGCACGTCGGCGACTTCCCGCAGCAGCCGGTCGCCGGCGTGATGGCCGCTCAGCTCGTTGACCTCCTTGAACTGGTCCAGGTCGAGCAGCAGCAGGGCCCCTTGGCCGCCGCGAGCCAGCGCCGCCTGCACGAGCTCCTGGAAGTGACGCCTGTTGTGAAGCTCGGTCAGCGGGTCGCGTTCGGCCAGCCAGGTCAGGCGGCCCTCGGCGGCCTTGCGCTCGGTGATGTCGAGCCCCACCGAGAGGCGTGCCATGCCGGCGTCGCCGCCGCCGGTCAGCGGCGCGTGATACCAGACGATGGTGTGGACCCGGCCATCCACGGTGAGCAGGGGGCGCTCTTCTTCCTCGGCGCCGGCGGCATCGGCGATCGGTGAATGACCGGGCAGCGGGAAGATGTCATCGAAGCGGCGACCGATCAGCGTCGTCTCGTCGACCTCGAGGATCGACAGCGCATAGGCGTTGACCAGGCTGATACGCCCCGCGCTGTCCTGGGCGATGATGAACACCCGGGCGGTGTCGAGCAGGCCGCTGACGAAGTCGCGCTCCCGGGCCAGTTCGTCGACGCGCTCGGCGAGCTGCTCGCCCCGGGCCTGCACCTCGCCTTCGAGCCGTTCGAGCTGCTGGGAGAGCTCGACCGTGGTGCCCTCGAGCACGTCGATCTCGTCGGGCCAGCGTTTCGAGGTGGCGGGGATGGCCTGGCGGGCCTCGCCGAAGCCACCACGGGCCAGGGCCGGCAGTACACCGGCGACGCGCCGCAGCCGGGCCATCGGGCCGAGCAGGATGGCCAGCAGCAGCAGCTCGGCGGCGAGCCAGCCGGCCACGCCAGCGCCCAGCAGGACCCGGGTGTCGTGGTTGATGGCGAGCACCTGGTCGGTGATATCCGAGATCAGCAGGAGGTAGCCGGCACCGTCAGTGGATCGAATCCGGGTCACGGGAATGGCCGACAGTTCCTTCAGGCGCTGCGCGTGGGGCAGCTGTAACGGGCCGTCGGCAAGCGTGTCCAGCGAGACCCGCTCGGCGGCCCGTCGCAGCAGTGACAGGCCCGGCTGCTCCTCGGTCAGGGCCAGCAGCTGGCCTTGCCACGCGGACAGCCGACGAGCCGGCACGGCGTCGTTGCTTGAGCGGGAAGAGGCGGCCAGCAGCGCGACCTCGCTGTCCGAGACCGACTTGACCTGGAGAATCACGTCGGCGAGCGTGCGCGACAGGATGACCAGGCCCACGCTGCGCCCGTCGATCAGTACCGGCACGGCGGCATACTGGCGGCAGCCGACGTCGCAGCGCAGGGTCGTCAGCGGTGTCTCCGTACGGATCACCTGTGAGATCCAGTCCTGGATCGGTCCGCTGTGCTCCGGCGCGCTGCCCCAGTGCGCCATCGCCTCGCCCCGGGTGTCGAAGATCCGGATCTCGTCGATGCCCGCGTCCAGCTGCAGGCTCGGCCATTGGGCCGCCAGCGAGGCACGCACGGCGGCGTGATCGTCGGCTTCCAGGGCCTCGCCCAATCCCGAGGAGGCCGCGGCCAGGCCGGCCAGCTGGCGCAGCCCTTCTTCCGAGCGCTGCAGGATCAGGCGCACCTCGCGGTGATGGAGCGCATGCTGCTGCAGGCGGCTTTCCTGGAACTGGCGCGTCAGGGTGGTATGGCTCAGCCAGCTGAACAATGAGACCAGCACCAGCAGCAGCAGGCTGCTGAGTGCGATCACGCGCCAGGTCAGGCTCAGGGGGCGGCGCTGGCGAAACAGCGGGGGCAGGGTCATGTCGCCGGTTCCTTGGCTGTCATGAAGGAGCGGTCCGCACAGGGCTAGAAGCGAAACGCGATCTGGAACAGCAGCATGTCCCAGTAGCGGTCCGTGTCCGACGGGTCGGGGTTGTCCTGGGCAGGCAGCCAGCCGGTGCCATCGATGTAGTGATATTCGCCGGCCAGCATGATCCGCGGCGTGGGCGTCCATTGCAGGCCGAAGGTCCAGTCCCGGGCGAACTGCGAGTGGTCTGGGCCGGCGCCGCTGGCGGCGTAATCGTCGCCGGAGGGATCATCCCGGTTGGCCACGAGACGGTCGTAGCGTACCAGCCACTGCCAGTCGTCGAGGAAGCGCCGCTGGTATTGCAGGTACCAGCTCTCGCCGGTGGTATCGAAGTTGAAGCGCGGGTCGTTGAAGCCTTCCAGACCGGAGTTGCGCAGTGCGTACTCGGCGGTGAGGCTCCAGAGCTCGGCGTTGTACTGCAGTGACAGCACCCAGGGCCGGAAGTAGAAGTCGCCATCGCTGAGGCCGCTCTGGTGCGAGTCGAAGCGAGCCCCGACATCGGCATGGCTCAGGGCGGTGATGATGCGACCGCCGTCATGCTCGTAGCGCAGCTGGGCGATAGCGGAGGTGTCCGGGTCAAGATCGCCAGGAATGCGGTCCAGTCGAAGGGTCTCGAGCAGGTCGTCGCCGGCCTGGACGCGGCCGACGCCAGCTTGAAAGCTCAAGGTGCCCTGAGGCAAACGTTCCTCGTAGTAGCTCAGCACGCCGTCCGCGGAAAGTGCCAGCGAGCGGGTGCGATCGAAGTAGATCGACTGCGGCAGCAGGATGCCGGGGCGGGTGAAGGCCACGTCTCTGGTCTGATTGTAGAAACCGAAGGGGTTCTTGAAGCGCCCCAGCTGCACGCCGATATTGCGCTGCTGATTCGACTGAAGCTGATAGTCGATCAGGCCGTAGTCCAGCTTCGGCTGGGCATCGCCGCGCTCGCCGCCGGCTCGACGGCTGAGCACCTGGGCGGCGAGCAGGACATCCTCGTGGGGGCGCAGCGACACGTTGGCGCCGATCTCGGTGAATTCCAGGCTGCCGCCATGATCGCTGCTGGGGCCGAAGAAGTCGTTGTCGTCGGTGATGACCAGGGCCTGGCTCAGGAAGCCGTGCAGCTGCAGGGTGTCCAGCACCTTGCCTGGTTCGGCCTGCGCCGGGACGGCAACGGCCAGCAGCATCGCGCCGACAGCCCCGAAAAGGCGTGTCCTATTCCATGGTGATGACTTGGACGCGGTCATCCAGCTTCTCCCTTTCCAGATAGCCCAGGGCGCCTGGGGTGTCGGCAATTCGTTCGAGCATCTCCGCCTGGGTGCCCACTCGCTCGGGGGCCTGCCCCGTGCCGGAAAACACCGCACGATCCCAGGCCAGCTGTAGCTGGTGGGGATAGACCGATAGCCGCTGCTTGACGAAGCGGGCATGCACGGGGTGGCGGTTGGGCAGCACGAAGATGCGGGCGGCCTGTCCGTTCGGCCAGGTACGCTGTCGCATGGCGAAGAGCGCTCGGGTGATATCGCGGGTCAGCGATTGCGTGGTGACGTCCGGATGGGCGACCAGCAGCACCGCCTGTGCCTCGTCATCGTCTCCCTGGTCCGCCGCGACCCATGGCGCGACGCTCAGCAGCGCGAGGCCAATGGCCATTACCACACGCCGGAGCATTCGGGCCCTCCCGGCCATGACACGAGCTTGGGGGTAACGCCACTGGGCGGGCGGCATGGCAGTTGGAGGCTTCGGGTGGCGCGGATAGGGCTCCATCCGGGAGCCGGCAATGAAGGCGAACAGGATGGGGACGATGGCGCTATCTCCCTGTCGACTCGTCGGGGGTTATCGTTATGCATCTCTCGGAGCGCCTCTGCCGAGGTGGACGGTGCGGGGCCCGCTGAGCGTTTCGGCACAGCTTACCTTTATCAGTGCATGACGAAAAGATAATGCAAATTGGCCCCTTCTGCTTGTGGTCATGAGGCTCGGCGGCACTGCCGCCGAGCCCGCTCTCAGCCGTAGACGCCGAAGCTGCCGGCATTGATCCACAGATGAGTGACGACGCTGGCGGTATATCCCAGGGCGATCACCGGTGACCAGCGCAGGTGGCCCATGAAGGTATAGTTGCCCCGCGCCTGGCCCATCAGCGCGACGCCGGCCGCCGAGCCCACCGACAGCAGGCTGCCGCCGACCCCGGCGGTGAGCGTGATCAGCAGCCAGTGGCCGTGGGACATCTCCGGCTCCATGGTCAGCACCGCGAACATCACCGGGATGTTGTCGACCACCGCCGAGATGACGCCGAGGACGATGTTGGCGCCGGTGGCGTTCCAGCCGGTGTAGAGAGCGTCGGAGAGCAGCGCCAGGTAGCCCATGAAGCCCAGCCCGCCCACGCACATCACCACGCCGTAGAAGAACAGCAGGGTATCCCACTCGGCCCGGGCCACCCGCTTGTAGACATCGAAGGGCACCACGCTGCCCAGCTGCTCGAGCATCTTCCAGTCGCCGCGCTGGGTGTAGAGGGTGCGCTTGCGCTCCAGCGAGCGAGGCAGCGTCTGGCGCAGGTAGTAGCCGAAGAACTGCAGGTAGCCGAGCCCGGTCATCATGCCCAGCACCGGGGGCAGATGCAGCAGCGTATGACAGGCCACGGCGGTGCTCACGGTGAGCAGGAACAGCACGATGATGCGCCGCGCCCCGCGCTTGAGGACGACATCCTCCTCGAGGCTGGCCGGCACGCGGTTCTTGATGAAGAAGCTCATCACCGCGGCGGGAATCAGGAAGTTCACCAGCGACGGCACCAGCAGGGCGAAGAACTCCTGGAAGTGCACGATGCCGGCCTGCCAGACCATCAGGGTGGTGATGTCGCCGAAGGGACTGAAGGCGCCGCCGGCATTGGCCGCCACCACGATGTTGATGCAGGCCAGGTTGATGAAGGGCTTGTCGCCCTCGGCGACCTTGGTGACCACCGCGCACATCAGCAGCGCCGTGGTCAGGTTGTCCGCCACCGGCGAGATCACGAACGACAGCACGCCGGTCATCCAGAACAGGGTCCGGTAGCTGAAGCCCTTGCGCACCATCCAGGCGCGCAGGGCATCGAAGACGCCGCGCTCGTCCATGGCGTTGATGTAGGTCATCGCCACCAGCAGGAACAGCATTAGCTCGGTGAACTCGAGCAGGGTGATGCGGAAGGCATGTTCCGACTCGCTCGACATCCCGGACTGCACATAGACCCAACCGATCAGCCCCCAGATCAGGCCCGCCGCCACCAGCACCGGCTTGGACTTGCGCATGTGGAGCTTTTCCTCGGCCATGACCAGCGCATAGGCCAGCACGAAGATCATCACCGCCAGGCCGCCGACGAACGACTGCGTCAGGTCCAGCGAGCCGGTCGCGGCGGCGGCGGGCGAGGCGAGCAGCGACAGCATGGCAAGGGCCAGCCAGCGGGCGGCGGGCAAGCAAGAGCGAGGCGGTGAACGATGGAGTGTCTGCATGGCGACGATCATCCCGTGGTGAAGTGTGTGGAGCATCCGGAAAAAGGGGGTTCACCCAACAGCCTACTGAGACGTGGCGCCGACGGGATTGCCCCTTTGGTAGGGGATAGCGGAGCGGATCAACGCTAAGGTCGCAGTCGGATGTCGGGATTCGGCGCCCGAAGCGGGAAAAATTGTGGCATCATCTGCTCCCTCCGGTGATGACCGGAATCGCATCGCCAACGACTTCAGGGCAGGCTCTCGACGCATGTTTCTCGATGATTACCACTCGCGCACGGACTCGCGGCTCTGCATCACCGCCGAGCAGGCGAGCCGTTTCGCCAAGCGCGTCGCCGGTGACTTCAACCCCATTCATAACCCGGATGCGCGGCGCTTCTGCGTGCCCGGCGACCTGCTCTTCGCCCTGGTCCTGGCTCGTTACGGCCTCTCCCAGCACATGACCTTCCGCTTCCTGAGCATGGTCGGCGCCGAGGTGCCGCTGACCTTCGACGAGGACGACGACGGCCGGATCCGGGTACGCGACGGCAGCGGCAAGTGCTATCTCGAGGTGGAGCGAAGCGGTGACATCACCCGCGACGAAGCCGTGGTCGAGGCCTTCACGCGCTGCTACGTGGCTTTCTCCGGCAAGAACTTCCCGCACTACCTGAAACCGCTGATGGAAGACCGCGGCGTGATGTTCAATCCCAAGCGTCCGCTGGTGATCTACGACAGCATGGGCTTCTCGCTGGAGCGCCTGGACGGCATCGAGCCGGGGCTGGAACTGGCGGATGCGTCGCTGGACGTGGTCGGCAAGCGCGGTGATGCGCTGCTCGAGTTCCGCATCATGGCCGACGGCGAGGAAGTCGGCACCGGCTCCAAGAAGCTGGTGGTCAGCGGGCTTTGTGACTACGACGCCTGCACCATGGACGCCGTGGTCGAGGAGTTCTATCGCCTCAAGGCGGCCCACGACGCCGAGGCCTGAGCCCCTCACCTCACCGGGTTCGCCCCACCGTGCTCGACAGGACCGCCCTCCGGGGCGGTCCTTTGCGTCTGGGTCCACATGTCTGGGCCACACGTCTGGCCTCGGGCGGTCAGGGCGACGAAGGCAGCCCCAGAAGCATGCCGCCCAGGCCGCATAGCAGCACCACCCACCAGGCCGGGCGCTGCCACACCGTCAGCAGCAGAAAGCCCACCAGGGCCAGCGCGAACTCCGCCGGCCCCAGGATCGCGCTGGTCCACACCGGCTGGTACAGCGTCGCCGCCAGCAGGCCGACCACCACGGCGTTGGCGCCGCGCATCACCGCCTGCAGTCCCGGACGGGTGCGCAGGGCGTTCCAGAACGGTATCGTCCCTGCGAGCAGCAGCATCCCCGGCAGGAAGATCGCCCCCAGCGCCAGCAGCGCGCCGGGCACCCCGTTCGTGGCCATGCCCAGATAGGCCGAGAAGGTGAACAGCGGCCCCGGCACCGCCTGGGCCGCGCCGTAGCCGCTGAGGAAGGCGTCCGGCGATACCCAGCCCGGCTGCACCACCTCGGCCTCAAGCAGCGGCAGCACCACATGGCCGCCGCCGAACACCAGCGCGCCCGAACGGTAGAAGGCGTCCACCAGGGCGATGCCCTGACCGATGCCGGCCTGGGCCAGCAGCGGCAGCCCGATCAACAGGCCGGCGAAGGCCAGCAGGCAGGCGGCGCCCGTGCGCTTGCCAAGGCCGATGTTCAGCACCGCCGGTCGTACCTGGCCGGCCTCGCGGCAGATCAGCCCGCCGGCCAGGGCGCCGAGCACGATGGCCAGCAGCTGGCCCATCGGGCCATTCACCGCCAGCACCAGCAGCGTCGCGGCCACGGCGATGGTGGCACGGCGCCGGTCGGGGCACAGGCGGCCCGCCATGCCCCAGACGGCATGGGCGACGATGGCTACCGCCACCACCTTCAGGCCGTGCAGCAGGCCGTTGCCGAGCGGGCCGGACAGGCTTCCCGCGCCCAGCGCGAAGGCCATCAGCAGCAGCGCCGAGGGCAGGGTGAAAGCTGCCCAGGCGGCCAGGGCGCCTAGCGGGCCGCCGCGCAGCAGGCCCAGGGCGAAGCCGACCTGGCTGCTGGCCGGGCCCGGCAGGAACTGGCACAGCGCCACCAGGTCGGCGTAGGCGTGCTCGTCGAGCCAGCGGCGGCGCACCACGAACTCCTGGCGGAAATAGCCGAGGTGGGCGACGGGGCCGCCGAAGGCGGTCAGGCCCAGCAGCAGGAAGGTGCGGAAGACGTCGGCGACGCGAGAGGGTGGGGACATGATGGCTCCGGACAGGATGTGGCAAGGCGAGCTGATGGATGGCCGCGTGCGGGGTGGGCAAACGCCGGCCCATGCCGCAAGATGCCGACATTGTCCCGTCAAAGGATGACCGAGCGATGATACGCACACTGCTGGTGGTGCCGGGCGAGGCCGAACTCCGCGGCGGCGAGGAGCTGATCGCACGCTGGCGAGAACGTCCCGACAGCCATCTGTGGATCGACCTGCAGGGCGAGTCCCTGGCGGACGAGCGGGCCTTCCTGGAAGGCTTCGGTTTTCATCCGCTGGCCATCGACGACGTGCACCGCGAGCGCCATCCGCCGAAGATCGAGGAGTTCGAGGACAATACCCTGATCCTCTATCGCGGCATTTCCTCCTTCGACGCCGAGCTTCGCTACGAGCCCCAGCGGATCGCCTTCCTGCTCGGCGAACGCCTGCTGATCAGTTTGCATCCCGGGTTGGCGCTGAGCATCGACCGGCTGATGAGTCAGGATGCCGGCGCCCTGCTGGCGCGGTCGCCGGCGTTCGTGGCGCTGCGCGTCATGTATGCCTCCGCCGGTTACTATCTGGACGGCCTGCTGGCCTTCGAGACCGAGCTGAGCGACCTCGAGGACGCCCTGGTCGAGAACGGCAACGACGAGCTGATGCGACGGCTGATCGGCTATCGCTCGCGGCTGGTGAAGATGCGCCGCCTCTACAACTACCACCTGGGCATCACCCAGGAGATCACCGCCTACGATTACGCCCACCTGCCGCGCGGCAACGAGGAGACCCTGCATGCCATCAACGACGTGCACGAGCGCTTCGAGCGGCTGCACAGCCTGACCCAGATGTACTACGACATCTGCGGTGACCTGATCGACGGCCACCTGTCGCTGTCCTCGCACCGGCTCAACGAGACCATGCGGGTGCTGACGGTGATCACCGCGATCTTCGTGCCGCTGACCTTCATCGCCGGCATCTACGGCATGAACTTCAGCCACATGCCGGAGCTTGACTACCGTTACGGCTACTTCATCGTGATGGGCGCGATGCTGACGATCGGCGTCGGGCTGCTGTGGTGGTTCCGGCGCGTCAAATGGCTATGAGCGCAGCCGGTGGGGCATAGTGCCGCAGCGCGAGCGGCTTCCCCGCGGCCGCCCGGGCCCGTAGTCTCGAGGGTTCCCCCTTTCTGACGCGGTTCCGACCATGCATTCCCAGCGCGAACAACTTCATAACGAGCTGCATGCCCGGCCCTCGATCTACTTCGCCGGGCCGGCACACCTTCACCACTATGCCTTTCTCGACACCGACGGCGTCTGCGACGGTATCGTCCGGCGCCTGTGCGAGCTGAGCGACACCCAGCCCGCCGCCGATGCCGTCCAGGGCATCCTGACCCTCGACGGCGACCGAGTGCTCAAGTGGGAGCGCCATACCGAGTTCTTCACTCTCACCCTGATGGTGCCGATCGGCGACGACGCACCGCTGTGGCCGGCCCCGCCGCCGCGGCTGGCCGAGATCGCCGAGGCCCATCACGAGGCGCTGATCAGCGCCACCCTGATTCGCGTGGAGAACGAGGCTGACTGGGCCGGTGACACCGCTCACTATGGCTTCGTCGATCCCTCCGGCTCGCGGGTTGCCGGGGGCGATGCCACGGTGTGGAGCGACTTCCGCCTCGACGAGGTCGGCGTCAATCGCATGCTGCTCGTCAATCGCGCCCTCAACGATTTCCGCCTCGGCCGCATCGGCCGTCGGCTGCTCGAGATCGAGACCTATCGCATGATGGCGTCGCTGGCGCTGCCTCTGGCCAAGTCCCTCGGCGGTGAACTGGCGGGCTTCGAGGCAGAGCTCGGTGAGCTCTCCGACCGCAACGCCGAGGGGTTGCCCGAGGGGCCGCGTCCGCTGCTGGCGGCGATCGCCTCGCTGTCGGCCCGGCTCGAACGCAGCGGCGCGCGCAGTCGTCATCGCTTCGCCGCCACCGAGGCCTATGCCGGCATCGTCTTCGACCGGGTCGAGCGGCTGCGCGAGAGCCGTGTGGGCGACTGTCAGCGGCTGGGCGTCTTCCTGATGCGCCGCTTCCAGCCCACGGTACGCTACTGTGCCGCGGTGGATCGTCGCCAGGAGCGGCTGGCCGAGAACGTGGCACGCCTCAACGACCTGCTGCGGACCCGTGCCCAGGTGGAGATCGAGGAGCAGAACGTCGAGATCCTCAAGAGCCTCGACGCGCGCTCCAGCAGTCAGCTGAAGATCCAGAAGGCCGTCGAGGGCCTGTCGATCATCGTCATCAGCTACTACCTGTTCAGCCTGATCAAGCTGGCGCTGGGCAGCCTCGAGGCACTGGGCATGCCGATCGCCCCATGGCGGGCGGTGGCGGTGTTCGGGCCGCTGGCGATCCTGCTGCTGGTGGTGCTGGGGTGGCGGATATGGCGGGTCAAGAACCACTGAGGACGCCAGCGGGACGGTCGGGCGCCGGCGGCTGCTGGCGCCCGGCGGGCATCACTTCAGATAGATCTGGCCCTGCTCGTAGAGCGAGCGGCAGTCGTTGGCGTCGTGGTAGCGATCCTCGTCCAGGTTGATCGAGTGCACGCCCGGGCCGCCGAAGCGGGGATCGTCGCATTCGCCGTCGTTGGCCCACTGGCTGGTGTTGTCGCCCCACTCGATGCCGTGGGACGACCCGCCGGAACCGGTGGAGACGTTGCCGCCGCCCCAGGCGGGAGACGCTTCGGAAATGTAGAGCTCGGCCTCGGGCAGGTTGCCCGACTGGTAGGTGCCGACCCAGATGTTGTAGTTGCCCGAGGGCGGGTTGTTCCACACGATGCCCGGGTTGGTGCCGGCCGCGGTGGAAAAGTCGTCGTTGCAGTGCCAGTTGCCCGCGGCATCGAAGACCACCAGGGTGGTGTCCGCCTGGGATTCGGCGTAGATGCTCAGCTGGTACTGGCCGGCCTGGTAGTTGAGGTCCAGGTCGGGATCGCCGCTGACGTAGCCGCTACAGTTGGGCCCCGCCTCGCTCGCGGAGCGGCTGCCGCCGGCGGTGAGCGAGGTCACGTGGGGGTCGGGCTGGAAGCCCGAGTTGAGATTGACGGTCCCGTAGGTGGGTGTGGCCTGCCAGTCCAGGGCCTGGGCAGCGGCGCTGAAGCACAGCAGCGGAAGAGCCACGAGCGCAGCCTTGCGATGAATCGACGACATGAGTCTGTTCCCTTGCGATGTTTTGAGTCTTGGTGCGTGGCGCACCTCTCAATACTACTTAGCCCCCCGTGAAAGTCACGACGTCTCCTCCTTCTGGCCCAGGCCCTCATCCCCCTGGCGGAGCGCCTCCAGCCGCGCGTAGAGGTGTTCGGTGAAGAAGCCGTGCATCAGGAAGCGCTGGCTGAGATTCCAGGGCCCGACCAGGTAATGGGGGTACTTGTTGTAGGCCAGCTCGGCCAGGTTCGGATCGTCGATCATGCGGCCGATGCGCAGCGCGATCGACTGGTCGAGGTTGAAGCCGTTGATGGCGTCGCGGTACTCCTCGCGGGTCAGCAGCAGGCAGAACAGGCACATGAACAGCACGTGGGCGCTTTCGAAGTCGAGCACCTGAGTGCGGCGGCGCTCGACCGTGAATTCGGTCATGTCCAGCGGCCGCCAGTGCTCCCAGCGCAGCGCCTCGGGCGGCCGCGGGGCGGTGTCCTGGCCGCCTTCGCCGAGCTCGGCGAAGGCGCGGAACAGCTCCTGGTCGTGGTCGACGAAGCTCGCCGTGAGCATGTCCTCGATGCGCCGCGGATACAGCGCCAGCGGCTCGACCCGGCCGGCGGCGCCGTTGTCGATCAGGAAGTTGATGACGTTCGACTCGGTGGCGTAGTGGCGCAGGATCAGCAGGTTGGCCTCGGGGCTGACCACGTGGCGGCAGAACCAGCAGATCAGCCGCTGCAGCAGGCCATGGGCGCGGAACTGGGGCAGCGGCAGCCGCTTGAGAAACCAGGTCAGATGCAGCAGCGCGCCCAGCACCAGCTGCAGCAGCGGGCGCAGCGACCAGCGGGTGGGCCGCTCCATGTCGTCGAGCCACAGCTTGAGTGCCTCGCGCTCGATGGGCAGGGTGTCGTCGGCCTCCAGGGCACGCAGGAAGGGGCTACGCCGGCTCATGGTCGATCTCCTCCAGCTGCAGGGCATAGAGCCGCGCCACCACCCGGGCGGTGCGCAGGATGGCGCGGCGCTCGGCCTCGCCGCGGCAGACCCGGTCGAGCATCGCGTAGAGCTTGTCCAGGTGGGCGTCGTCGTTGGCACCGTGATAGCGCATGAAGCGCGTGGCGCCGCCGTCGCCGCCGAGGGCCGCGTCGATGCGCCGGGCCCAGTCGTCGGCCATCTTGTGGCCGAGCCCCTCGATGATCCACATGGCGCCTATCAGGTCGACCGGGTTGGGCTGGCTGGCGCGGTGCATCATGAAGGCGTGCAGCGCCTCGCTGCCGGCGTTGCGCTCGGCGTGAAAGATCGTCTCGCGCTCGCCGCCGGCCGCCACGTAGTCGGCCTCCAGCATCTCGTAGTCGCGGTGCTCCTCCCGGGCGTGCTCGATGACCATCGAGCGCACGTCGGCGAAGTCGCGCTCGAAGCTCGAGGCACCGCGGGTGATCCAGCGTGCGCCCTCGATCACCTGCTGGCGCAGGTGGCACAGCAGCCGGCGGTAGTCCTCGTCGGTGAAGCGGTCGCGTTCCAGGCGCTGGAGGATCGGCACCCGGCTCAGCTGGCGCTCGAAGTCGAACCAGACGCGCATCAGGCCCTGCAGGCAGGCCTGGCCCTCGGAGGTGGTGACCTTGTCGCTCATGAGGTGGCCTCCCTGACCACGGTGAGGTGCATGTAGACGTTGTTGAAGCGCCCGCTCTCGGGCACGAAGCACAGCAGGGTCTCGCCCTCGGCGAGCTCGCGGGTGCGTCGGAACTCGTCGAGCATGATGAACAGCGAGGCGCAGCCGGTGTTACCGCGGGTATAAAGGTTGGTGTACCACTTCTCCTCGGGGATGGCGGCGCCGGCCTGGGTCAGCATGTCGTGGATCTGGCCGCGGAAGTGATGCGACGAGTAGTGGCACAGCAGGTGGTCGACCTCGTCGACCTTCACCCGGCCCTCGTCGATCAGCCGCAGCAGGCCGTCGACGCCGAGCTTCACCAGATGATCGAGCAGGCGCACGTCCTGGCGGATCAGCAGCGCACCGTCGGCCTCCGCCTCGGCGTAGGTGGGGTAGTCCTGCCAGCTCGGGTGGCGCCCCTGGCCGTTCGGTCGGCCCACGCTCATGCACACCGGGAAGGCGTCGGCGTGGGACACGCCGCGAATCCAGTCGATGCGAAAGCTGAGGCCGCGCGGGCGATCCTCCAGCAGCAGGGCGCCGGCGCCGTCGGAGAGCATCCAGCGCAGGAACTCGGCGTTGAAGTCCGGCGTCGCCCCGGCGGCTTCGAAGCGGCTGGCCTTGAACAGCCGCGAGGCCAGCTCGCTGGCAACCACCAGCGCATTGCCGTGCTCGCCGGCGCGGATCGCCGTCCAGGCCGCCTTCAGCGCCATCATGCTGCTCGAGCAGATGCCATGGCTGGTGTGCAGCTCCAGGCTCGGCAGGCCCAGCTCGGCCTGCACCATGCTGCCGAAGCCCGGCAGCACCAGGTCGCCCTGGCTGGTGGCCACGCTGAGCATGTCGAGGCGGGCATCGGGCAGGTAGCCCTGATCCAGGCAGTCGCGGCCGGCCAGGGCGGCCATCTCGCCGTTGCTGACGGTGGTGCGATGCTCGGCATCGATGGCGTAGTGGCGCGTGCGGATGCCATTGGCCTCGAGGATGCGCCGCTTGAGCCGGCTGGGCCTGCCGTGGACTTGGCCCAGCACCTCCTCGATGCGGTCGTTGTCGACCGGCTCGCCGGGCAGGTGATGGCCGGTGCTGGTGATGTAGACGCTCATGCCGACCTCCGGCGTTTCAGGGCGAACACCAGGCAGCGCAGGTTTTCCTCCGCGTAGGGGAAGATCGCCAGCACCGCCATGAAGGCCAGATAGCCGGGCAGGTAGCCAGCGCCGCCGTGGGGCGTGTCCAGCGGCACCAGCGACAGCTGGCCGGCCCAGTCCAGGGTCAGCAGATCCGTCATCGTCGGGCCGTTGAGCACCGCGATCAGCGCCAGCATGTAGAGCGGCAGGCTGGCCAGGTAGTTGTGGGCGTGCATCTCCCAGATGCTGATGTGGCGGCGCGGGGCGGCGTAGTGGACGTCCCAGTGGGCGACCAGCTCGTGCAGGACCCAGGCCGCCAGGCAGATCAGCAGCACCAGCACGTTGACCTCAAAGAGCAGGCAAAGAAGGATCGGAATGCCGACCTGGAGGCCCATCAGCGAATGGACCAGCGACTCCTTGAGCCCCGAGGTGGCCTCGATGCGGGTGGCCCGATGGCAGCACCAGTCGACGAAGCCGGCGATGCCCCATAGCGGCAGGAAGACGTAGAGCAGAACCTGGATCAGCAGCGCATCGGTGGTCATGGCGTGACCTCGCGGCGATGGCGGAACACGGTGGGTGACACGATGAGGGTCTCCTTTCCATGGAGGCGTATCAGTGTTATGAAACACTGTTCGAAAACGAGTCTAGCCGATCACCGCGCAAATGGAAACGAACGTTTGAATCGGCCGTGGCGAGGGCCGTCGCCATCACGTCAGCGAGCGTGGCGGAACGGCGGAGCGTTTGGGTTTCGCGGCGCGAAGCGGCGCAGAGAATATAAGCCATGGCGCATGGAAAAGCTCGCCGCCGGCAGGCGTCGGGGTGGGGCACTATGCTGAGGGAGCCATTGTGCTTGCTCCGAATACTGCATAGGGAGGTTCACGCCATGTCCACGACATCTTTCGCCGCCCGGCTTGGCCTGCTGCTGACGCTGATCGCCGGCACGGCGCTCGCCAGTGAGGGGCAGGACCTGGTCTTCCAGGGCGACACCAGCTTCCAGGGGCCCCACGGCGGCCAGGCGATTCAGGCGGCGCTGGTCGACACGGCCCTCGACGAGACCATCGCGGTGGAGACCGGCAAGGTCTCTGCCGAGGATGCCCCGAGTTTCGCCTTCACCTTTCCCGGCGCGCTGGAAGCGGACGGCCGGTACGCCGTGCACTACTGGATCGATGCCAACTTCGGCGGCGGCACCGCCGGCAACTGCGACCCCATGCAGCACGATCACCAGTGGAGCGTGACCATCGAGCCCGGCGACGGGCCGGTGACGCATACCGAGCGTCACGATCCCTCGACGCAGAGTGCCGTCTGCGACACCTTCCGCTGAGCTCGCCGTGCCTAGAGCTTCACCTTGCCGCGCAGCGCCTTGGTCTGGCCCTTCTTGACCTTCTTGTCGACCCGGCGGCGCTGGGAGCCCTTGGTCGGCTTGCGCGCCTTGCGCTGCTGGATCGCCTGACGGATCAGCTCGCGCAGCCGGTTCAGCGCGTCTTCCTTGTTGAGCTCCAGGGTGCGGTGCTCCTGGGCCTTGATCACGATCACCCCGTCCTTGCTGATGCGCTGGTCGGAGAGCGCCAGCAGGCGTTCCTTGTAGAACTCCGGCAGGCTTGAGGCGGGGATGTCGAAGCGTAGATGCACCGCCGAGGCGACCTTATTGACGTTCTGCCCGCCCGCGCCTTGGGCGCGGATCTGGTGAATCTCGATCTCGTGGTCGGGCACTTCCACGGTATTGGAGATACGCAGCATGCTGTCCTCGCGGTGGGTGAAATGAAGAGGGTGAATGAGCAGGGTGAATAAAGAGAGGGATGAATAGGGGGATCGGTGGGCGGAGCGGCCGTTAGCCGCGCTGGCGCAGCGGTTCGAGCAGCTCGCTGAGGCCGTTGTGGTCGATCTCGTGCATCAGCTGCAGCAGCTGGCCGATCTGGCCCGCCGGGAAGCCCTCGCGGGCGAACCAGGCGAGATAGGGGCCGGGAAGATCGGCGATCAGGGTGCCTTCGTACTTGCCGAAGGGCATGCGCTGGGTGACCAGGCGTTGCAGATCCTCGGGTTGCAAGGCGCCGCTCCTCTAGGGTGAATGAAAACGAGGCCGCAGGGTACGCCACCGGGAGCCAGGCGGCCAGTGGGCGGTGGATTTCCCGCTCCGCCCTTGAATCCCGGCGGGCCGGCCCGCATGCCTGTCTGACATCCATGGCACATGAGGGACCTTCCCATGACCACCCTGGTGATCGGCGCCAACGGCCAGATCGGCCGCCTGTTCTGCGAGCTGGCCCAGCAGGCCGGCGATCCCGTTCGGGCGATGGTGCGCAATGACGATCAGCGCGCCTGGTTCGAGGCGCGGGGCATCGAGACCGTGATCGGCGACCTGGAGGGCGAGCTGCGTCACGCCTTCGAGGGCTGCGACCAGGTGGTGTTCACCGCCGGCTCCGGGCCGCACACCGGCCCCGACAAGACGCTGCTGATCGACCTCAACGGTGCCATGCGCGCGGTGGATCTGGCCGCCGAGCTGGGTCTCGAGCGCTTCGTGATGGTCAGCGCCCTGCGCGTCGACGACCCGCTGGCCGGACCGGAGAAGCTGCGCCCCTATCTCGCCGCCAAGCGTGCCGCCGATGCCTATCTCAAGGCCGCCGAGGTGCCCTGGGCGATCCTCAAGCCGGGCCGCCTCACCGACGAGCCGGCCACCCGTCGCGTCGCCGCCTCGCTGGAGGAAAACGGCGGCCACAACGATGTCTCCCGGGCCAACGTGGCCCATGCGCTGCTGCATCTGGTGCAGGGCAAGGCGGAGAACGACCGCGAGTATCCGCTGCTGGACGGCGAGCGTGAGATCGACGCGGTGCTGGCCTGAGGCCCCTCAGCCCACCAGGGTCCGGTTGCGGCCGTCCCGTTTGGCCCGATAGAGGGCGCGATCGGCCCGCTCCAGCAGCAGATGGCTGGCCTCGTTCGCCTCGAGCGAGGCCAGGCCGGCCGAGATCGTCAAGGGGATCCGCTCCTCGCCCAGCGGCGTCGCCGCGAGCCGCTCGCGCAGCCGGTCGATGGCGCAGCGGGCTTCGGTCTGGCTGGCTCCGGGCAGGATCACCAGGAATTCCTCGCCGCCCAGGCGTGCCAGCACGTCGTAGCCGCGCAGCGCCTCCTCCATGTGCTCGGTGGCGCGTTGCAGCACCCTGTCGCCCACCGCATGGCCGTGGCGGTCGTTGACCAGCTTGAAGTGATCGAGATCGCAGATCGCCACGCACAGCGATGTGCCATGGCGCCGGGCACGCGAGATCTCCTCCTCCAGTCGGGCCAGGCCAGCGCGACGGTTGAGCAGCCCCGTGAGCTCGTCGTGACGGGCCAGGAACTCGAGGCGCTGCTCCATGGCCTTGCGCTCGGTGATGTCGGTGATGAAGATGATGCGCCTGGGGCGGCGGTCGTCGCCTTCCTGGCGCAACGATTCGACGATAATGCTGCGTCGCTCGCCGTCGCGGCGAACCACCTCCCACTCCTGTCGATCGTCGTGTTCGGCCTCGCCCTGCATGAAGTCGCGATGCCGCGCGAGCATCGCCGCCTGGCTGGCTTCCGGCATGATCAGGGTGAAGGGCCGGCCCAGCAGTTCCTCCTCCGCATAGCCGTAGAACGCACAGTAGGCCGGATTGACCATCTCGTAGGTGCCGTCCTCGCTGGTGATGCAGATGCCGATGGGCGCGTCACGCACCAGTCGCGGCACGCCGTCGGAGCGGGTCAGGGTCAGGGTCAGCGGCATGGGCTCATCCTCGGTCCAGCGGGCGGGGAAACAGCGCGTCGATGCGCCTGGCCGGTGACTCGGCCAGGGCGTCGAGGGCCGGCCGGGCGAAGTAGTAGCCCTGCTGCAGCGGAATGCCGGCCTCGAACAGCCAGCGCGCTTCCTCGGCGGTCTCCACGCCCTCGGCGATCAGCGTCACGCCGAGCGGGCCGGCCATGGCAGCCAGCGCCTTGACCATCGCCTGACGGCGCGGGTCCCGGTGGCAGCCCTGAATCAGCTGGCGATCGATCTTGAGCTTGTCCGGATACAGCTCGGTCAGCACGTCCAGGTTGGCGTGGCCGGTGCCGAAGTCGTCCAGCGCCACCCGGAAGCCCGCCTGGCGGTAGGCCTTGATGATCGCCGCCAGGTGGTCGCGGTCCACCACGCGCTCGGTCTCGACGATCTCGAAGATCAGCCGCTCCAGCGGCCAGCCCACGCGACGCGAGACTTCCAGCGTGGCGCTCAGGCAGGCCGCGGGCTCGTAGACCGCGTTGGGCAGGAAGTTGATCGAGAGCGGCACGCTCATGCCGAGCCGGCTGGCCTGCTCGATGGCCTTGACCCGGCAGGCCTGGTCGAAGCGATACATCAGCCGGTCGTCGACCTGGCGCAGTACCGAATGGGCGGACTCTCCGTCAGGGCCTCGCACCAGCGCCTCGTAGGCGTGGATCTCGCGGCGGCCGACGTCGATGATCGGCTGGAAGGCCATGGCGAAGTCGAAGGGCAGCTCGATCTCGCAGCGGTTGCAGTGATTGGCGACCCTGGCGCAGTGTCCCATGGTGGTTCCTTTTTCGATGCGCTCGCGACTGCGGAGCAGTCAAGGGAGAGGCGATGGCGTGCATTTTATTTTACTTGTTTTTAATCATGTATCGCTATTGTACAAGTTTAATCCCGTCCTCGACGCGCCACGCCTCGAGCGGCATCATCCACGCGCCCCTGATACATGAGGAACGACCCCCATGAGCGATGCTGAAGCCCCACTGTCGGCCCGCGTGCGCCGGCTGCTGGAGGCGGCCCCCGATGACAGGCTGCCGTTGACCTACCAGCGGCTCGCCGAGGCCCTGGCGCTCACGCCGCCGCGTACCATTCGCCGCGTGGCGCTGGCCCTGGAACAGCTGATGCGGGAAGACGCCGCCGCCGGCCGTCCCTTCATCGCTGCGCTGGTGGTCAGCCGACAGGGCGAGGGCCTGCCGCGCGAGGGCTTCTTCGCGCTGGCCGTCGAGCTGGGACGCTTGCCGGAGGATCCGGCGCTCCAGGCCGAGGCCTGGCGGGAGGAGTTCCGGCGAGCCGTCGACGACCACAACCACAACGACCAGGCCTGACAACGACGACGCCCGCCGGAGAGGCGGGCGTCGGGGCTCGGGCGAGCGGAAGCGCGTATGGAGGGCGCTGTGGAGAGTGCCGTGGAGCGTCAGTCGTGGCGCCAGTGGCTGACCAGCAGCGTCGGCACGATGATGATCATAAGGCTGATCACCAGCCACCAGAAGCCGTCCTGATAGGCGAGGATCGAGGCCCAGCCGTCGGGCGACACCGCATCGCTCGGCGCGCCGCTCGAGGCGATCTGCCGGCCGTGCACGCCGGTCTGGTGCTCGAGCAGGATCACCAGCCCGGCGGTGCCCAGGGCACCGCCCAGCTGCATCACGAAGTTGAGCATGCCCGAGCCGTAGCCGGTCAGCCGCGCCGGCAGCGCGGCGATGGCGTTGGCCAGCGTCGGCGGCGGGAAGGCCGCCATGCCGATCGCCATGATGCCCATGATGCCGGCCAGGGCGGCGAAGCTGGTGCCGGCGTCCATCTGCGCCATTCGCCACACCGCGTACGCCGTGCTGGCCAGGCCCGGCAGGGTCAGCCACAGCGGCGGGTGGCGGTCGCTGAGCCAGCCGACCAGCGGCACCAGCACGCCGAGCACCGCCGTGGAGGGCAGGTAGATCATGCCGGTGGTGACCGGACTGAAGTGCAGCACCGACTGCACGAACTGCGGCAGCAGGTACATCACGCTGTAGAAGGTGCCACCGAACAGCAGCATCGCCAGGGTGCCGACCACGAACAGCCGGTAGCGGAAGATCGACAGATCCATCAGCGGCTGCGCGCAGCGCCGCTGCCAGGCCACGAAGGCCGCGCCGGCGAGCAGCGAGAACAGTGCCAGCCCGACGATGCGCGGGTCGCTCCAGCCCCAGCGCTGGCCGCTGGAGAGCGCCGTCAGCAGGGCGAACACGGCGGCCAGCAGCAGCCCGGCGCCGGCCCAGTCGAACGGCGGCAGCGGCCCGCGGCCTTCCCTGGGCGGGAGGAAAAACCCGCCCATCACCACCGCCGCCGCGCAGATCGGCAGCGGCACGAAGAACACGTAGTGCCACGACAGGTGCTCCACCAGCCAGCCGCCGATCACCGTCGCCAGAGTCAGCGGCAGTCCCAGGCACATGCCGTACATGGCCACTGCCATGCCGCGCCCCTCGGCGGGATAGACGTCGAACAGCACCTGCATCGCCAGCGGCCGGATCAGGCCGGTCATGGCGCCCTGGATCACCCGGGCGGCGACCAGCATCGCCATGCCATTGCCCAGTCCGCCGAGGATCGAGGCGGCGATGAAGGTCAGCAGCAGGCCCGCATAGGTGGCGCGCTGGCCGACGGCGTGCACCAGCCAGGGGGCCACCAGCAGCGACACCGTGGTGGAGGCCAGGAAGCCCGTGGAGAGCCACTGGGCCTCGGCGTCGCTCAGGCCGAGATCGTCGCTGATGAAGGGAATCGCCACGTTGACGATGGTGATCGACATGCCCAGCGCCACCAGGCCCAGCATCACGGTGAGCGTGACCCACAGCCGATAGCGGGGGCCGTAGCGCAAGTGGAGTCGGTCCCTCTGGGTCATGGCAGTCGCCTCGCGTCGGAGGTGGACGGGGAGAGCGGGATCGGGCGATGCAGGGGCGGACGGCGCTGGGTCGAGCAATGAGAGGTGACATCCGGCACGGGAAGACTCCTTCATGCGGTCGGGGGAGAGGGCGGTGTCGACGGTGCATGGCGGGCGGTGACCCGGCATGACGCGCGAAAAGAGAGCCGGCCTCCTGATGGAGGCCGGCCCGAAATCGAAGGAAACAGCCAACCATGCGCCGGTGCTGGCCAGATCATAGTTCGCTACCTAATTATTCTACCGCGTCGGAGCCGGCTTGGCTAGAGAGGGGGAAGCGTCTGGCGCCGGGGTGACCGCATGTCGGCACAGCAACGGAAGTGAGCGCTGACCCATGGCGCGGCATGCTAGCCTGACGCGATGCCTGAAGACAGCGCGATGAAGGGAGGCACGCATGGAAGAGATCGGCCTGAGCGGGCTGGTGACGAGGGAGTGGCTGGGGCAGGGCGTCAGCCTGGTGGCATTGGCGCTGTGCGTGGCCGGCTTCGCCAGCCGGCGCGACGATCGGCTGTTCGTGCTGCTGCTGTTCGCCAACGTGGCCTTCGCCGCCCAGTTCGCGCTGTTCCAGAGCTGGGTGGCGGCGGGCATCTCGGCGCTGATCGTGCTGCGCATCGTCCTGGTGCGCCGCTACCCGGGCAACGCCGCGGTGATGGCCGGGGTCCTCGTCGCCACCCTGGCGGTCGCCCTGCTGACCTGGAGCGGCCCGCGCGACGTGCCGGCACTGCTGGCCGGCCTGCTGGGCACCTGGGGCATGTTCATGCTGCGCGGCATCGCCATGCGCGCGGTGCTGGCCGTGGCGGCCTTCTGCTGGGTGATCAGCAACCTGCTGGCCGGTTCCATCGGCGGCACCCTCGCCGAGACGCTGATCCTCCTGACCAATGTGATCACCATCTGGCGCCTGCGCCGCGCCGCGCGGCGCTATGGTCTGAGCCCCTGAGCCCAGTTGACTGAGCTGAAGAGGCTGAGCGCCGAGCCGGGCCGGCCCGAGCGGTTTACATCTGGGCGACCAGATAGTTCTCGCGGCCGACCAGCTTGATCAGGCGCAGCTGCTGTTCCAGCCAGTGGGCGTGATCTTCCTCGGTGTCGGAAAGCAGCGGCAGCAGGATGGCGCGGGTGTTGAAGTCGCGCTCGCGTTCGCAAAGGGCGATGGCGGCCTTCAGGGCGTCGCCCACCTCGTACTCGAGCTGCAGATCGTAGCCGAGCATCTCTTCCACGTCCTTGCCGATGCGCACCTCGGTGCGGGTGTGGATGTCCGGCTTGCCCTCGAGCATCAGGATGCGCTCGATCAGCTTCTGGGCGTGGCCCTTCTCGTCGTAGAACTCGTGGTCGATGCGCTCATGGAGCTTGGTCAGCCCCATGTCGGCATACATCTCGGCGTGCACGAAGTACTGGTCCATGGCGGCGAGCTCGGCGGCGAGCAGGCCGTTCAGGGCGTCGATGATCTCTTGGTTGCCTTGCATGAGCGTTCTTCCTTGTCGAGGTGACGTATCAGGTGCGCATCCTAGTTCGGAGCGCGAGGTTGGTCAATTTTTCCTGATATATCAATGGTTTGAGATTGTCTTCGCGTGCGATTCGCATTCGGTCCAGGTTTCGCGTCCAGGGGGGCAGCAATAGTTTGAAAGTCGTCGAGCGAAGGCTAGACAAGGCAAAAATCAGCGAGAAAGCGGAGTTTACGAGCTGTAAATGAGCATTTTGAGCTGATTTTTAACGCCGTATAGCCGAGCGCAGACACTTTCGGATCAGTGCGAAACGCCGAAGACGCTCTTCAGGTAGCGCACATAGGCCTCGTCCCGGGACAGCATCTTGCCCGGGGCATCGGAGATCTTGGCCACCGGCTGGCCGTTGCAGGCCACCAGCTTGATCACCATTTTCATCGGCCTCACGTCCGGCAGGTCGCAGGTCAGGCTGGTGCCGATGCCGAAACTGGTGCGGATGCGCCCGTCCAGCGCGGTCTTGATGCCCATCGCCGAGTCGAAGGTCAGGGCGTCGCTGAAGATCAGCGTCTTGCCGCGCGGGTCGATGCCGAGCGTCTCATAGTGGCGGATGCACTTCTCGGCGAACACCATGGGATCGCCGCTGTCATGCCGCAGGCCGTCGAACAGCTTGGCGAAGTACAGATCGAAGTCGGCCAGGAAGGCGTCGAGGTTGATGGTGTCGGTCAGCGCCACGCCCAGATGGCCGCGATATTCCTGTACCCAGGCCTCCAGCGCGGCGCGCTGGCTGTCCACCAGCCGGCTGCCGAGCTGCTGATGGGCCATCACCCACTCGTGGGCCATGGTGCCCATCGGCGCCAGGCCGTGGCGCCGGGCGATATCGACGTTGCTGGTGCCGACGAACTGGCCGGGAAACTCCTCGGTCAGCACCTCGACGATGGCCTCCTGCACCGGCTGGGAGAGCCGCCGCCGGGTGCCGAAGTCGGCCAGCCGGAAGTCGGCCAGCTGGGCCGGCGTATAGTCACGGCGCAGCCGGTCCATCTTCGCGCGCAGCTGTGACACGGCCTGATCGACGCTGGCCCCGGGGTTCAGGGTGTGATTGCGCACCTCGCTGATGATGGCGAGGATCACGATCTCGAACAGGATGCTGTGCGTCCAGGGCCCGTCGATGACGATGCACAGCTCGCTGCCCTCCATGTGCAGGTCCACATACTGCGGACGGAAGCGGTACAGCTCCAGGAAGCGAACGAAGTCCGGCGACATGTAGGCGAAGCCGCTCAGGTAGTCCGATTCCGCCTCGCTCAGCGACAGCGAGGCCAGGCCGTCGATCTGGGCGCGGATCTCGTCGAGATAGGGGCGCAGGTCCTCGGCGTCGCGGCAGCGGAATTCCCAGGTCACGCTGGCATTGGGGTAGTTGTGGTGAACCCCTTGCATCATGGTGAGCTTGTACCAGTCGGTATCCAGCAGCGAGGTGATGATCTGACCCGGGGCGCGGTACGTGGCCGCCATGAAGGATGCTCCCTGTGAATGATGGTGGACCGCTGCAGCGGCCCGCGAGACCGGCGTCTCGCGGGGGCATGATGGTAGCGTGTTCACGATTCGGTGACGAATCGGCCTCCTTCCCTGTTCCTGCCCCGTCGCCGGCCTCAGGCGGACAGGCGTGCCGTCAGGTCCTCGAGGAAGGTCTGGATGCGCGCGGCATTGGTGCCCAGATCGCTCCGGCCGAGGCGCGAGGCCGAGCGCATGTCCACCGTGGTGCCCGCTGGCGTCGGCGTCAGGCGGATCACGATATCGTCCTCGAAGCCGAACCAGCGGGTGGTCGCCACCGCCTCGAGCCGGCGTTCGGAGACGGCCGCGATCGTCCAGCCGCGTGCCCGGGCCAGAGCCTCGGCGGCATCGCGCACCTCCGGCAGGGGGCGGGCGATCTCCAGCGGCCCCAGGGCCGGGTAGCCGGAACGCTGGGCCTCGGCGAAGGCGCGGGGGTAGTCGAGCGCGTTGGGCGCTTCCCGGCGCGCCTCGGCCAGCGCCTCGAAGGCCGGCGGATCGGCGAGATCGGTGATGATGTCATGAATCGGCGGCACGCGGCGGGCCAGCTCGCGCAGCTGAAGCGGCTGGGCCACCATCGCCACCACCGCACCGATCACCAGCAGGCTCGCCAGGGCCGGCTTGCCGCGCCGACACAGGCCGGCGATCAGGAAGGCCAGGGCGGCGACGCCCGCCGCGCCCACGGCCAGCAGGGCGCCGCGATGCAGCAGCGAGAACGACTGCCCGAGCGTCAGCCATTCCATCCGGTAGGCCGGCCCTGCGCCGCCCATCAGCGCCGCCGCGAGGACGAGCAGCAGCGTGGCCAGCCAGGCCAGGGCGACCGGCCAGCGGCCGCCACGAGGTCGGGGCTTGAAGGTCAACGACATGGCGTGGCTTCCTCCCTTGGTGGTGTCCGAATGTCGATGGCGGCGATGGTCCCCTAATATAGTGCCCGAAGCCGCTCGTGCCGATGCCCGCCCTCTGTCGCCCCCGATAGCTCGACGATATGGCGCCCATGATGGCATGCCGTAAGCATGTTAAGTATCTTGTTGGGGTCTTGGCAGGGACGGCGATTCGTCCGACCCTGCCTGTTCGAACGTGAATCCCGCGAGGTCCCATGAATCCGACCATCGAACTGCTGAAGTCCCACCGCTCGGTACGCAAGTTCACCGACCAGAAGATCCCGCACGAGCTGCTGCGGGAGCTGGTCAGCGCCGGCCAGGCCGCCGCGTCCTCCAACCATGTGCAGGCCTACAGCGTCATCCACGTGACCACCCCGGCCAAGCGCGAACAGATCGCCGAGCTGGCCGGTGGCCAGGGCTATATCGCCAGCGCCTCCGACTTCCTGGTGTTCTGCGCCGACATGAAGCGGCCCACCGAGGCTTCCGAGCGCACCGGTGCCAACGTCGTGCGCGGCATGACCGAGCAGCTGCTGGTGGCCAGCGTCGACACCGCGCTGATGGCGCAGAACGTGGCCGTGGCCGCCGAGTCCGAGGGCCTCGGCATCTGCTACATCGGCGGCATCCGCAACAACCCGCAGGCCGTCAGCGAGCTGCTCGAGCTGCCGGACCACGTCTACCCGGTGTTCGGCATGTGCATCGGCCACCCGGCCCACGATCCGGACGTGAAGCCGCGCCTGCCGGTGGAGGCGATCCTCAAGGAAGACCGCTACACCGACGATCGCGAGCAGGTCGACGCCTACGACGACGAGATGCAGCGCTACTACGGCGAGCGCACCGGCGGTACCAAGGACACCAACTGGTCGAAGAGCCTCGGCCCGCTGTTCGACACCAAGCTGCGTCCTCATATGCGCGACTTCCTGGTCAAGCGCGGCTTCGAGATGAAGTAAGCGCTGCCGTTTCCAGCCGTCGGGGGCATCGTGCAGCTCGGCAACCATCGCCGCTTCCGGCTGACACCGCTGGTGTACCTGCTGCACGGCATCGTGCCGAAGTTCGTCTTTTTCCAGGGCGTCGTGCCGACGCTGATCGCCGCATGGGAAGCGCCTTGCAGGGACACCACCGGCCTATACTGGCTCAGTAGGGACGGTTGATCGCAGCGGCGTCGGCATGGCCCCTTTGCCCGATGGTCAGGGAGAGGGGAATCAGCCGGCGAGTCGCCGGGATTTCGCATCGCCCGTGCATCGTAACGTCCCATGACGGCTAGCCCCTGACGAGAACGGAGGGCATGACGATGAACGCGGCGGAACACCTGAGGGCCTACGCGGACGGCTGGACCCACGGCGATGCCGACAGGATCCTCAAGGCCACGGCGGAGGACTACACCTTCGACGATCCCGACTTCGGGGTCGTGACGAGGAAGGCGTTTCCGGATTACCTCAAGGGCTTGAAGGAGAGCATCGCCGCGCAATGCGGTGGGCAACTCCCGGACCCCCTGATGGAGCTGTCCGAGGTGCTGAGCCACGAGGAGGGCGGCGTTCTCACGGCGTCGTGCTGGTGGTCCTTCCCGGGCACCCAGATCAAGGGGGCCGGCCTGATCAAGGCCGACGCGACCGGGGTGCGCTCCGAGGTGATCACCTATTACACCAGGCTCAGCGTCTGACGCTGCTTCGGCCGGCGATGGATCGCCGCAGGGCGGCACGACCACGTCGCGCTGCTCGAGCTGGGCCTCGGCCCACGATGCCATGATGGCGACCCAGCCTGAACTGATCCCCTTTTTTCGCGACCTTCTGCCCCTGTTATGGTCCCGGCCGTTCTGTCATCTTGACCGCCCACGACAGGGGCCGCGGGACGCGGGCCGGTTTCCAGGGTTTGAGGGGTGTCATGATGATCTACGTCGCGTTCTTCCTGATCTTCGTCGGTGTGACGTTCGCGCTGCATCAGGTGTACAGCGTGCACTATGCGATCAACTTCGAGGACGAGGAGGAGCGCCCGGAGCGGGTCAACCGGGCGCTGACGACGCTGGCCGACGAGGCCGAGGGCTGCCGCGACGGTGAGCCCTCGAAAGGGTTCAAGCAGGCGGTCGCCCGCATCTTCGGCGGCGACGTCGACCCGCGCCTGGTGCTGGCGGCGGTGGCGCCGGGCCGGCAGAAGGCCTTCGCCGAGCCGCTGCTGCGCCGCCGCGGGCGCATCGATACCCGCGGCGAGCTGACCGTCGCTCACCTGCCGGGCTGGAAGAGCCGCCCGCCGCGGCACTATCGGCGTGGGCCGATGCTGGTATTGGTCATGGCCTGCAGCCTGATGGCGCTGTTCTGGGGCGGTATGAGCATCTTCGCGACGGCTTACCCGGTGGCCGTGCCGGCCCTGGCCTGGATCAACGACCTGGCCGTGCTGACCGGGCTGGTCTATGCCTCGGCGCTGCTGGCCTTCGCCGCGTCCAGGCTCGACCTCTACCTGCACGACCTCCAGCAGATAGGCCGGCTGGAACGGCGCCTGAACGGAGCGGAGTGAACATCGCTTCAGAAAGTGTCGATCAGCTCGCCCAGCGTCGCCATGGCCGCCTCGCTGCGCGGCGTCCAGGGATGGCCGTAGCTCAGGCGCAGGCAGTGGCGAAAGCCCTGGGTGGCGGAGAAGATCGGCCCCGGCGCCAGGCTGATGCCATGCTCCCGGGCCAGATGGAACAGGCGCAGCGAGTCCACTCGCTCGGGCAGTTCGAACCACAGGAAGTAGCCGCCGGCCGGGCGCGTGGCCCGGGTCTCGGCCGGAAAGTGTTGCGCCGCTGCGGTCAGCATCCGGCCCTGCTGGGTCTCCAGTGCATGGCGTAGCCGGCGCAGGTGGCGGTCATAGCCGCCGTACTGGAGATAGTCGGCGATGGCCGCCTGGGCCGGCACCGAGGGCGAGATGGTGGTCATCAGCTTGAGCCGTGAGATCGCCTCCGCGAAGCGCCCGGCCGCCACCCAGCCGACCCGATACCCCGGCGCCAGGCTCTTCGAGAACGAGCCGCAGTGGATGACCAGGCCCTCGTCGTCGAACTGCTTCACCGGCTTCGGCGGCGTGGTGCCGAAGTGCAGCTCCGCGTAGGCGTCGTCCTCGATCAGCGGCACCCGGTGGCGCTTGATCAGCGCGTAGAGGGCGCGCTTCCTGTCGTCGTCGAGGCTCGCACCGAGCGGGTTCTGCAGATGGCTCATGAACCAGCAGGCCTTGATCGGCAGCCGCGCGAGGCTGTCCGCCAGCACGTCCAGGTCGACGCCCTCGCGCGGGTGCACGGGAATCTCCACCGCCCTGAGCTTCAGGCGCTCGAGGATCTGCAGGCTGGCATAGAAGGCCGGCGACTCGATGGCGACCAGGTCCCCGGGCTCGGTCACGCACTGTAGCCCCAGGTTCAGCGCCTCCATGGCGCCGCTGGTGATCACCAGCTCCTCGGGCGGCAGCGGCATCCCCTTCAGCGTGTAGCGCAGCACGATCTGGCGGCGCAGGTCGGCGTCGCCCGCCGTCATGTCCCTGAGCACCTCATTGCCGTTCATCTCGCGCAGGCCCCTGGCCATGCTGCGGGCCAGCCGGGCGAGCGGGAACAGCTCGGGGCTGGGGAAGGCCGAGCCGAACGGCACGGTGTCGGGGTCCTGGAGCGAGTCGAGCACCGAGAACACCAGCTCGCTGACGGCCACGTCGGCGCTTTCCTGCCGGCTCGGCGTCATGCGCGGCTCGTGCAGCACGCGCCGGGCCTGCTCGCGCACGTAATAGCCGGAGCGCGACCTGGCCACGATCAGTCCGCGATCCTCCAGCAGGTAGTAGGCCTGGAAGACGGTGGAGTGGCTGATACCGTACTGGCGGCTGGCCTGGCGTACCGAGGGCACCCGCTCGCCCGGGGCCAGCACGCCCTCGCGGATCAGCTCGGCGATCTGGTCGGCGAATGTCTCGTAGCGTTTCATCGGCGGCCCGCGGTTCCCGGCTTCGTCATCGAGGTGGTGGAAAGAAGGGCATTCCACCACGGCCGGCGCGGCGGCGGAAGGCCGGCGGGAGGGCGATACGAAAACGCCCCGGCCAGGAAGGGCCGGGGCGAGGGGCTAGCGCGGGGAGGCGTGGGCGATCACTTGAAGCGTGAGCGGGCCTTCTCGAGGGAATCGCTCAGCGAGCCCCAGGCACGTTCCGCGCCGGCCTTGATGTCGTCCCAGGCGTCGTCGCTGGCGTCGCGCAGTTCGTCGAGCTTCTGGCGCATCTCGTCACGCTTGGCCTCGAGCTCGTCGACTTCCTTCTCGTGCTCGATGCGCTGGTCGGCCTCGGCGCCCTTGGCGCGGGCCTTCAGCTTGTCCACCTCGGCCTGCATCTCGTCCAGCTTGGCGCGCAGCTTCTGTTCGTAGGCATTCCGGTCGCTCATGGGAAGACTCCTTTCCGTCGGCGAGTGAATGACACCTTGGTCGTGCCCGTCGCGGGGCAACACGGTGTGGTCGTTATAGGGTGGCATATCGCCCGGGGTAGCTGGCAAGGTCGCGCATATCGGCATATACCAGTCGGTATCGATGACCATCCACGGATTATCAGCCCGGCGAGCCTGGCGGAGGTGTCATGAAGTCTCTTTCGAGTACGGGATTCGCGATTCTCGGGGCGGCGCTGGTCGCGATCAGCTACGGGCTGGCGCGTTTCGCCTTCGGCCTGTTCGTGCCGCAGATCCGCGACGCGCTGGAGCTCACGCCCTACGCCATCGGCATCATCGGCGCGCTGCCGCTGATCAGCTTCCTGCTGTCCACGGTGGTCGCGCCCTTCATCACCGACCATCTCGGCGCCCGCAACACCGCGGTGCTGTCCGGCTTGTTCGGCGTCGGCGGCCTGGGGCTGATCAGCCAGGCCTCCGACGCGCTGATGCTGGGCTCGGGCGTGTTCGCCTGCGGCATCTGCACCGGCCTGATGATGCCGGCGCTCACGGCCGCCATGCAGGCGATGGTGAGGCGCTCGCTGCACGGGCGCGTCAGCTCGGTGATGAACGCCGGCACCAGCATCGGCGTGATCGTCGCCGTACCCACGGTGCTGTTCATGGTCGGCGCCTGGCGGCTGGCCTATCTCTCGTTCGCGATCTGCACCGCCGTCGGCGTGATCGCCGCCTGGTGGTTCCTGCCCTCGGTGTCGCGGATCGTGCCCTCGAACGCCGCGCCGCCGCCGCCGCTGCCCGAACTGCCCTGGTCGCGCCTCGTGCGGCTCTCGCTGTTCGCCTTCGTGATGGGCTTCGTCTCGTCCGCCTACTGGATCTTCGCGCCCGATCTGGTCGTCACCCTCGGCGGCCTGTCGCCGGCCTCCACCGGCTGGCTGTGGCTGGCGGTGGGCATCGCCGGCCTCGGCGGCGCCGTGGTGGCCGACCTGGCCGACCGCAACAACCCGCCGATCACCCACGCGCTGATGCTGATGATGCTGGCCGCCAGCCTGGCGCTGCTCGCGGCCAGCCCCGCCCAGACGCCGCTGGCGGCGTTCTCCGCGCTGGTCTTCGGCCTGGCCTACATGAGCCTGACGGGGCTCTACCTGATGACCGGCATCCGCCTGCTGCCGGGTCGGCTGTCGGTGGGGCCGGTGCTGCCCTTCATGGCGGTCTCGGTGGGGCAGGCCACCGGCTCGCCGGTGGTCGGCGGGCTGGTCGACGCCTTCGGCTACGCGACGGCGTTCTCCATGTTCGCCGCGCTCGGCATCCTGGTGTCCATCCTCTCGCCGTTCTATCCCGGCCATATCGAGCACGGCGAGGACGAGGAAGAACAGGCCGCCGAGGAAGACACCGGCCTGCAGGCGGCCTACGACCACCAGCTCCAGAACGAGGAAGGCGAGCCGCTGGAGGATCCGGAGGAATTGGAAGAGCCCGTGGCGGAGGCATCGGAGGAGGAGAAACCGGCCGATGCTCCTAGAGACGGTACGCACTCCTGACCGACTGCAGCCGCTGCGAGATGACGCGTCATGCAGGCCAGGTCTGGCTGGGGATTGGCTCTACCCCATGCTAGGCTGATCGATGCAAAACTAGGCAGATCAATGCTCTGAAGGTTTGATGCCGGTGAGAGGTGGCGGAAGATGAACAGAACCAGGGCCCTGCAATTGCTTCGGGACCACATGTCGACCCTGACCAGCGAGTACGGGGTCAGGTCATTGTCGCTCTTCGGCTCCATGTCGCGGGATGAAGCGCGAGACGACAGTGACGTCGATATTCTGGTGAGTTTCGATGGCCCTGCCACTTCGGCCCGCTATTTCGGGGTGCAGTTCTACCTTGAGGACCTGCTGGGGCATCCCGTGGATCTGGTGACCGACAAGGCGCTTCGCGCCGAGCTCAGGCCCTATGTCGAGCGTGAGGCGCTCCGTGTCTGAGCCTCGCTCCCAGCGTGAATGGCGCTTCTACATCGATGACATGATCGGTTTCGCCGAGAAGGTCCTGTCCTACACGGAAGATCTCGATCAGGACAGCTTTCTCGCTCATGATCTCACCTACGACGCTACCCTGCGTAACCTCGAACTGATCGGCGAAGCGGCGACCCGTATTCCGGATGCTGTCCGTCATCGGTATTCGGAAATCCCCTGGCGGATGATCATTGCCACTCGCAATCGCCTGATCCATGCCTATCTGGGGATCGACGACGATACCGTGTGGAGCATCATCCAGGACAACATCCCCCAGCTGCTGGAGCAGCTGAACGGCATCAAGAGCCAGCATGGTCCGTCGGGGACGGACCTCGATTCTCCCTAGAGCCGGGCAGCCTCTCACCGATACTTGTGCTGCCAGCCCTTTACCGCGATCTGTTCCTTGAGCAGATCCAGCATGTCCACCAGCACCTGCTCGGTGATCTGTTCGGTCTCGGGGTCGGTGCGCAGCCAGGCATCGAAGCCGCTCTCGGCCAGGTGTTCCACCAGGCTGGAGAACTCCGACGACTTCAGCCCCGCCAGCGCCTCGTCGACCAGATGGCAGGCCAGGTCGGAGAGCGAGGCCTCGAGCCCGCGGGTCAGCGGGCCGCCCATCGGCAGGCGTGACAGCCGCTTGAGCTCCGGGCTCTCCGCCAGGGTGCGGCCGACCAGCCCGCGCACGTAGCGCAGGGTGTCGTCGCGGTTGCGGTCGTAAGCGTCGCCGGCCATGGCCTCCAGCCGCTGGCTGATCTCGCGAATCAGCGCCTGCTTGCGCGGCTGCACCACGCGCTCGATCACCGGGGCCGAGAGCCCGTCGCCGGCGCGGATCTCCTGCTGCACGTTGTCGAGCATGCGGATGGCGATGCGGTCGGTGAGCTCCTCCAGCAGGATGTCGTAGTACTTGGCGAACACGCTGTAGACGTACCAGCGGCGCACGTCGATCAGGCCCATGCGCTGCAGGCGGTGCAGCAGCGAGATCACGCGCAGGATGCGCAGCAGCCGGAAGCCGCCCAGCGGGATGCAGCCGAGCACGTCGTACCAGTGCACGAAGGGGTAGAAGAACCAGCGGTGGTAGTGGCGCTCGGCGATGGCCACCGCCCAGCCGAGCAGCACGTCGAGCAGGAAGACGCTGACGAACGCCAGGTCGATGGTCAGGAAGTTGGCGTGGATATGCTGCTCGTAGGCGCCGTACAGCCCGGGCGCCACGGCCTCGAAGGCGGCGTTCAGCGGCGGCAGCAGGAACAGGCTGTCGAACAGCAGCAGCCCCAGGTTGGCGATCACCAGCGTGATGATGAACAGGTCCCACACCAGGTGGGCCCGTTCCAGGGCGGGCGAGGTCGTGCGCGTGGCAGGCATGGCGCCTCCTTGAGCTCGATGCCGAAGGGTCGCCTCTCATCCTAAAGCCTCGATCCATCCTCGACACCCCGGGCGTGTCCAACGACGAGGGCGCCGCCGCCTTGCCGTCAGGCGCCGTCTCGCCACTCCTGAAGCAGCCGGCTCACCAGCTCGCCGGCGGGGAGTTCGCGCGCCAGCGGCGCGCCCTGTCCGGCCCAGTGCGCCGCGAAGTCATGATCGCCACGCTCGGCCGCCGCCGCGTGGAGCCGCTTGGCCGCGTCGTATGCCAGCGGATAGGCGGGCGGCCTGACCCCGGGCGTGGCCTCGGCATGGCGCATCAGGCGATTGAGGATGCCGCGCGCCGGGCGCCCGGACAGCGCCGTGGTCATGCGGGTCGTCTCGGCGCGCTCGCTCCTGAGGGCCGCGCGATAGCCCTCGTTGGCCGCCGATTCCGGGCACAGCAGGAAGGCCGTCCCCAGCTGGGCGGCGCAGGCGCCCAGCGCCAGGGCCGAGCGGATGCCCTGGCCATCCATGATGCCGCCGGCCGCAACGATCGGCAGGTCCATCTCCCTGACCAGCCGGCGAACGAGCACGGAGGTGCTCAGCCGCTCATCGTCCGCCTGCGGATCGAAGCAGCCGCGGTGCCCGCCCGCCTCATCGCCCTGGGCCACGATCGCATCGACGCCCCGCGCCTGGATCTCGCGCGCCTCCCGCAGGCTGGTCGCCGTCGCCAGCGTGTAGATGCCGGCCTCACGCAGCGCGCGTATCCGCGCCTCGGCCGGCAAGCCGAAGTGAAAGCTGACCACGGCGGGGCGCGTCTCGAGCAGCATCTCGAAGGCCGCCTCGTCCTCCACGAAGCTGCGGTAGATCTCGTCGAGCCCGGCCGGCGGCTCGCGGTCATATTCCCGGAACAGCGGCGCCAGGTGCGACAGCCAGGTAGCCTCCCGTTCCGGGTCGCGCACCGCGGGGGCATGGCAGAAGACGTTGACGTTGAACGGGCGGGGCGTGAGCGCCCGGGTGCGCTCGATCATCGCCCGAGCCTTGTCGACGCCGCTGGCGCCGATGCCCAGCGAGCCCAGGCCGCCGGCATTCGACACGGCCGCCGCCAGCGCCGGCGTGGCCACGCCGGCCATGGGCGCCTGGATGAGGGGCTGGATGCCCAGCCGGTCGGTCAGGGGATTCGACGATGTCATGGGAACGGCCTCCACGAGTGCGGGATACGGTGGCGTTGGTTGACAGCAGTGGGCGGCATGGCGTCTTTTATCGGCGCGCCAGCCGCTGCGACGTCGCCCGAGCGCCGGGCCCTTGTCTCGACCCGGCCGCCATGAGGCGGCGCACGACGCCATGGCGGATAGGGAATAAGAAACAGGGGAGTGTGGGATGTACGTCGAGAGTGTGGAAAAGGAAGACTACCGCGAGCTGCTGGAGGTCTGGGAGGCCTCGGTCAGGGCAACGCACGACTTCCTGCGGGAAGACGACCTGCTGGAGCTGAAGCCGCTCATCTACGAGCAGTATTTCGGCGCCCTCGACCTGACCTGCGTCAAAGGCGAGGGCGGTGACATCCTGGGCTTCTGCGGCGTGCAAGGCGGCAAGATTGAGATGCTGTTCGTCGCGCCGCAGGCGCGCGGCGCCGGCATCGGCGCCTTGCTGCTGGATGACGCGGTGACCGCCCAGGACGCCTCCCGGGTGGACGTCAACGAACAGAACCCGCAGGCGCTGGGCTTCTACCGCCACAAGGGGTTTGCCGTCACCGACCGCTCACCGCTCGACGGCTTGGGCAAGCCCTATCCGCTGCTGCACATGGCGCTGGTGCCCACGCCGTGACGCGCCGCGCCCCTGGCCTCGACGGTGACGCCTCAGCCCGGTAACAAGCCCTCGCCGAGCGCCTCGCCCAGCCTATCCACCGCGGCGGCCAGCCTCTCGTCGATGACGTGGAGGTACTCCGTCCAGTCGTCGACGTGGTTGAGCTCCGCCTTGCCGTCCGAGATGCCACGCAGCACCACCAGCGGCACTTTGAGGCGTGTGCGGGTGGCGGGCATGGCGCCTCCTTGAACGATGCCGGAAGGTCCCTTCCCTACGCAGCCTATAGCGTCGAGGCGTTGGTGACACGACGAGCGCCCCGCACGGCAACAGGCCTGTCTCGGCCTGGCACCGAAGCGAGATTGCGCCATGAGCGGCCGTCGGCGGGCGGCGCGGTCCCCGAGTGCGGCTTCGGCAACCCCTCGCCACTTCCGCAATAATGTCCAAGCCCTTTCCTCGGGGCCGGGACTAAACATAAACACCTAGGCGTCACTCTCTCTGACAGCGTGCCGCAACACGTTCCTGGCCGCCTCTGTGGGGCAAGCGGCGCGAAGCAGCTTCAGAAACTTGGGGCACTCCAGGTGGGACGGCGCGGGGCATTCTGCGACGTGCCGAAGCATGTTGCTCAAGGCCTTCAGTCTTCGAGCCTGGCGATCGAGTTCATCGGCGCGCTCGCTCAACGTGGATCGAGGCAGGTCTGGCTTTCGATCCTTGTCGAACATGCTACCGATCTCTTCCAGCGAGAACCCCGCACTCTTGCCCAATGAAATCAAGGCGAGCTGCACGAGCGTGTCCTCGGTGTACTGCCGGCGCAATCCGTTTCTGGCGGCGGACCGGATCAGGCCGATTTCCTCGTAATAGCGCAGTGTCGAAGTGGCGACACCACTGGCTTTCGAGAGTGTGCCGATATCGATGAGATTCATGCTTGACTTCAAGTTGACTTGAAGTTGCATAGTAGTTTGCAACCAAGCCTCGATCAAGGGTCAAGCACATGAACGAACCTGCTCTTCCCCCCGGCAACAAGCTCGCCTTGGCCGCATTGGCGGGCTCCATCCTGCTGGCCTCACTCGGCATCAGCGTCACGACGGTGGCGCTTCCAACGTTGGCTGCCGCTTTCTCGGCCTCGGTACAGCAGGTGCAATGGGTCGTGCTCGCCTATCTGGTTTCGCTGACGTTGGCCATCGTGTCCGCAGGGCGCCTGGGCGATCTGTACGGGAGTCGACGTGTGCTGCTTTCCGGCCTGGTGCTCTTCACCTTGGCCTCGATTGTCTGTGCGGTAGCACCAAACCTAGGCTGGCTGGTCGCGGGCCGGGTGGGGCAAGGCCTGGCTGCCGCGGTCCTGATGGCATTGCCGATGTCGCTCGCCAAGGGCTTGATCGCCAAGGAGCGCATGGGGGCAGTGATGGGGTTGCTGGGCACCATGTCGGCAATCGGTACGGCGCTGGGTCCTTCTCTCGGTGGCGGCTTGATCGACCTTCTGGGTTGGCGCTCGATCTTCGTCCTGTTGCTCCTGTGCGCTCTTGGCATGATGGCCATTGCGGCGATGGGCATCCCCAAGGAGAAAGGAGCGGCCGCCACGACGGCTCACATGGATTGGGCGGGTAGCCTCTGGCTGAGCCTGGCGCTGCTGTTCTTCGCGATGTCCGCCACGGGTGGCAAGGTCGGAATGGCCATTCCTCTCTGGACGCTGCTTGCCGCGGCCGCCATCGCGCTGGCGGCCTTTGTCGGCTCCGAGAGGCGGGCCGCCCACCCGTTGGTGCCCTTGGCCCTGTTGGGTAGTCGAGTCCTTGCCTCATCACTGGTCATGAATCTCATTGTCAGCGCCATCATGATGTCGACGCTGGTGGTTGGGCCCTTCTACCTGGCATTCGGCCTGGGCCTGAGCGAACTGATGACGGGCATTGTGATGGCGGTCGGCCCCGCGGCTGCCGCGCTGTCCGGTGTCCCCGCAGGCCAACTCACGGACCGGTTCGGCACCGACCGAACCCTGCTTGCTGGTCTGGTGCTTGCGACGGGCGGATTGATCGGCTTCGCACTGCTGCCTGTTCGAGTCGGGATTCCCGGCTATGTGATGGCGCTGCTACTGACAACGCCGGGCTTCCAGCTGTTCTTGGCCGCCAACAACACCGCCACGATGGCAGCAGCTCCAGACGCGCAACGGGGCATGGTCTCCGGGCTGATGGGTCTGTCGCGCAATCTGGGATTCATGACCGGCGCCTCGCTGATGCCGCTGCTGTTCGCCTCGCTCCTGGGTGATCAGGGGGTGGCCTCGAGTTCCACGTTCGCCATCGGCGAAGCCTTCTCCCACACGTTTCTCCTGGCAGCGGCGTCGTTCGGGCTTGCCATGGTGGCCTTCTTCGTGGGGAAGAAGCGCCCGACACCCATTTCGATGTCATCAACTCATCGAGGAGTGAATCATGACTGATGCAAGCTCACATCCTCTTGCTGCTCAAGCCGTCGGCGAACCTCTGCCTGTCTATCTCAGCGGTCGATTCCACCTGGTCAGCATGGGCATCGGCGATGCAGGAAACATCACCGTGAACGCTCAGGAGGTTCTGCGACGCGCCGACGTCGTGTTCGGAACTTCACGTTTGCTGGAGACCTTTGCGGATCTTCTCAGCGGCAAGGAGCTCCATGATGCCGGACATGGCCTGTTCATGGATCTGATCCGCAAGGACACACCGGCCGAGAAAGCCGACGCGAGGGAGGCCGAAGTCAGACAAATCGTCCGGCGCGCCGCGGAGCAAGGCAAGCGAATCGCCGTCATCGACTATGGCGACTCCATGATTTTCGGGCCGCAGGCGGGCTTCATCCAGGAGTTCAGCGACCTCAATCCGGTGATCATTCCCGGAGTGTCGAGCTTCAATGCCGCAAATGCGGCTTTGGCTCGCGACGTCATGACCGGCAGCACGAGCCGGTCGGTCATCCTCGCAGCCGCTTATGATACCCGCGACGACTATGCCGGCACCGATACTCTGCAGCGCCTCGCGGAGACCGGCTCCACGCTGGTCTTTTTTGCGATGCGATCACGGTTCCAGCAACTGACTGAGCGCTTGAAGCGTGTTCTGCCTGGCTCCACCCCCCTCGCGGTCGTCTGCCACGCTGGTCGAAGCGAGCAGCACACCGTCGTGCGAGCGACGCTCGACACCGCTGTCGCTGCGCTACAAGGGCGTGACGTGCCATTCGAACACCTCGTTTATGTGGGTGATTTCCTGTCTGATTGAGGGCTTTCGGGCAAGAGAAGAACTTCTGCGTCGACCCATCGACCTTCGGGGAGGATGAAAGGTTGGGTGGGGCTGATGGAGCTGTTGACGCAAGCGGCCGGAAGCCGCCGCGCAGCAGGCTGCCGGTCAGTGCCGCACCCATGGCCTCCACGCTGGCGCCTCAGTCCGTCAATAAGCCCTCGCCGAGCGCCTCGCCCAGCCTATCCACCGCGGCGGCCAGCTTCTCGTCGATGACGTGGAGATACTCCGTCCAGTCGTCGACGTGGTTGAGCTCTGCCTTGCCGTCCGAGATGCCGCGCAGCACCACCAGCGGCACGTCGAAGCGGGTGCAGGCGCGCAGGCAGGCGTAGCTCTCCATGTCCACCATGTCGGCGGCGATGGCGGCATAGGCCGCGCCCGAGACGATGTTGGCGCCGGTGGAGAGCGATGCCTCGCGAATCCCGGGAATGCGCAGCGGCAGGGGCAGGATGTCCGGCAGGTCGAGGAAGGGTGTGACGCCCTTCTGGAAGCCGAGCGGTGAGGCGTCCATGTCGCGGTAGGCCACCGAGGTCGCCTGATAGACCTCGGTCTGCTCGAGATCCCGGCTGCCCGCCGAGCCCAGCGACACCACCAGGTCCGGCCGTTGCCCGCACGCCTCCAGCTCCGCCAGCGCCGCGGTGAGCTCCACCGCCGCCTCCACCGGTCCCACGCCGGTCATGAAGGCCACGAAACGCTCCCGCAGATGCGGCCCGTACTCTGCATCCGCCGCCATCACGAACAGCACGGAGCGGCCGCCGAGTGTGGTCAGCGGCGCCGGCGCGCGTGGTGTCTGTTTCATCCCCAAGTCTCCGCAATTTATGAATGCCACCATCATGGCGGGCAGGGCCGTTGGCGCCAAGCGGGCGAGGGCGTGAGGGAGGCGAGCGGGTCGCTCCCGCAAGACCGATCTAGATCAAAGGCCTAAGTGAAATTGTCACCAAGCGGTGACATTATGGATCCCTCGTTCTAGGCTGATGGATCAGCCGACTCGCAAGGGAACTGTCGATGGCCGATCACACCGAACCCCGCATCACGTTGCACCCACATTCCCGGCGGGTGCGCGTCCTTGCTGGTGACACCCCGATCGCCGATACCCGCAACGCCATCGAGCTGCGCGAGAAAGGCTATCCACACCGCCACTACATCCCGAAAGAGGATGTGGATATGGCGAAGCTTTCGATTTCCTCCACCGTCACCCACTGCCCGTTCAAGGGCGATAGCACTTATTACTCGCTGCCCGATATCACCGATGTGGCTTGGAGCTATGAGCAGCCGATCGACGAGATGCAGGCGATTGCTGGGCGACTGGCTTTCGATGCCAGGAAGGTGACGGAGATTTTGGAATGACATGCCAAGACTGCTCCACGACGGTTTTCGTAGGAACGCGGCTTGCTGCACGAGGGGATGGTGGCTTCTGGCTTAAGCCCGATGCCCATGAAATAAAGCCGGCACGTTTATCGGTGTCATGTTTCTTTTGAAATACGGAGTGATTATATGACAATTTTGGCTAGTCAAGTTGAATAAATTGCACGGATCGGTGCAAATATTGAAATCACACCAGGCTCGGGCTATTTGTGCAGCCAAGTGGAGCAGATAATTAGAATTGCGATTGATAAAGGGGCGCATGTTAAAGTGCATGCTTCTGGTTATCTAGGGAGTCAGCTAGAACAGTTTGTCCGCATTGGCGGTTCAAATATAACTATAGTTGTGTAGCAAAACATAAAAAGACGATCGATGGCGACCAAAGACGCTGGTATTTTTTTTGGAAAGCATATGCCAAGGTCTTCAGTACGTTATCTTGGCGCTATGAGGGTGGAGGGATGGACAACATCAAGGGATTTGACGAACTCCAGGAAAAGCTCAAAGGGATGGCGGAAGGAGCAAAAGAGCTTGATGATGAGCAGAAATTTTCTATTCTTGAATTGCTAACTGAAGGTTTTGTGTCCGAGTACACCAAATTTCGGGATGCTCAGCAGCTTTTTGACGAAAGTGGTCTTGAAGTTAATGGTGAAGAGGCTCTTAAAGCTATTTCAGATGCTGGCTGGGATAAATACATTGCTCAGGTTCCAGATTTTGAGTCTTGGGGCAAAATGCTAAAAGTGGCCACAGCTGAGTGCGTAAAACGTAAAATGGGGCTGTAATCACATAACAATATGGTGAATGGACTGCTTACCGCTGCTCCTTTGTATCAGCTCCAAAGCGGCCCGTTACCTCAATGCTATGCTTTCATGTAAGATTTGAGTTAAGGAGAGAATCTTGAAGTTAGAAAAGCTCATTGTTTGTAATTTTCGTGGGATAGGATTTGCTGAAATAGACATTAATAACTTCACAACTCTTGTTGGTCCAAATAATATTGGCAAGTCAACAATATTGAATGCGATTCACTTGGTTCTTGATAATAAAAAACCAAAGCTAGAAGATTGGCCAGGTCAACAAGCTTCAGATAAAAAAATGGAGATAGTGTGTGAGTTTGGTGATCTAGAAGAATGGGAAAAAAACAAGTCGGCAGTATCTAAGTTACTTTTTGGAGACAGGCTGAAGATCCGCGTCACAGCTGAATGGAATGCAGAGCAGACAGATTATAGTTACGAGTACTCTGTTTATAATACAGAAAATAAGTTCCCCTGGACTGATGAAAGCTTCACTAATGCCAAGAAAGATGCAACTTGTAAGGCTATCTTTGATGAGCTAGGTATTGCATCAGCTGCTGCTTTTAAAGAAAGGACTGCTGAGCTGGAAGATCACACTGTAGAAAACCATTCAGAACATGTTATTCAGTCTGAAGGTTGGCACATTAAAAAGTTCGCGAACTCATTGCAGCAAGCAGTCCCACACGTAATGTATGTTCCCGCAAGCTTCAAAATAGAAGATGAGCTTAAGGCTACAAATAACAGTCCTTTTTCATTCCTTTTTACGAACAAGTTATTTCCACAAGTTAAGAGCGATGAGTCTTATAAAGACTATATTTCTAAGGCTGAGCTGCTTCAAAATAAATTAAAAGGGCAGTCAGGCGATGGAGGTGAAATAGAAGGGTTAGGTGATGCACTCGAGCAAGTGTCAAGCACACTGAATCAGATTTTAGATTTTGACTCAAAAGTAAGGCTTGCTGTTGGGGATATTGACATTGAGCCTTTATTTATGAAAGCTGCAACTTTTCTTGTTGATGAGGAAATTGAAACGAGTTTGCAATACCAAGGTAGTGGTGTTCAAAGGGCCTTGGCTTTCGCAATGCTAGAGAGTAATGCATCGATAGAGTCAGAAGTTTCTGGTGAGCAAAGAACAGTTATCGTTTTATATGAAGAGCCGGAGCTTTATATTCATCCCCATCTAATGCGGAGATTAAAATCAACCCTGCAAAAAAGGTCAGATTCACCTAAGTGGCAAGTAATTTGTTCTACTCACTCCCCTTTCCTTATAAATCTTGCGGAGAAGCCAGAGTCTCTAAAATTAATAAAAAGAGATGGTGTGAATATGCGGCAAGTTCATCAAGTTAGAAGCGATATTTTTGAAGTTGACGGGGAGTACGACGAACGTACTATCTTGAGAGCTGCTCTGGATTTTCACCCAACAGTTTGCGAAAGCCTTTTTGCCAAACGAGTTATTATAGTTGAAGGCGATACAGAGGTGGCGGTATTTAGTATGATCGGAGAGTTAGCCGAGAGATTGGGGGTTGAAAGAAGTCTTGATAAAGATGCTACTGTTGTATCGGCTGGAGGAAAGTGGACAATCCCTGCGCTAGCCAAAGTGCTAAATTCTCTCGATATTGATTATCGTGTTATTCATGACGCTGACAGGAAAGGCCTTACAGAAGATGAGCTGAAAGAAAAAGCTGCAATTCACCCCTACAAGGCTAATGAAAAGATAGTAAATATAGCAACTGCGGAAAGGGTTTTCTTGGTTAATGATACGTTTGAACATGTGCTTTGGGACCAAGATGAAAACGAATCTGTTAAATCTACAGATAAACCTTTCAATTCGTGGAAAAGAGTGCGCGATTATATTGATGGAAGACAAGGTTTAACTGAAAGGTGTGAAGCAACGCTCAAAGAAATTGTAACCTTTGCATTTTGCGAATAAAGCATAATGAAGCCAGTCAGGAGGGCGCAGCGAAACTGCACCCTCTTGTCGGACGTTAATGAACCACAAGAGGCCATGTGCTTCGAGCTAAAATAATCTCAGACTATGGTTTGAATAAGGGAACCGATATCCATCAACTCCCCAACCCACTCACCCGCATCACTCGCCTCTGCGCCGCATCCATCAGCTGGCCGCGGCCGGTTTCCACCAGCGTCAGCCAGTGGCGGGCGCTGGTGATGCCGGTGTAGACCAGCTCCCGTGTGAGGATGGGGTTCGACGCGTCGGGCAGCACCAGGGCGGCGTGGGTGAACTCCGAGCCCTGGGACTTGTGCACCGTCATCGCGAACACCGTCTCCACCGATTGCAGGCGTTATATTTTTCCATTGCTTTTCTATAGTCTGTTTTTTATTTCTCTTGTGGCTTTTCTTACTCCTTCGCCGGAATTTTTTAATAGTGTGGCAGGTTTGTTGAACGTTTTTGTTAACATTTTGGCTGTGCGTTTTTGGTTGTGAATGTTCCTGTTATCTATTCGAGAGACTCTCGCGCTTGCGTTGGCTAGATGTCCACCGATGAGAATTGATGTCAACACAAAGTATAGCCATCGTTGGTTTTTGCTTTTCTTGTCTTTTTCAACTGAAGAGATTAAGTTTAATATTTTTTCTTTTTGATTGGATAACGTGGGTAGAATGCACTCGCTGGCTAGTGCAAGTGTGTTGGCTGCGATAAATCTTTCCACTAACCCATTGGGTGGGTCTGGAAAAGATGTGCAAAATCTTGAAGGAGGTGTTTCGCAATTGGCTGAAGTTGGTGATAATCTATGCGTACCATTTTCTAAGTTTTCGACTGGACAGACTTCCTGGTTGTAAGCAGAAATCTCTTCTCTTATTCTTGTTATTTCGCTCATGCTGATTTCTTCAGATTGGGGTGCATAAAACTCATAGGTGGACTCGGGTAAAAAGGCTGATATTAGATTTTCTTCGTAGAATGAAAGATCGAGGAGACGCTTCTGAATATATGAGCCCCATTGACAAGATAATTTTTCTTCAGTCTCTTCCTGGATGCAGTGTCTTCTATATCTTCTAACTTGATTTAGAAGATAGTGACTAGCTTGTTGGGTGTTGGTCACCTCTTTTTCTAGAAGGGATATGCTATTTGAAGCATCATTGTCTGCTACAAAGAAGACGGCTCCCACCAAAGCGGTAGGTAACAATAGTATTTCGTAGCACTGTCTAAAATTTTCATTAAGTTTTAGGTGGTCATAGATAATCGTCAATGTTGACCAGCCTAGCAACATGCCTAAGACCAGTAGTGGTATCAAGCCTTTTTCGCTGCCCAATTCTCCAGGTTCGTTGATGAAAAAGCGTTCAGGTAAATAGTCTATGTTGGGAAATATCCCTAGCAAGCTTAGAATGCCCGGAGTGGAAATTACAATGATGGTGATTGCTACACCTTTTCTTTTTCCAAGCGCATAGGCAGCTAGCAGGGTTATAAAAAAAAGAAAGGCTGTAAAAAGTAGTAAGCCGCCGAATATGGGAGCTGTGGCTTCGAGGGGCGACCAATAAGAGTTGGTGATTTTTCCCTCTGGGGTTTGAACTAAAAAGCTGGATGAAGTTATTCCAAGCCCTTCCAATATTTGATGGAGGTTGTAAGAAGCTCCGAGGATAAAGTCAATATAAGGGCGGATAAATTTTTCAAGCATATGGTGGTCTTGGAGTCAAGGTTGAGTGCAGAGGTCTGATTTCAAGAATGCATAAAAAATTTCTAAGAAACTTTTTGATTTCTCGAGAAGCGAAGAACTTTATAGTGAATGTGGCTTTGGTATGGCATTTTTTACTCTGATAGCCCACTCACCCGCATCACTCGTCGCTGCGCCGCGTCCATCAGCTGGCCGCGGCCGGTTTCCACCAGCGTCAGCCAGTGGCGGGCGCGGGTGATGCCGGTGTAGACCAGCTCCCGGGTGAGGATGGGGTTCGGCGCGTCGGGCAGCACCAGGGCGGCGTGGGTGAACTCCGAACCCTGGGATTTGTGCACCGTCATCGCGAACACCGTCTCCACCGATTGCAGGCGCGAGGGCAGCACCCACTTGATGCGGTTGGTGCCGTCACCGGCGGGGAAGGCCACCCGCAGCAGGCGCCGGCTGCCGTCGGCTGATTTTGAATCCGGGCGCGGCATATCCAGGGTGATGCCGATATCGCCGTTCATCAGCCCCAGGCCGTAGTCGTTCTTGGTGACGAGCACCGGGCGGCCGGGGTACCAGCGCTGGCGGCCGTCCTGGCTGTCGATCAGCTTCTCCCGCTCCAGTGCCTGGCGCACCCGCTCGTTCAGGCCTTCCACGCCCCAGGGGCCGCGGCGCAACGCGCACAGCAGCTGGAAGTCGCCGTGGGCGGCTAGCACCTCTCTTGCCCAATCATCGAAGGCGTCCTGATCCGCGTCATCGGCCGGGCGCCGCTCTGCCATCACGCTCAGGAAGTGGCGATAGCCCACCGGCGGCGCGGTGGCAGCGCGGGCGCCGGGCTGATGGCGAGCAAAGCGCTCGGGGCAGCCGGTCACGGCCAGGCGGGCAAGGCCGCGCTCGTCGTCGGCGGAGAGCTTGTGGTGCGAGAGGTCCGCGAAGCCGGCGCTCAGTGCGTCGCCAATCGCTTTGCGCTTGGCGGCGGGCTCGGCCTCCAGGTTGATCGCCGCGGCCAGCTGGCCGATTCCGCTGTCGGCGGTGAAGCGGTGGCTGACGCGCAGCATGGCGATGGCCTGGTCGAGGGGCTGGCCGTCGGCGTCCAGCGTGTCCGGGGGCAGCGTCTGGCCGGTGGCATCCCTCAGCCACTCGGCCGTGGCTGGGGTGTAGTGGCCGCCCTCGGCCCGGGCGCACAGGTCGCCGAGCACGGAGCCGGCCTCCACCGAGGCAAGCTGGTCCTTGTCGCCGAGCAGCACCAGCCGCGCCCGGGGCGGCAGCGCCTCGAGCATCGCGGCCATCATGCCCACGTCCACCATCGAGGCCTCGTCCACCACCAGCACGTCCAGCGGCAGCGGGTTGTGGCGGTCGTGGCGGAAGCGGCGGGTGTCCGGGCGCGAGCCGAGCAGTCTATGCAGCGTACTCACGTCTTTCGGAATGACATCGCGCAGCCGCTCGGGATCGTCGGCCAGGCCGTCGAGGTCTAGCCGGGCCACCTGGCCGGCGATGGACTCGTTGAGTCGCGCCGCGGCCTTGCCGGTGGGCGCGGCCAGGCGGATGCGCAGGGGCGGCGCACCGTCCTCTTCGCTTTTCTGGTCGTCGTGATTGCCCATGGCCAGCGCCTGGAGCAGGGCGAGCAGGCGCACCACAGTGGTGGTCTTTCCGGTGCCGGGGCCGCCGGTGATCACCGCGAAGCGCGAGCGGCCGGCCAGGGCGCAGGCGGCCTTCTGCCAGTCGATCGTCGCGGTCTGGGTGGCGCCATCCTGAGCGGCGGTCGCCTTCGGGTCTGGAAAAAGCGCGTCGAGAATCGGGCGCAGGCGAGCCGCGTCCGGCGCCTCGAAGGCCTCTGCGCCGTCACCGTCGGGGGAGGGCGCGTCCAGCCGCGCGAAAATCCGGCTGTGGATATCCTGCTCGTGCTGCCAGTAGCGGCGCAGGTAGAGCCGCGGGCGCGCGGTAGTGCCGGCGAGTACCAGCGGGGTGCTGCCGGGGCCATCGGCCACCAGCTCGGGCTGGTCGAGGGCGTCGCGCCAGGCGTCGAGGTCCAGCGCGGCCATCACCCGGCTGGGCAGCGGCGGCGGGTCCTCCAGGCTGTCGCCCTCCGGCGGCAGCGAGAGCGCCAGGTCAGGTGTGGCCAGCGTCTGGGCCAGGTCCAGGCACACGTGGCCGCGGCCGAGCTGGTGGCTGGCGAGTGCGGCCGCCAGCAACAGCAGAGGTGAGGCCTCACTTACCCCGTTGGCCGCCGTCGCCTCGCGATGCAGGAAGGCGGCGAAGGCGCGGTCCAGCGAGCGCAGCCAGCCGCGTGCCACCCAGCGGTCGAGCAGGGCGAACAGCGCCGCGTGATCGCTCAGCGCATGTTCGGGCGCTTGAATTAGCGCGCGCTCAGAGGCGGCGGATTCCGGCGCCTGATCGGTAGCGTGATTCGGGGTATCCGGGGTCATGCGACGGCCTCCTCGGCGGCGCGGAACAGGGCATCGAGCGCGAGGATCAGCTCGCTCGGCGGGCGTTCGGCGTGCACGCCGCGGGAGGGCGCGCGGGTGCCGCGCAGGAAAACGTAGAGCGCCCCGCCCAGGTGGCGCTCGATGTCGTAGTCCGGCAGCCGGGCCTCGAGCAGTCGGTGCAGGGCCAGCAGGTAGAGGCAGTACTGCACGTCGTAGCGCTTCTCGAGCACGGCCTCGGCCATCGCCGCCTCGGTGTAGGCGGCATCGTCCGCGCCCAGGTGGTTGGACTTCCAGTCGAGCACGTAGAAGCGACCCTCGTGCTCCACCACCAGGTCGATGAAGCCCTTGAGCATACCGTTGAGGATGTCGGGCTCGAGCGCCGGCCGAGGCCGCCCGCCGAGTGTGTGAGCGCTTACGAGGGCGTCCATCTTGCGGGTGTTGACCTTGTGCGCGGCGAACCAGAATTCCAGCTCGATCCGGTAGTCGCGCGCGCCGTCCAGTGCATCGAGGCGCAGCGGCGCGGCCTCGCCGTCGCCCGGCTTCGGCACCGGCAGCGGCGTGGTCAGCAGCTCCGGCAGCCACTGTTCGAGGGCGGCGATCTGGCCCTCCCAGCCGCGGCGGTTGGCGCGCCGGGCCAGGGTGTCGGCGCGCAGCTCGGCGTCTTCGGCCACCCGGGCGAAGCCTTCCTCGCCGGCCCATTCCAGCAGGCCGTGCAGGAAGGTGCCCGCCGAGGGCCCGCGGGGGAAGCGGTGAAGCGAGCCCTCGCTCACCGTGGCCGCGGCGGCATCGAAGGGCTCGTGGATCACCTCCATGGCGGTGGCCTCGTCGGCGGTGGTGGGCTCGGGGGACGGCTCGGCCTCGGCAGTCGATTCAGTTTCTTCGTCCGGCGTGGCGCCGGTGCGCAGCGCCGAGTAGCTGGCGATCCACCAGTGCTCGCGGATCGCCCGGGTGGGCGCGCGGGCCTCGCCCAGCGGCGCGTCGTCGCCGGCGAGCTCGACCGGCGTGGCATCGGCCTCGGGGGCGTCCTGCACCGCGACCTGCGCGTTGCGATCGCTGCTGTTCTCGTCGGCCAGCGCCTCTAGCGCCGGGCGCAGGTTGTCGGGCGAGAGCGCCTCGCCCCCCTTGAGCAGGTGGCCGACGGCGCTGCGCTCCATGGCCTCCAGCGGCGCCAGGCCGAGCCAGGTGGCGTGGCGGGCGCGGGTCAGGGCGACGTAGAGCTTGCGCAGGTCCTCGCCCAGGCGCTCGTGGTCGGCGCGGGCCAGGATGGCCTCGTCGGCGGAGAGCGTCAGGCGCAGATGGCCGTCGTCGTCGTGCCAGCGCAGCGGCAGGTCGCCCTGCTTCACCGGGCGGAAGGCGGCGATGAAGGGCAGGAACACCAGCGGGTATTCCAGGCCCTTGGACTTGTGGATGGTGACCACCTGCACCAGGTCGGCGTCGCTCTCCAGGCGCAGGCGGTGGGTGTCGGACTGCGCCTGGGGATGCGCGCGGGACTCGGCCAGGAAGCGCAGCAGGGCGTGCTCGCCGTCGATCTCGGCGCTGGCCTCCTGCAGCAGCTCGCCGAGGTGCAGCAGGTCGGTGAGCCGTCGCTCGCCCTCGGGCACGGCCAGCAGCCGGCCGGGCACGGCGAAGTCGGCCAGCAGCCGGTGCAGCATGGGCAGCACGCCACGGCGCTGCCACTGGCGGTGGTAGTCGCGGAACTGCATCACCCGCGCCTCCCAGGCCAGCTCGTCCTGCTGGGGGCCGCCGTTGAGGGCGTCGAGCTCGGCGAGGCTCAGGCCCAGGCTCGGCGTAGCCAGCGCGGCGCGCAGGCAGCGCTCGTCGTCCGGCGCGGCGCAGGCGGCCAGCCACACCTCCAGCTCGGCGGCAGCCTCGGTCTCGAACACGCCCTCCTTATCGGAGAGGTAGACGCTGCGGATGCCGCGGGACAGCAGGGCGGTGCGGATGGCGCGGGCCTCGCTGGCGTTGTTGACCAACACGGCGAGGTCCGACGGCGCCAGCGGCCGGAAGTCTCCCTCTTTCTGGAAACCGGTCTGCCCGGCCTGGCCCTCGCGCAGCAGGCTCGCCATCTCGGTGGCGCAGCGCGCGGCCAGCTCCTTGAGGTAGGCGCCCTTGGGCAGCGTCTCCTCGGCGGCCAGATGCCAGAGCGTCAGCGCCGGCTGGGCGGCGCCGCGGCGCACGAGGGCATCCTTTCTGCCGTTGGCGTCGACGGGGGCGAAGGGGACCGGGTTGTCGTCGCCGCGGCGGAACAGGAAGGCGCCGGATTCGCTCTGCTCGGCGTGGGCGAACACCCGGTTCACGGCCTCGACCATCGGTGTGGCGGAGCGGAAGTTGGTGCCCAGCGTGACGTGGCGGCCGGCGGTGTCGCGCCGGGCCTGGAGGTAGGTGTGGATATCGGCGCCGCGGAAGGCGTAGATCGCCTGCTTGGGGTCGCCGATCAGCAGCACGGCGCTGTCATCTCTATTTTCTTCCAGCGCATAGACGCGGTCGAACAGTCGGTACTGCACCGGGTCGGTGTCCTGGAACTCGTCGACCAGCGCCACCGGGAACTGCGCTCGGATGCGCGCGGAAAGCGTCTCGCCGGCCTCGCCCGCGAAGGCGGCGTCCAGCCGGTGCAGCAGGTCGTCGGGGCCGAGCTCGGCGCGGCGGCGCTGCACGGTCTCGCGGCGCGCGGCCATCCAGTGCACGGCGTGGGCGAGCAGGTCGGCGAACGGATCGGGCAGCTCGGCGAGCTTCTCCGGCAGCTCGGCCAGGGCCTCCAGCGCCGGCAGATTCGGCACGGGATCTTCCTTCCAGATCTCGGCGATGCCCTCGGGCGTCAGGCGCTTCCAGGCGGCGGGGGGGAGGTCGGGGCTCGCCAGCTCGGCGTCATTGGCCCAGTCGCGCAGGGCGGCGAGCCAGTTGGCGCGGCTCCTGGCGTTGAGCTTCTGGCCGTTGAACGCCTTGCGCTTGGCGGCGGCCTCGAGCAGTTCTTCCAGCTCGTCGAGCCAGGCCGGCCAGGGCGCCTTGAGCTCGGCCAGCGCCGCGGCGCGCTGCTCGCGGTAGTTCGCGAGCGCATCAAACGGCGGCGGGGCCACGGGCAGGGCGGCGGCGTGGGTGCGCAGCCGGGCGGCGGTGTCGTTCAGGGCGTCCGGCGTGGTCCAGTAGCGGGCGACGATGGCCAGCGCCTCGGGGTCGAGGTCGTAGTAGAAGCTGCGCCAGTAGTCCCGGGCGATCTCAAGGTCCATCTCCGACTGGTCCAGCGCCATCTCCAGCGCGAACAGGCTGCCGCTGTCGAAGGCGTGCTCGCGCAGCATGCGATGGCACCAGGCGTGGATGGTGGAAACCGCGGCCTCGTCCATCCACTCGGCGGCCAGCCGCAGCCGGCGGGCGCAGGTCGGCCAGCTCTCGCGTGGATAGCTGTCGCGCAGGATGATTAAGGGATCATTGGGGTCAGACCCCTCAGCGGACTTTGGGGTCTGACCCCAAGGTTCGCTGAAGAGGTCGCCGGTCAGCGGGGCGTCGTCGGGAGCTGCCCCTTCATCGGTCTGGAAGGCGTCGGCGGCTTCCACCAGCCGGGCGCGGATGCGGTCGCGCAGCTCCTGGGTGGCGGCGTTGGTGAAGGTGACCACCAGGATCTCCGGCGGCGTCAGCGGCCGCGGGAAGCTGGCCGCGTCCGCCTCGTCGCGGGGGCCGAGCACCAGGCGCAGGTAGAGCAGGGCGATGGTGAAGGTCTTGCCGGTGCCGGCGCTGGCCTCGATCAGCCGGCTGCCGGTGAGCGGCAGGGCGACCGGGTCGAGCCGAGGCGTCTCGGCGACTTGCCTGTCTTCCGTCATAGTCATGCCTTGCCTCCCTGGCCCTTGCCGCCTTTCCTGTCGGTCTTCTTATCGCCGCCCTTGGCCTTCACCGCGTCGTGAAGGGGCGCGTAGAGCGCCGCGGTCAGCTCGGTGAAGTGCCGGCCGGCGGCCTCATGGCGCACCAGGCCTTCGAGGTCGCGCCACTGGCGGGCGAGGTACGGATCGCGGCCAAGCTCGCCATGGTCGCCGTTGAAGCCGGTGCCGTGGAAGGCGGTGACGGCGGCCTTCCAGGCCTTGAGGTCGGCCTCCTCCGCTTTCGCCTCGTCGCCGAAGACGCGGCCCAGGGCGTTCGCGTCGCCGCCCTTCTCGTGCCAGGCGAAGGCGGTGTCGCGGGCCAGCGGGAGCGGCGCGGTCATGCCGGCGCGCCAGGCAAGGGCGATGGCCTCCAGATGCGCCCTTGCGTCCGCCGCCTCCAGCGGCGCCAGGGTGCCGCCGCCGGCGCGGGAGAGCAGCACCGTGGTCATGGGGCCGAGGGCGAGCTGGCCGGCCAGGTGGGCGACCCAGGGGGCCAGCCAGTGCTTCCAGTTATATTTTCCCTTGTTGACCAGGCTGCTGGTCATCAGCACCAGCCGGCAGCGCTCGCCGGCGGCGTTCTCGCGCAGGCCGTCCAGCCAGTCCTCCACTCGTAGCGGATCAGTCGACAGCGGATCGGTATCGGTGGCGAGCTCCAGCGACACGGCGGCCGGTGTCTCCCAGGCGTGGGGCCAGGCCTCGAGCTGGTCGGCGTAGTCGCCGAGCAGGCCGTCCAGCGGCTCGACCAGGTGCTCGCGCATCAGCTCGGCGAAGCCGCCCATGGCGAGGCGCCCCTCGCGCTCCAGGCGCTCCAGGGTGTCGTGCACGGCGGGCATCGGCGGCTCGGCGGCATCGACGGCGCGGCGTCCGGCCTCGATCAGCGCCTGCTGAAGCTGCCAGTGGTCCAGGCCGTCCAGGGCGAAGGGCTCGTGGTCGGGGCTCTCCAGCGCCTCGCGCTCGAGGTAGACGCCAAGCCGGGTGGTGAAGAAGGCCTTCACCGGGTCCTTGAGGAAGCCACTGAGGCGCGCCAGCGTCAGCGCCGTGTCGAGCTCCATGGGCGGCAGCTCGGCGTCGACGGCGGCTTCCGGCGTCGGCCGGCCGGCGTGCACCGCCCGCCACTCGCGGGCGTAGGTAAACAGGCCCGGATTATCTGAAAAGTAGGTCCGGCTGAACGGCTGCAGCGGGTGCTCGGTGGTCAGGGCGTCGACCAGGGCCTGGCCGGCGTCGTCCTCGTGCTCGTGGCCGGCCAGCCGCCAGCCGGCGGCGAGGTGGTCGCGCAGCTGGCCGAGCAGCACCGAGGGCGGTCGCGGCTCGTTGTCGTGGATGCTGCGGCCGACCCAGCTGACCATCAGGCTGTCGCGGGCCGATAGCAGCGCCTCGAGGAACAGGTAGCGGTCGTCCTCGCGGCGTGAGCGGTCGCCGGGGCGGTAGTCGTGGCCCATCAGGTCGATGTCCAGCGGGCGCTGCACCCGCGGGTAGTCGCCGTCGTTCATGCCCAGGAGGCAGACGTGGCGGAAGGGGATGGCGCGCATCGGCATCAGGGTGGCGACGTTCACCGCGCCGGCCAGGAAGCGCTGGGAGAGGTTGGCCTCGTCGAGCTGGCCGAGCCAGTGTTCGCGCACCACCGAGAGCGGCAGCGCCTCGGTCAGGCCGGCATCCTCGGCGGTCTCCTGCCAGTCCTCCAGCAGTTCGCCCAGGCGGTTGAGGGTGGCGAGGTCGGCCTCGTCCTCGGCGGCGAAGCAGGCGGCCAGCAGCTCGCGCAGGCGGCGGCACCAGGTGGGCACGTCGGCGGGCTCGGAGAGCGCGCGCCACTGGGCCTCGAGGGCGTCGAGCAGGTCCATCAGCGGGCCGGCGAGTGCCGCCTCCAGGCCGCCGATATCGCCATAGGGCTCGATGTCGTGCCAGGGGCCGTCGGCGGTGTCGCCGACGGCGTAGCCGAGCAGCAGCCGGCGCAGGCCGAAGGCCCAGGTGTTGGCGGTGAGCCCGCCGGGCAGGTCGAGCCGGGCGCGCTGCTCGGCGTCGAGCCCCCAGCGGATGCCGGCGCCCTCGATCCAGCGCCGCAGCACCGGCAGCGCCTCGGCGTCCAGCCCGAAGCGGGCGCGCAGGGCGGGCACTTCCAAGAGATCCAGCAGGTCGCTGACCGTCAGCCGCGCCTCCGGCAGGTGCAGCAGCGCCTCCAGCGCCACCAGCAGCGGCTGGCGATGGCGGCTGGTCTGGTCGGAGAGCGTGAACGGAATGTGGCGCGGGTCGTCCGGCGGCAGGCGGCCGAACACCGCCTGCACGGCGGCGGCGTAGGTATCGATGTCCGGCACCATCACCAGCACGTCGCGCGGGCGCAGCGTGGGGTCGGCGTCGAAGGCGGCCAGCAGCTGGTCGTGGAGGATCTCGACCTCGCGCAGGGCGCTGTGGGCGACATGGAAGCGCAGGCTGCGGTCGTGCCCCGGGTCGACGGCCGGCCAGGTATCCCGGGTCTCCTGGGGCGGGCGCAGCTCCAGCACGTCGTCCTGCAGCTGCTGGAGCAGCCCCGGCGCCTCGCCGTCGGCAGGCGAATCGAACAGGTCGATGCGCATCGCCTCGGCGTCGAACAGCATGCGGTAGGTGTCCTGGTCGTCGAACTCGTCGAGCAGGCGCAGGTAGTCGCGGCCCTGCTTGCCCCAGGCGGCCAGCAGCGGCTGGGCGTGGAGGTGCAACTGGGTGTCGTCGAGCGCCAGCGGCATGCCCGGGCGGTGGCGCTGGCGTCGGCGGGCGGCCCGCAGCAGGTCCTTGTGCTCGATGATGTCCGCCCAGTAGTGGCGGCAGGGGTTGTGCACGCACAGCAGCACCTGGGTGACCTTGGAGACGGCGGCCAGGGCCTCCAGCGTCTGGCGGGGCAGCGAGGAGATGCCGAACACCACCACCCGGCGCGGCAGGTCTTTCGGTCGCTTATCGGGGGTGAGCTCGCGGCAGGCCTCGAGGAAGCGGGTATGCACCCAGGCGCGGCTGGTGGCCAGGCCTTCGTCTCCGATGTCGTCGCGCAGCCGCCGCCACAGCGCCGGCTGCCAGCATTGGTCTTCGGCCAATGGCCGGGCCTGGCCGCGGGCGTCGATCAGCTCGTCGCGGCCCTCGGCCCAAGCGGAAAGCCAGTCGGCGCGATAGACCTGGTACTGGTCGAACAGGTCGGCCAGGCGCTCGGCCAGCTGGTGGCGCTTGCGGCGGTCCTCGTCGTCGGCCAAAAAGCGCGCCAGGGGCGCGAAGGTGGCGTCATCCAGGAGCTCCGGCAGCAGGCGCATCAGCCGCCAGATCAGGCGCGGCTTGTCGAGCGGCGAGGCTGGCGGCACCGCTTCCGCACCCAGCACCGCGCGGTAGGCCTGCCACAGATAGCGCGCCGGCAGGGTGACGTCCATCGCCGCGGCGATGCCGGCGCCGGCGGGCGGATCGGCCGCCAGCGCCAGCTTCAGCCACTGGCTGATGCCGTTGCTCTGCACCAGGATCACCTCGTCCTCGAGCGGCCCCAGCGGGTGGTGGCGCAGCCACTCCACCGCCAGATCGCGCAGCGCCTCCAGGCGGTTGCCGTGGATCACCATGAAGCCGGGGTTGAGCTCGGTTCCCTGGGAGAGACTAAGGGGCATGGCGAATCCTTCGCGGCGATGAAACGGGCCTCAATGGTGCCGCAAAACGCCGGGGGCATGAAGCGGGCCGAGGGCCGGATGAACCTCCGCGGCGGGCACGAGTCGAGAAGGCTTGCCAGCCTTGCCTGGCAAGCCCCGAATACTCACCTGGCCGGGAGGCAACTTTTTATGAGCTCATCGACGCCGCTGACCACGCCGGACGGCCGCTATATCGTGGTTCGCGGCCGCCTGTGGCGATGCACGAATCCCGAGCTGCCCGAGTCGCAGCGTCAGGAGTGGGTGCAGCAACTGATGCGGGCCCGTCGAGGCGTGGCCCAGGCGAAACGTGCCGGCGACCCGCAGGCCGAGCGTGCCGCCCGCGATCAGGTCGACAAGGCAAAGCGGGCGCTGGGCGAACGCGGGCCGGTGTGGTGGCGGGACGGCGCGCCGGACTACACCCAGTGCAAGGTCGAGAACACGCCCTACGCCGATTGGTACGCGGAGCTGGAGACGACATGAGGAGGATGCCGTTCCCATGAAGGATGAGGCAGGGACCGAGCGCTTCGAGCTCGATGCCCCGATCGGCGTGATCGCCGACACCCACGGCACGCTGCGCGACGAGGCGCTGGCGATGCTCGAGGGCTGCGGGCTGATCCTGCATCTCGGCGACGTGGGCAGCCGCGACCGCGATGCGGCGATTCTCGAGCGGCTGGGCGAGCTGGCGCCGGTGCTCGCCGTGCGCGGCAACGTCGACACCGCGGACTGGGCCGAGCGTCTTCCCTGGCATCGCGACCTCACGGTCAACGGCTGGCGGTTGCATCTGGTGCACGATATCGCCGACTTCGATGGTGCCACTGCCTGTGATGCCGCGCTGCACGGCCACTCCCACTCCCACAAGGCGCGCAACGAATGGCGCGACGGTCGGCTGCTGTTCAACCCCGGTGGCGCGGGCCGGCGCCGCTTCACCCTGCCGCTGACCCTCGGCAAGCTGTGGGCCGACGCCTCGGCCCTGCGCGGCGCCATCCTGCATCTGCCGCTGTAGTCTTTATCACGCCTGGCGAGGCGCCGCGCGTCTATTGGGGTGGCAGGTGCGGCAGCCAGAATGTCAGGGCGACCAGCGCGGCCAGCAGCACCGGCGGGGTGATGATCAGCCCGACCTTCATGTACTGCCCCCAGCCGATGCGGTAGCCCTTGCCCGCCAGCACATGCAGCCAGAGCAGTGTGGCGAGGCTGCCGATGGGCGTGAACTTGGGGCCCAGGTCGTTACCGATGACGTTGGCATAGACCATCAGCTGCTGGGTCGTCGACGAGACCTGGGCCTGGTCGATGGCCAGCGCGCCCACCAGCGTCGAGGGCATGTTGTTCATCAGCGAGGCCAGGATCGCCGAGGCGAACCCGGTTCCCACGGTGGCCACGAAGGCGCCCTGACCGGCGAGCCATTCCAGCACCCGGGCGGCCTCGGCGGTGAGCCAGGCATTGCCCAGGCCGTAGACCACCAGGTACATGCCCAGCGAGAACAGCACGATCTGCCAGGGGGCGTTGCCGATGACCTTCCTGAGCGAGACGACGTGCACGTGCCCCGGGGTGAACCAGCGCCCGGCGATGGCTATCAGCACCAGGGCCGCCACCCCCATGATGGCGGCGAACGGGATCGGCCAGCGGGTGGTCAGGAACAGGGCGATCAGCAGCACGGCGAGCAGCGGGAAGGCGGCGCGGAAGACCTGGCGGTCGCGAATCGCCGTGGCCGGCGCCTCGAGCCGCGCGACGTCGTAGCGGGCGGGAATGTCGCGGCGGAAGTACCCGCCGAGCACTGCAAGCGTGGCCAGAAGCGACACCAAGTCAACCGGTACCATCACCTGGGCATAGCGGGTGAAGCCGATATCGAAGTAGTTGGCGCTGACGATATTGACCAGGTTCGAGATGATCAGCGGCAGGCTGGTCGAGTCGGCGACGAAGCCGGTGGCGATGATGAAGGCCAGGGCGGCCCCGGGACGGAAGTCGAGACGCGCCAGGATGGCCACGACGATGGGCGTCAGCAGCAGGGCGGCGCCGTCGTTGGCGAACACCGCCGCGATCATCGCGCCGAGCATCACGATCAGCGGGAACAGCAGCCGCCCCCGGCCGTTGCCCCAGCGGGCGATGTGCAGGGCGGCCCAGGCGAAGAAGCCCGCCTCGTCGAGGATCAGCGAGATGATGATCAGGGCCACGAAGGTGAAGGTGGCATCCCAGACGATGTGCCAGACCGTGCCCACATCGCCCCAGTCGACGACGCCGGTGGCCAGGGCCACCGTGGCGCCGCCCAGGGCGCTCCAGCCGATGCCCAGCCCCCTGGGCTGCCAGATGACCAGCACCAGGGTGACCACGAAGATGGCGAACGCCAGCATGAAGGACTCCTTTCCCGGTGGTTCGGCTTAGTGCGTTGCTTGGTTGACGCGCCGGGACACGGCCTCGGCGCTCTCGACTCGCTCTGAATAGCGGTCGGTCAGGTAGGCGGATCGCCCTCTGGTTAGCCAGGTGAACTTCACCAGCTCCTCGCAGACGTCGACCACCCGCAGGTAGAGCGGCGACAGGCGCATGCGCCCGGCCTCGTCGAACTCGTTGAAGGCCTTGGGCACTGAGGACTGGTTGGGAATGGTCAGCATGCGCATCCAGCGACCGAGGATGCGGAGCTGGTTGACGGCATTGAAGCTCTGGCTGCCGCCGGAGACTTCCATCACCGCCAGGGTCTTGCCCTGGGTTGGCCTCACACCGCCCAGCGCCAGGGGGATCCAATCGATCTGGGCCTTCATGATGCCGGTCATGGCGCCGTGGCGCTCGGGGCTGACCCACAGCATGCCTTCGCTCCACTCGGCTAGATCGCGCAGTTCCCGCACCTTGGGGTGATCAGCCTCGGCGTCGTCCGGCAGCGGCAGTCCGGAAGGATCAAAGGTGCGCACCTCGCAGCCGTACCAGCGCAGCAGGCGCCCGGCTTCCTCGGCGAGCAGGCGCGAATAGGAGCGGTCGCGCAGCGAGCCGTAAAGCACCAGCAGGCGCGGGGCATGGCGTGGCTCATGCGGGCCCGCCAGGGCGTCGACGTCGATGGAGCGCAAGAGCTCGGGGTCGATGTTGGGGAGCGCGTCGCGCGTCATGATGCGGCTTCCTCGAAACGGATGAACTCACCGTCTTCCTTGGTGAACGCGGTGACGGGATTCGGCAGCAGGCCCAGCACCGTTTCCGAGGGGCGGCACAACCGGGTGCCGCGCTCCGTCACCACGATGGGGCGATTGATCAGGATGGGATGGGCCAGCATGGCATCGATCAACTGCTCGTCAGTCAGTGCGGGGTCGCCCAGCCCCAGGTCGTCGTACGGGGTGTCCTTGCGGCGCAGCAGCTCCCGCGGCGGTATCGCCATCGCCGTCAGCAGTTCCCGCAGCTTTTCCAGGGTGGGCGGCGTCTTCAGGTATTCGATGACGTGAGGCTCCTCGCCGGAAGCGCGGAGCATGGCCAGGGTATTGCGGGAGGTCCCGCACGCCGGGTTGTGATAGATCACGCTGATCATGTCGGTGGTTCCTTCGACGGTGGGCAGCAGGGGCGCAGCTCCTCGAGGAGCGGCTCGCAGAGTTCGGGGCGGCCGGCACAGCAATCGCGCACCAGGAAACTGAGCGTCTCGCGCATGTGATCGAGGCTGGCGCGGTAGATGATCGAGCGGCTCTGGCGGCGCGAGACCACCAGCCCCGCCCGGGATAGCACGCCCAGATGGGTCGACATGGTGTTGTGCGGCACGCCCATCAGCCGGGCGATCTCGCCGGCCGGCAGGCCTTCCGGCTCGTGGCGCACCAGTACCCGGAAGGTCTCAAGGCGGGTCGCCTGGGAGAGGGCCGTAAAGGCCTCGAGCATTTGCTTTGTGTCCATATGTCGAGAGTTACAGATATATTGGTGAGATGCAAGCGCTGCTTCGGTCAGGAACCCTGGCATGTCGCTGTCCGTGAGCGGCGTTGACGGGCATGTTGCCGCCCGCCACGCTCACTACTTCATGCACTCTACGGTCGGCACTACTGTCATCGACCAGGTTCGTGATCCCGAAAGGCCGCCTTGGCGGCGCTCATGGCGTTCATCGCCGCGGGGATGCCGGCATACACTGCCACCTGCAGGACGATCTCGACGATTTCCTCGCGCGTCACGCCGGTGTTGAGCGCCGCACGCATGTGGAACTCCAGCTGGCCCGGCGCGGTGCCCATGGCGCCGAGCATCGCCACCGTCAGCATCTCGCGGGTTCTGAGGTCGATGCCGTCGCGGGAGACCACGTCGGCGAAGCCGAAGCCGAGCAGGATCTCGACGGCGTCGGCGTGGAAGTCGTCCAGATTGCGTGCAACCTTGGCCGGCGCCTCGGGCTCGAGGCGGGCCAGCAGGGCCAGGGCCTCCTCGCGACGGGGCTTGGGCGTGGCGCTCATGCGTCCACGCCCTTCATGCCTTCGGCGGTGTAGCGCTCGCCGCTGACCGGCAGGCAGGCGGTGGCGGCCTCGAGGCGTCGGCATTCTTCCGGCGTCAGGCTGAGATCCGCTGCCGCGACGTTCTCCTCGAGATAGCGCTGCCGTTTGGTGCCCGGGATCGGCACGATGTCGTCACCTTGGGCGAGCAGCCAGGCCAGTGACAGCTGGGCCGGCGTGCAGCCCTTGTCGGCGGCGAGCTCGGCGATGGCCTCGGCGATCCGCCGGTTGGCGTCCATCGCCTCGGGCGCGAAGCGGGGCAGGCCGGGGCGGAAATCGCCCTCCTCGAAGTCGGAGGCGTCCCGGTAGCGCCCGGTGAGGAAGCCGCGGCCCAGCGGCGAGTAGGGCACGAAGCCGATGCCGAGCTCGCGGCAGGTCGGCAGCACCGCGGCTTCGACGTCGCGGGTCCACAGCGAGTATTCGGTCTGCACGGCGCTGATCGGGTGCACGGCGTGGGCCCGGCGCAGGGTCTCGGCGCCGACCTCGCACAGGCCGATGCGGGCGATCTTGCCTTCCTCGACCAGGCGCGAAAGCCCCTCCATGGTGTCCTCGATCGGCCGCGCCGGGTCGATGCGGTGCACGTAGTAGAGATCGATGCGCTCGACGCCGAGCCGGCGCAGCGAGCCCTCGCAGGCCTCGCGGGCGTAGGCCGCGCTATTGTCCAGGCTGCGGCGGTATTCGCCGGGGCGGCGCACGATGCCGAACTTGGTGGCGACCTTCACCTCGGGCCGCTGGCGAGCGAGGAAGTCGCCGAGCAGCGTCTCGTTGTGGTCAGAGCCGTACATGTCGGCGGTGTCGAAGAAGTCCACGCCGAGCTCGACCGCCCTGGCCAATACGCGCCGGGATTCGTCATCATGGCGCGGACCGTAGAATTCGCTCATGCCCATGCAGCCCAGCCCGATGGCCGATACCGTCAGGTCCTGTCCGAGAGTGCGTCGTTGCATGCTGGGGCCTCCTGTGGCGATGCGGAACGTGTCGGAAGGCAGCGTCACACACACCGGGAACGCGCAACATGAACGACTCCGCAAAGCGGATTGCCAGTAATGAAAAGCCGGCCTCGCGCCGGGTCAACTGGAACGACGCCCAGGCCTTCCTGGCCGTGGCGCGCCACGGCACCCTGAGCGGGGCGGCCGGTGCGCTGGGCGTGGGCATCGCCACCCTGGGGCGGCGCATCGAGCGGCTGGAGGGCGCGATGCGGATTCCGCTGTTCGTGCGCCAGCCGTCGGGCTATTCGCTGACCGCGGAGGGCCAGGCGCTGGTGCCCCGGGCCGAGGCGCTGGAGGCCGCCGCCCACGCCTTCTCCACCGGCATCGAGGAGGACGAGGCGCTGAGCGGCCGGGTGCGGCTGGCCACCGCCGAGAACCTGGCGACCCGGCTGATCCTGCCGGCGCTGCCGGCGTTCCGCGAGCGCCATCCGGGCATCGCCATCGATCTGGTCACCGACATCGCCACCGCCAGCCTGTCGCGCAGGGACGCCGACCTGGCGATCCGCATGGTCAAGCCCGAGCGGGGCAACGTCTCGCTGCGCCGGCTCGCCACCCTGGGCTACGGGCTCTATGCCGGCCTCGACTATCTGGCCAGGCGCCCGGCCGGTGCCAAGGGCGGTCATGATGATGCCTATATCACCTGGGGCGAGCGCCACGCTCATCTGCCGGCCGCGCGCTGGGTAACCGAGCGGCTCGACGGCCGCGAGCCGGCGCTGACCACCACCTCGCTGGACGCCCAGGTGGTGGCGGCCGAGGCGGGCCTCGGGCTGGCGGTGCTGCCGCACCTGCTGGCGCGGGGCCGCGACCTTACCTGCCTCGAGGCCGACATCGGCGTCGAGCAGGACATCTACCTGGTGATCCAGACCGACCTGTCGCGGGCGCCGAGGGTGCGCGCGCTGGCCGACTTCCTGAGCGAGCTGATCGTCGCGAACCGCGAGGCGCTGTAGGCGCCCTAGGGCCGAGTCGCCGGGCCGGTCACGCGAACGCCAGCAGCCCGGGATCGAGCCGGGTCGCGACGATGCCGAGCCCCAGCAGGATGAGCAGGGCGCCGGCCAGTCGCTCGATGTGTCGCAGGCCGTGACCGAAGCGCCGGATCAGCCTCGGGTGCCCCGCCAGATGGCCGACCAGCAGGTCCCAGCCGAGCACCGCGGCGATCATCCAGGCCGCGTAGAGGCCCTGCAGGCCGGCGGGCGTGTCCCGGGCATGCAGCACCGCGAACAGGCTGGCGTAGAACAGCGCGTTCTTGGGATTCAGCAGCCCCGAGGCCAGCCCGGCGAGCAGGGCGCCGGCCGCGGCGCTGGAGGGCGCCGCGGTCTCGCCGAGAGTGGCGGCGTCGAGCCGTGTCTCGCCCGCCTGGCGAAGGAACTGAAGGCCCATGAACAGCAGGAAGGCGGCGCCGGCCCACTGAACGGCGATGAAGGCGTCGGCTTCGGCATCGAGGGCCATCAGCCCGCCCATGGCCAGCAGGATGAACAGCGCGTTGGCCAGGCCGATGCCGAGGCTGGCCAGCGCCGCCGGGCCGCGGCCCCGGGCCACGGCGTAGCGCAGGATCAGGAAGAAGTCCGGGCCGGGGCTGAGCAGGGCGAGAAAGTGGGCGCCGGCGACCAGCAGGAACTGTTGCAGCATGACGTGGGGCCTCTCCGGATGGCGGGGAGGACAGTCTGCGTCGTGCCGGCGCGGCGGTATTGAAGAAAAGTGCGGGGACGAGGGAGAGGGCGCTGATCAAGTAGCGCGCGGCGGGTTCAGGCGCCGCGGTAGCGCCCCGGCGTGATCGCCACCCGGGCCTTGAAGGCGCGCTGGAAGTGGCCCTGGTCGGCGAAACCCAGCTCCTGGGCGAGATCGGCCAGCCCGGCGCCCTGACGCAGGCGGCGGCGGGCCTGCTGGATGCGCCGGTCGAGCAGCCAGGCGTGGGGCGTCAGGCCGGTGTCGCGGCGGAACAGCCGGATCACCTGATAGCGGCTCAGGCCGTGATCCCGGGCCAGCGCCTCGAGCGACGGCGGCCGTTCGAGCCGTTCGAGCAGGTGCCGCTGGAGGTCGGCCAGGGCGGACGAGTCCGTAAGGTGAACGGCCAGGGGCTCGCCGCGACACCACAGGCGCCGGCCGAGGAATTCTATCAGCCCGGCTTCCTTGTCGGCCGCCGGGGCCGGGGAGAACAGCAGCGCATTGAGCTCACAGAAGGCCCGATAGGGCGCGGGGTCGCGGGCGATGAAGACCGTTGATGGCAGGGTCCGCTCGATGTCGCGTCCGGCCGCGGCCTCATCCAGCACGTCGCTCGCCCAGGCCGGGTCCAGATGCAGCATCTGATAGCTCCAGCGCCCTTCCGGCAGTGGATTGCAGTCATGCACGACGCCCGCCGGCACGCTGACCAGGCAGCCCGGCGTCAGGCGCTCGCGGCGATGCTGGCAGCGGAACCGGCTCTGGCCGCGGTCGACCACGCCGATCGACAGGGTGGGGTGGCTGTGGGGCCGGTAGCAGGCGCGGCTGTCGCTGGCCCGCCGGCTCTCGACGAAGGGCAGCGCCGGGTCGTGCCAGAACTGGGTCATGGTCGGGCTCCCTGAGCGTGGCGGCCGAGTCGTCGGTAGGGTAGCACGGACCGGCGATCGCGACGGGATCTCGTCCGTCCCAACGACGACGGCACCGCCATGGCGGTGCCGTCGTGTTCGTGGTGGCCGGGTGTCGCCGGCGTCTAAAGCCTAGCGATAGGTGGCGTCGAAGCGCTGGCGAAGCTCGTTCTTCTGCACCTTGCCCATGGTGTTGCGCGGCAGGGCGTCGATGAAGAACACCCGCTTGGGCTGCTTGTACTTGGCCAGCCGGCCCTGCAGGTGGGCGATCACCTGGGCCTCGTCGAGCTTGGCGCCGGGCTGGCACACCACCGTCGCGGTGACGCCCTCGCCGAAGTCCGGGTGGGGCAGGCCGATCACGGCGGATTCCAGCACCTCGTCCATCTCGTCGATGACCTGCTCCACCTCCTTGGGATAGACGTTGTAGCCGCCGGAGATCACCAGGTCCTTGTCGCGGCCGACGATCTGCACGTAGCCGCGCTCGTCGCGGGTGACCAGGTCGCCGGTGATGAAGAAACCGTCCTCGAGCAGTTCCTCCTTGGTCTTCTCGGGCTTGCGCCAGTAGCCGACGAAGACGTTGGGGCCGCGCACCTGGAGCAGGCCGATCTCGCCGTCGGGGACTTCCTTGCCGCCGTCACGGTCGACGATGCGGATCTCCACCCCGGGCAGCGGCATGCCCACGGTGCCGGCGCGGCGGTCGCCGTCGTAGGGGTTGGAGAGGTTCATGTTGGTTTCGGTCATGCCGTAGCGCTCGAGGATGGCGTGGCCGGTCTTCTCGGCGAACAGCTCGTGGGTCTCGGCGGTCAGCGGCGCCGAGCCGGAGACGAACAGGCGCATGTTGGCGGTGACCTCGGAGGTGAGGCGCTCGTCGGCCACCAGCCGGGTGTAGAAGGTCGGCACGCCCATCATCACGGTGCCGCGGGGCAGCTCCTCGAAGATCACGTCGGCGTCGAACTTGGGCAGGAACAGCAGGCTGGAGCCGGCCATCAGGGTGACGTTGCAGGCCACGAACAGGCCGTGGGTGTGGAAGATCGGCAGGGCGTGGATCAGCCGGTCCTCGGGGGTGAAGCGCCAGGCCTCGACCAGCGCCGCGGCGTTGGAGCCGAGGTTGCGGTGGGTGAGCATGGCGCCCTTGGAGCGCCCGGTGGTGCCGGAGGTGTAGAGGATCGCCGCCAGGTCGTCGTCGGCGCGGGGCACGGCGTCATCGAAGGGCGTGGCGGCTGCGGCGCGCTCCATCAGCGAGCCGTCTGCGTCGCTGCCGAGGGTCTCGACCGCTGGGCAGCCGGTCTCGGCGGCCAGCGCGCGGGCTTCCTCGAGCACCGCCGGGCGGCACACGAACAGCGCCGGTTCGGCGTCGCTCAGGAAGTAGCGGATCTCGTCGCCGGTGTAGCCGGTGTTGAGCGGCAGGTAGACCGCACCGGCGCGCAGCGTGGCCAGATAGAGCAGGATCGCCTCGGGGCTCTTGTCGACCTGCACCGCGACCCGGTCGCCGGGCGAGACGCCGAGCTCGACCAGGGCGCCGGCCAGCCGGGCGCTCTCGGCCAGGGCGTCGGCGTGGGAGTAGCGGCGGCCGTCGCGGGTGGTGATGAAGTCGGCGTCGCCACGGGCCTGCATGCGGGCGGCGAAGGTCTTGAACAGGTTGTTGTTATCGGTCATCTGGCGGTGTCTCCCTTGCCCTGCGCCTTGCGGGCCTTGCGCACGAGGTCCTTGACCTCGCCGGAACGGGCCACGGTGGCGTTGGCGGTGTAGTTCTCGTGATTGCGCTCGATGTCGTTGAGCACGTAGAGGTAGTTGACCATCAGCCCGGCGGCCTGCTCGAGGCCCTTGGCCGAGGTATCGCCGAGCCAGTTGATGCGGTGAAGCTCGGCGCCGTTGCCCAGGTGGAAGCGGGCCACCGGGTTGAGCGGCAGGCCCCTGGGGTTCTTCTCCTCGGCCAGGTAGCGGGCGGCCAGCGGTCGCACGATGGCCTTGAGCGCCTCGGCGCGCTCGGCGTCCTGGTGCCAGCCGGGCGCCTGGAGCTCGGCCAGCGCCTCGCGGGTGGATTCCGGCAGGGTGGTGTCGTCCCGGCGCTCGGCCAGCCACCGGGCGAAGCCCGGCACCGGCGAGAGCGTGACGAAGTGCTTGAGCTGCGGCAGTTCCTGCTTGAGCTCTTGCACCACCTGCTTGATCAGGAAGTTGCCGAACGAGATGCCGCGCAGCCCCGTCTGGCAGTTGCTGATGCCGAAGAAGGCGGCGCTGTCGGCGTCCTCGGGCTCCTCCACGTGGCCCGGCGCGCTGGTGTCGCCGGCCAGGATCGGCTGGATGCGGTCCGGCAGCCCCTTGCACAGCGCCACCTCGACGAAGATCAGCGGCTCGTCGCCGGTGGCCGGGTGGAAGAAGGCGAAGCAGCGGCGGTCGCGGGCGTCGAGCCGGCGGCGCAGGTCGTTCCAGTCCTGGATCTCGTGCACCGCCTCGTAGCGGATGATCTTCTCCAGGATCGAGGCCGGGGTGTTCCAGTCGATGCGCTTGAGCATCAGGAAACCGCGGTTGAACCAGGAGCCGAACAGGTGGGCGAAGTCGGCGTCGATGGCCGCGAGCTCGGGATGCTCGCGGCGCAGGGCCAGCAGCTGCTCGCGCATGCGCACCAGCTGGTAGGTGCCGTCCGGGGCCAGGTTGAGGCGCCGGAACAGCTCCTGGCGCCTGGGCTCGCAGGCCTCGAACAGCGCCTCCAGCGAGGCGTTGTCGCGGCTCTCGCGATAGGCGGCGTAGGTGGCGTCGATGCGCTCGGGGTCGGCGGCGAACTCCTCGGCCAGGCGCATGAAGAAGTGCCTTCGCGGGTCGGCGTCGAGCCGGGCGTACATGGCCAGGGCGCGGTTGGCCAGGGCGATGCTCGAGGCCTCGCCGTCGCTCTCGAGCAGGCCGCGGCAGGCGTCGATCAGCGCGTCGGGGGTGGGGGCGGCGTCGCCCTCCGAGCGCTTCCAGCGCAGGGCGTCGCGCTGGGTGATGTTGTTGAGCAGTTCCTGAAGGAAGGTCATGTTCATGGCGTCGTCTCCTTCAGCCCATGATCAGGTCGGGCAGCCACAGGGCGATGCCGGGGAAGAAGCACAGCAGCACGATCGCCAGCACCATGCACAGGGCGTAGGGCAGGCTGCCGGTCAGGATGCTGCGCAGCGAGATGTCCGGCGCGATGCCCTTGATGATGAACAGGTTGAGGCCCACCGGCGGGGTGATCAGGCCGATCTCCAGGTTGATGGTCAGTACCACCGCGAACCAGTAGGGGTCGAAGTCGGCGGCCAGGATGATCGGCAGCAGGATCGGCGCGGTCATCACGATCACCGCCACCGGCGGCAGGAAGAAGCCGGCCACCAGCAGGAAGACGTTGATGACGCCCATCAGCACCCAGCGGTTGACCTCCAGATCGGCGATGGCGCCGGCCACGGTCTGGGTGATGAACAGCGACGACAGGGCGTAGGCGAAGACCTCGGCGCAGGCGATGACCAGCATGATCATCACGCTCTCGCGCAGCGAGTCGCGCATGATCAGCTTGATCGGCCCGGCCTGCCACATGCGGTAGATCAGGATCGCCAGCGCCAGGCACAGGAAGGCGCCGACGCCGGCCGCCTCGGAGGGCGTGGCCACGCCGCCATAGAGGGCGAACAGGATGCCCGCCACCACGGCGAGGAAGGGCAGCACCCGCACCACCGCCTTGAGGTTGGAATCGACGTTGGCCTTGACGGTCTCCTTGAGCCGGCCGGCGGCCTCGGCCGCGGGATTCTGGTAACCGCCGGCCAGCCGGCAGGCGATGATCGTCCACACCATGAACAGCCCGGCGAGCATGAAGCCCGGCACCACGCCGGCGATGAACAGGCGGCCGATGGAGGTCTCGCTGGCGATGCCGTAGATGATCATGGTCACCGAGGGCGGAATCAGGATGCCCAGGGTGCCGCCGGCGGCGATGCAGCCGGCGGCCACGCCGTCCGGATAGCCGCGGGTGCGCATCTCGGGGATGCCCATCTTGCCGATCGCCGCGCAGGTGGCCGGCGACGAGCCGGAGAGGGCGGCGAAGATCGAGCAGGCGCCGATGTTGGAGACCGCGAGCCCGGCCGGCAGGCGGCCCATCCACAGGTCCAGCGAGCGATAGAGGTCGCGGCCGGTGGGCGAGGAGGCCACGGCGGCGCCCATCAGGATGAACATCGGGATGGCCACGAAGCCGAATTCGGCGATGCGCTCGAAGAAGGTCTCGCCGAAGTAGGTGAGCTCCGGCATGCCGCGGTCGTAGAGCAGCGCCATCAGCGAGACGCCGCCCAGGGCGAAGGCGATGGGGGTGCCGATGGCCATCAGTACGATGAGGCCGACGGCGACGATGATGCCCAGCGTGATCGGATCCATGTCAGTTCTCCTCGCCGCGCAGCAGTTCCGCGACGTACTGCAGCGTCAGCAGGGTGGCGCCGAGGGCCACCGGCAGCAGGGCCGGCCACAGCGGCGGGTTCCATACCGTGCCGGTGGTCCACTGGCCGTGCCAGGCCTCGGCGACGTAGACCCAGCTGCCGTAGGCCAGCGCGGCGCAGAAGGCCAAGCCGACCAGCGAGCCGAGCAGCAGCATGAGCTTGCGGCCGAGGCCGCCGACCAGGTCGGGCAGCAGGGTGATGGCGACGTGGCCGCCGGTCATCAGCACGTAGGCGCTGCCCATCAGCATGGCGCCGGTGACCGAGAAGATGGTGAATTCGGTCTGCCAGCTGGTGCTCATGCCCAGCGCGTAGCGCACGAAGACCATGTGGCAGATGGCGCCGACGCCGGCGATGAACAGCGCGCAGGCGACGTAGGCGGCGCCGCGGGAGACGCCATCCATCAGGCGGATGTAGCCGCCGACCAGCGGCAGGCGTCGGGCGAGGGGTGAGGTGTTGGCCATGGTCATGTCGTCCTCCCGGAGTCAGAGACACCGGCCCGAAGGCCGGTGTCGTGGGGCGGAAACCCGGTTACTCGACGGCCAGGGCGGCGTCGATCAGGGCCTGTCCGTTGGGGACGTTCTCGGCGAAGTTCTTGTAGGAGGTCTGCTTGGCGATCTCCAGCCAGGCGTCGTAGTCCTCCTGGCTCATGGTCACCACTTCGACGCCGTTCTCCTCGTAGACGTCGACCATCGCCTGGTCGAGGCCGGCGGCCTCCTCGGCGAAGAAGTCCTCGGCGGCCTGGCCGGCGGCCATCAGCGCCTGCTGCTGCTCCTCGCTGAGCCCCTGCCAGCTGCGCTCGGAAATCAGGATCGGCTCGTACATGAACCACAGGGCGTGCTCGCCCGGGGCGGTCATGCAGCTCACCTGCTCGTAGATGCGGTAGGAGACGAAGGACATCGAGGAGGTGTTGGCGGCGTCCAGCACCCCGGTCTGCAGGGCGGTGTAGATCTCGGACGACGGCATGGAGGAGATCGAGGCGCCGGCGCCGGCCAGCATCTGCTCGAAGGCCGGGCCGGCGGCGCGGAAGGTCTGGCCCTCGACGGTGTCCGGCGAGGTGATGCACTGCTGGCTGGAGGCGAAGCCGCCGGCCAGCCAGGCATCGGCCAGCACCCGGGCGCCGCCTTCCTGGATGACGTCCTTGATCATGCCCATGAACTCGGAGTCGTTGAGGCGGCGGGCGTGCTCGTGGTTGCGTACCACGCCGGGCATCAGGGTGGCGGAGAATTCCGGGTGGCGGCCGCTGGCGTAGTCGAGCGGCAGGGCGGTGATGTCCAGGCGTCCGCGGGACAGCGCGGCCCACTGCTCGCGGGCCTTGAACAGCGACTGGCCGGGATAGACCTCGATCTCCAGGCCCACGTTGGCCTCGGCGACCTTGTCGGCCATCAGCTGGACCATCTCGTCGCGCACGTCACCCTGGCCACCGGGGAACTGGTGCGAGGCGCGCAGCACGGTGTCGGCCGAGGCGGCGGTGCCGGCGAGAGAGGCGGCGAGGGCGGTGCCCGCGACGATGGGGAGCATTGAGCGTTTCATGGCGTCTCCAGATGGGTGTTGTTGTTATGGGCCGTTTGTTGAGAGCAACGTTTCTTGGCACAACTTCTCTTTGGAGCAGCAGCGAGAGAGCGGCTGTTGTACGAAGCTTTATTGTTTGAAGTGTCTATCAGCGGTGCTGATATATATTTCAATAGGCGAAGTGAAATACTACTGTCAAACCGGGCGGCTTAGACAAAGGCATCAGCTGCGATGCAGCAAAAGCGCCGAAAGGCGCTCGTGGCGGGCGGTCGGGCATGATGAAAGAAAATCGGGGAAAATCGTCGCGACACTCGCGCAAGGCGGGGCATCGCGACGGTAGAACGATCCGGGTGCCCGGCTCGGTTCCGAGGCACTCGATTCAGAGGCACTCAGTTTAGAGAGAAAGGAATCTCGCCGGCCTCGTGCGCCAGCAGCCACTGCTTGCGGCCGATGCCGCCGGCGTAGCCGGTGAGCCGTCCGTCGCTGCCGATCACCCGGTGGCAGGGCACCACGATGGCCAACGGGTTCCTGCCGTTGGCCGCGCCCACCGCGCGCTGACCGCCCTTGCAGCCGAGCTGCTCGGCGATCTCGGCGTAGCAGCGGGTCTCGCCGAAGGGAATGGTGGCCAGCGCCTGCCATACGCGGCGCTGGAAGTCGGTGCCCTCCGGCGCCAGCGGCAGGTCGAAGGCCCGGCGGAGGCCGTCGAAGTATTCTGCCAGCTGGGCGCGGGCCTGCTCGGTGTGGGCGTTGGGCCGGGCCGGTGCGTCCTCTTCCATGACGAAGGCGATCTCGGTCAGTCCGGCGTCGGAGGCGCTCAGGCGAATCAGGCCGAGGGCCTCGGTCTCCGGCGGGTGGAAGTAGTCCAGGGCGTCGTCGCTCATCGGCTTGTCTCCTTGTTGCTCAGGGGCATGAACCTCAGGGGGTGGAAGACCAGAGCTGCAGGGTCAGGTAGCTGCGCCAGGGCGCCCCTCGGGCCGGGTCTTCGCCTTCCAGGCGGGGCAGGGCGCGGCGCACGCCGGCGTCGCCGTCCAGCCAGATGTCGGGGGCGCCGATACCGCGCAGCGCCGCGTAGTTCGCCGTCCAGGGCCCGATGCCTTTCAGCGCCGTCCAGGTCAGCGGATCGTCGTCGGCTTCGCCTGCAGCGTACCAGCTCGCGAAGCGCCTGAGCGTCGCCTTGCGGGCGCCGGGCATGCGCAGTTCGTCGAGTTCGCTGTCGGCGATGGCCTCGGGCACGGGGAAGTGATGGCCGTGCTCGGTCGGCTCGCCCCGCGCTTCCACCAGTCGCGTGACCAGGCCGCGGGCGGCGTCGGTGGAGACCTGCTGGCCGAGGATGGCGCGGACGCCGGCCTCGAAGGGCGACCAGATGCCGGGCAGCCGCAGCCCCTCGACCAGTGCAAGGCCGGGGAAGGCGCCGGCCAGATGGGTCTCGATGGTGGTGGTGTCGGCGTCCAGATCCAGCACCCGGCGGATGCGCCGCACCACCGGCGACAGGGCGCGCAGGTCGTCGAGCAGGAGGCGGACCCGGAAGGCATGGCGCTGCGACACGTGTTCGGCGGTGAACGAGCCGCGCGCGCCGCCCCAGCGGATATGCCGGCCGTAATATGCCTCGCCGACCCACTCCAGGCCGGCAATGGCACGGCCGGCGTGGAAGTCGCGCAGCGCCGGCCAGGCGTAGGGCGGGCGATAGGCCAGCCATAGCGTCAGCGGCTCGCCGTTCTGGCCGCCGTTGGCGCTATCGGCGGCGCTTCGGCGCAGTTCCCGCGGCGCCAGGCCGATGCGGGTCACGAAGGCATCGTTGAAGCGGCGCAGGCTGCGAAAGCCGCTGGCGTAGGCGATGTCGGTGATCGGCAGCGTGGTCTGGTGCAGCAGCTGCTTGGCGAACAGGCACTGGCGATGCTGGGCGTAGGCCTTGGGCGAGACGCCGAGCCCGTCGTGGAACAGCCGCCTCAGGTGGCGCTCGCCGACGCCGAGCCGCTGGCACAGATCGCCCAGCGAGCCGTCGCCCAGGGCGCCGTCGTCGATCAGCCGCAGCGCTCGCTCGAGCGTGGTGCGGGTGCCGCGCCAGGCGGGGGAGTCGGGGGCGCTGTCGGGCCGGCAGCGCAGGCAGGGCCGGAAGCCGGCCTCGGCGGCGGCCAGGGGCGTGTCGAAGTAGCGCACCCGGGTGTCTTTCGACGGGATGGCCGGGCAGATCGGTCGGCAGTAGATGCCGGTGCTGGTCACACCAACCACGAAGCGGCCGTCGAAGCGCGCATCCCGGGCCAGGCGCGCCTGGCGGCACTGAGCGGCATCCAGCATGGCGGCGTTCCTCGGTCTCGGTTCCTGATCGCAGTGTAACGCGCCAGCGCGGCGAGACTCGCCGGAAACGGACGTGGTCTACGCGAGGCGTAGTGCTGAGCATCGCCAATCTGTCCTGCATCCAGCTAGTGGCGCCCCGGGGGGCGCCGAATCGTATCGCTCAGAACGTGTAGCGGTAGGTCAGGTAGAGGCGGTCGGTGTCGTGGGTGATGAAGCCGGAAGCCGCGTAGGTCAGTGCCTTGCCGCTGCCCGGAGCCGGCTCGCCAAGGGTCTCGAAATCGATATGCAGCCAGGCCAGTGACAGGCCATCCAGGGGGCCGGAGAAGCGATACCGCAGCAGGCTCAGGAATTCGCGGCGAGAGAAGTCCTGGTAGCCGTCGGCGGCATCGGAGAAGGCGTAGTGGCCATCCCAGCGCAGTCCTTCGAGACCTAGGGGGGACAGGTCCATCCCGGCGCTGACTTTCCACATCTGTTCGCCTTCCAGGCCGAACCAGTAGAAGTTCTTGGCCTCGCTGTTCCAGCTGCCGTGATCCTCGGCGAACAGGGTTCGATCGTAGTTGTCTCCGTCGACCTGGGTGTAGGCGAGTCCGAGGTACTTGCCGGGGAGTCGCCAGGTGAGCGATGCCTCGTCATAGCGGGCGTCGTGGGAGTCGTCCGCCTGGTAGCGGCGCGGCACGCCCTGGGTCTCGAACAGGTCGCCGCCATCGTGTTGGGCGCCATGGGCCAGGCTCGTCGACAGCGTCGAATCCAGCGGCAGCGCGACGTCATGGCTGAGCCGGAAGAAGGACTCGTCGAGGTAGTCCCGGGCCGTCAGGTATTCGGTCTCGAACGTCACCTCGCCCGGCAGCTCGACGCTCAGGCCGGCCAGGTCAACGCGGTTGATGGAGCGGCCGTCGAAGGTCTCCAGATCGTCGCCCCAGCCGGACTCGTCTCGGGGGCTGAAGCGATCAATGCGAGCCGCGTAGAGGCTGAGGTCTTGGTAATCGTAGGTGATGTCGTAGCCAATCGACGAGGCGGGCAGGATGCGGGTGGTGTTGTCGGTGTACAGCTGATAGTCACGACTCTTCTTGCCCCATCCCAGGCGCAGGCGGTTGTCTTCGTCGCCAAGTCGCAGCTTCAGATAGGCGGAGGTCGGCGTGGAGATCGAGTGCGGATGCTGGACGTCATCGCCGGCGGAGAGGTTGGTGATGCTGTCGGCACCGTTGCTGATGTGCAGCGCGTCGGCGACGCCGTAGCCGAGATCGAAGCCGATGATGTCGCGATAGAAGCCGGATTGGTAATCGACCAGCATCCCCTGGACCCATTCGTCGCGGGTGGGGCCCATGCCCGAGTCGGGGTCGGCGTTAAAGTAGTATTGGCGGTATTCGAGCTGCGCCTGGCCTTCCGAGAGAAAATCGTCGGCAAGGGCAAGGGTGGGCGCAAGGCTCAGGATCAGGATGCTGCTTTTCAGCCTATGGGGCGACATGGCGACCTCGTATGATGTTGTCGTTGTGGTGGGTCAGTGGGGTGGCGTCCACGAGGACGCGCAAGGAGTGGGCGGTTCGTCGTGAACCGCCCTGTGTGGCCATGGTTCGGGGAGGCTGGGCCATCGGTGTCGAGGGTCCTGCCCGGGCGGGTCGCTCCGGGGCCCGACGGTGTGCCGCTAGGCGTCGAGCGGCGTTTCTCGTGAGCCGGGTGCTCGCTCGGCGAAGCGTCGGCCGTCGGGGGTGCCCAGATCCCAGAAGATGCCGGCCGCCAGCCGTACGCCTTCCTCGACGATGTGCTCGAGCAGGTGCTCGTCGGGCGCATGCTGGTTGCATGAGGGGTACGAGTGAGGGAGCCACACGGTGGGCAGCCCCAGGACATCGGAGAAACAGTGGTTGGGGATGGTGCCGCCCAGGTTGGGCAGCACCGAGGGCGGCTCGCCCAGGCTGTCGGTGGCGGAGCGGGTGACGAACTCGACCCATGGGTGTGAAGGATCCAGCCGGGTGGCCGCGTAGCCGCCTGCGGGCTGCACCTCGATATGGCCCAGTCCCCGGGCGTCGAGATGATCCCTGAGGTTCCTTTCCACCGCCTGCCAGTCGGTGCCCTTGACGAATCTCAGCTGCAGTATCGCCTCGGCCTTTTCCGGAATCGCCCCTACCGGCTTGTCGGTCCTGCCGGCGTTGAAGCCGACGATTTCGAGGGTGTTGGTGCCGTAAAGGCGTTCGCCATCCGTCAGGCCCGCTTCTCCCCAGGACGGGTTCACCCACGGGTCGCCGTCGCTGCCGCCCACGGGGAGGTCGCGGATGAGGCGGTCGACGTCTTCCGGGATGGCCGGTGCCCTGAGGAAGTCGACCAGAATCCTTCCGGTGGGTGAGATCAGCGTCGAAACGGCATTGCAGAGTTCGGCTGCGGGGTTGGTGATGATGCCGCCCCAGTTGCCGGAATGGCGGCCACCGTTGCCCGGATCGGCGGTCAGCCGGAACTGCACGACTCCGCGCGAGCCCAGAAACAGGGTCGGCATGTCGTGACGGATCCGAGGCCCGTCCGAGGCCAGGAACAGGTCGGAGGCCAGCTCTTCCCGATAGGCTGCGCAGACCTCCTCAAGGCCGGGAGAGCCAATTTCCTCGCTCATCTCGAACAGCATCTTGAGGTTGTATCCCAGGGTGCCCTTGCGAGCCTCGATGACGGACTCCAGAGCGGCCAGGTTGATGCTGTGCTGCCCCTTGTTGTCGGCAGTGCCGCGGCCGTAGATGCGGCCGTGCTCGAAGGTGGTGGACCAGGGCATAAGTTCGCCCGACCACAGCTCATCCTGTCCGTTGGTGACATCCCCATGGCCATAGGTAAGCAGCGTGGGCAGTTCAGGATCCTCGAGCCGGTGGCCGATCAGTAGAGGAGGGTGGCCAGACTTGGGGTTCTCTATGATCCGGCAGGAAAAGCCCATGCCCTCGAGGGTGGGCGCGATGTCATCGGTCAGGTAGTGGCGCAGGGCGTCGGCACAGTCGGGATCCTGGCTGACGGTCTGCCGGGCGATGCGTTGCTCGAGGCGTTCGTAGAGCTGCCCGGAGGTGACCTTGTCAGAGGCCAGCCGGATGGCGAGGTCTCTTTCGGATGAGTGGGTGTCGTTCATATGCCATCCTGTATGCATGTTTAACAATATTAAGCCGGATGTCTTGAGGTTAATTTCTGCCTGTTGATATCACAATTTCGAATATTTGAATTGCTCTTTCTGATTGCGGTAATCCTGTTTTTTAGTATTGCATTCTGTGTTGTATTTCATGGGTTGATGTTGGGGTTAGAGTCTTGATGATAACAATGAATATCTTGGTTTATCATGAATTGTCCTGCCGAGTTTCCGGCATTGCCCCGGTGAGGTAGGGAATGAAAGAGCTCAACTTGCGCTATTTCCAGAGCGTTGCCTTGACTGGCTCACTGTCGTCGGCAGCCGAGGAGCTTCACGTGGCAGTATCCGCTGTCAGTCGGCAGATTACCAACCTCGAGAACAGGCTGGAGATCAAGCTGTTCGACAGACAGCCAAGGGGGATGAAGTTGACCGAGGCTGGAGAGTTACTGTTGGCCTATTCCTTGAGAAACCAGCTGGAAATCAGCCAGGTCCTCTCGGAGATGCAGGGGGTGGTGAAGCGCCAGAAGATGACCATCAAGGTGGCCTGTCCGGAAGGCATGGCATGGAACTTTCTGCCCAGTGTCATCTCGCGTTTCGCCGAGAGGTTTCCTGAAATTCGGTTTGATCTTCTTGTCGTGGACTCGGTCCGTGCCTCGGAGCTGGTGAGGGAGGGAACCGTCGATATCGCTTTGACCTTCAGCCTGTCACCCGATGTCGGCGTGAAGGTGGTCTCCAGTCATGAGGCTTCGATCTGCGCCCTCATGCCGAGGGAGCATCCGCTGGCGAGTCGGGAAAGCGTCGGCGTCGAGGATGTCGTCGACTATCCGTTGGCCATGTCGCTGGGCGGATCGACCATGCGGCATCTCTTCGACATGGCATGCAGCCTCGCCGGAGTGAAGGTGTTGCCGGCATTTTCCTGCGACTCCCTGGGTGCCATCTACACCGTGATCGGCGAGAGCTCGAGCATGATTGCCCTTTGTAGCGCCGTTACTGTCAGCGGCAAGGTGGAACGAGACGGTCTGGTCCTAAAGCCAATGAAGGAGCCGCAGTTGTCGCTGCGACACCTTCAGGTGCAGGTGATGGCGGATCGTGAGCTGCCGGGAAACGTCGACGATTTTCTGGCGTATCTAGACGACCAGCTCACATCCGCCTGCCGTTAGGAGAGCCGGCTGCCTGGCAGGATGTGCCGGCCAGGCCGCTGGCAATGGTTTCCTCAGAAGGGCCCGTAGTTGATGCTGACGGCAATGGCGACGAAGAGGCCACCCACCACGACCCAGATCAGTACCAGCGGCAGAGCGAACCTGAACCACTCCACATAGGAGACGCGGGCGATCGCCAGGCAGGCCATCAGGGTGCCCGATAGGGGTGTGATGATGTTGGTGACGGCATCGCCTAGCTTGAAGGTGATGAAGGTGGACTGACGGGTGACTTCCAGCATGTCGCCGATAGGCACCATGATGGGCATGACGATGGCGGCCTGTCCCGTGCCCGAGGTGATGAGTCCGTTGAAGGTCAGGTTGAAGGCATACAGTAGCTGCATGGCCATGATCTTCCCGTGACCGTCCAGGGAGCTCACGATGCCATGCACGATGGTATCGATCAGGCTGGCCTGTTTCAGCAGTACGATGACGGCGGCAGCGACGCCGACGACCAGGGCGCCGTACATGACCTCATTCGCCCCAGCCATCATCCGCTTGACGAAATCGTTGGGCGTGACTCGACAGATCGCGGCGGTGACGATACCGAGGATGATGAAGACCGCGGAGAGCTCCTTGATCCCCCAGCCGAAGTTGAAGCCACCATACAGGAAGGTACCGATAGCCACGGGGATGAGCAGCAGCACGATCCTGTGTGACAGGCTGAGTACCGGGGCGGCCTCGAGTTCACCGTCTTTCGGATCGGGGGCCGTGCCGACATGACCCATGAAGCTGTTGTCGGGGTTGCTGCGAACACGCTGAGCATAGCGGCAGATATAGACAATGGTGATGCTCAGGAAGACGAGGAAGATGACGCCGCGAAAGAGAAAGCCCGAGAACAGCGGAAGCTCGGCGATTTTCTGGCCCGTGACGGTGACCACTGGGTCGAAGACGCCGCCGGCGAAACCCGCATAGGCACCGAGAAAGATCATCGACACGCCGACGATCGGATCAAGTTGCAGCGACCTTGATAAGAGCAGTCCGATGGGGATGAAGGCGATCGCAAGGTTGGGGGCGATACCGACAGAAGAGAAGATGGCGAAGGTCGTGCAGAACATCACGATCAGCACATTATGGTTGCCCTTGGCCAGATGTATGAGCCGATAGATGCCGTTGTTGATGGCCCCCGTTGACTCGATGACTTTCAGCGATCCGCCGACTACCAGAATGAGAAAGATGATGCCGGAGGCACCCGTCAGGCCCTGGTGAATGGCCGTGAACAGGTCGAGAAAGCCTAGTGGCATCGCGTCGATATATTGGAAACTGTCTGTGGAGACCTGGGTTAGCCCGTTATTCTTGATTCTCTCGTAGCTGCCGGCCGGGACGATGTACGACATTATCATCACGAGGATCATGAAGCCGAACAGGATAACGAAGACATCGGGCATCGGCAGCTTCCTGCCCTTCGATGCCTTGGTGGCTGATTCTATCGTTGTCTTTCCCGCCATCTTTATCTCCATTATTGATTCTTGTGTTTTCGAGGTCTTTTTGCGGTTTTTTCACGCTAGCAAGGCACTCGCATCGTTAACAATTACGTATTTCTCAAGTGCTTCTTCTGTTTTTTGCAAGCGGTGACCTCGGTGCCGGTGGCGCCGGTGCTATCTCGTCTTCAGCGGCCCGTTGCTCTTGAGGGTGTCCATGGCCACCTGGGTGGCGACGTTCTGGATGCCCTCGAGCGGGCTTATTGCCTCGGCGAGGAAGGCCGACAGTGCCCCCAGGCTTTCCACCACCACCTTGAGGACGAAATCATGGTCGCCGGTGATGGTGTGGCATTCGATGACCTCGTCGCGGGCCAGCAGCGCCGCCACGGCATCCAGCGGGCGGTCCATGCGCGACTTGTCCATGGAGATGGAGATGAAGGCCGTTACCGCCAGGCCCAGCGCCCGGGGATCGAGCCGTAGTGCATAGCCCTGGATGATGCCGTCGCGTTCGAGCCGCGCCAGGCGCCGCGAGCACTGACTGGGCGAGAGGCTGACGGCCTCCGAGAGGGCGCCGAGGGTCAGGCGGGCGTCGCGCTGGAGGGCATGGAGCAGGGCCAGGTCGAAGCGATCGAGTGTTGTCATTTATCTTTATGTGGCCTTTTTATGCAAGATTCTTGCGTTAAAGATGGCCAGGAGCCCATGAGAATGCAAACGGGCGTCGTCCGTCCTCGCCTAGAATGATCGCAGGCCTTTCCCCTGACCTGCGGAGACCCGACATGAGCGTCAGCCTGGACCGCGTTCGCGAGCTGGACCGCCACGATCCCCTGGCGGGCTTCAAGCGCCGCTTCGCCCTCCCCGAGGGCACCCTCTACCTCGACGGCAACTCTCTCGGTGCCCAGCCGACGGCCGCCAGGGAAGCCGTCGCCGCGACCCTGGATCAGTGGCGCGACGAGCTGATCGGCGGCTGGAACCAGGGCTGGTTCGATGCCCCGGAGCGCCTCGGCAACCGGCTGGCGCCGGTGATCGGTGCCCGCGATGGCGAAGTGGTGGTCACCGACAACATCACCCTCAACCTGTTCAAGCTGCTGGGCTATATCCTCGAGCGGCGTGGCGATGGAGACGGTGGCGCGGTGCTCAGCGAGGGCGGCAACTTTCCCACCGACGGCTACATCGCCCAGGGCTTTTGCCGGCTCGGCGGCGTCGAGCATCGTGTACTGCCCGAGGGCGCCGAGCTCGCCGACCACCTGGACGGCGTGGCCGTGGTGGTGCTCAGCCAGGTCAACTACCGCACTGGCCGGCTGCGCGACATGGCCGCGACCACGCGCCGGGTGCATGAGGCCGGGGCCGAGGTGATCTGGGACCTGGCCCACTCGGCCGGCGCGTTGCCGGTGGACCTCGCCGGCAGCGGCGCCCGTTACGCGGTGGGTTGCACCTACAAGTACCTCAACGGCGGCCCCGGCGCGCCGGGCTTCCTCTATGTGCATCGGGACCACCAGGACGGCGGCTGGCAGCCGCTCTCGGGCTGGCACGGCCATGCCGCGCCCTTCGCCTTCGACGCCGACTATGCCCCGGCCGGCGACATCACCCGCTTTCGTACCGGCACCCACTCCGCGCTGGCCTACAGCGCCCTGGAGGCCTCGCTGGCGATGTGGGGCGATGTCGACATGGCGGCGCTGCGGGAGAAGAGCCTGGCGCTGAGCGCGCTGTTCCGCGACTGCCTGGCCGATCTGTTCGAGGCGCATGGCATCGAGGACATCACCCCGCCGGCGGCCGAGCGCGGCAGCCAGGTGTCGCTGGTGGATGCCGACAACGGCTACGCCATCGTCCAGGCGCTGATCAGTCGCGGGGTGATCGGCGACTACCGCGAGCCGGGCCTGATGCGCTTCGGCTTCACGCCGCTCTACCTGAGCTTCGAGGACGTCTGGCGGGCGGCGCGCCACTTCCGCGAGGTGGTCGAGGGCGGCGAATACCGCGAGCCGCGCTTCCACGTGCGCGGGGCGGTGACCTGATGGCGGGTCACGACGGGCAATGGGCGCTGGATCGTGCCTATTCGCCGAGCCTCTGGGCGCGAAGCTTCGAGGCCAGCCTGGCTCGCCAGGCCCGGCGTGGCGAGCGGCTCAGGGAGCGTCATCCGCCGCGACGCCTGAGCTATGGGCCGGGCGCTCAGGAGGGTATCAATCTCTTCCTGCCGACGACGGGCAAGCCGCGCGGGTTGATGGTGTTCCTGCATGGCGGCTACTGGCAGGAGCTGGACGCCTCGGCGACGGATTTCATGGCCGGCGACTGGTTCGAGGCCGGCTGGGCCTTCGCGTCCGTGGACTATCCGCTGGCGCCGCGGACATCCCTCGAGGCCATCGTCGAAGCCTGCCGGCGGGCGGTCGCGGTCCTTCAACGAGAGCTGGGGGAGCTGAACGCCGAAGCGCCCCTTCACCTGGGGGGGCACAGCGCCGGGGCGCACCTGGCATTGGCGAGTTGCCTGGGCGAGCAGGGGCTGGCGGGCATCGACTCGCTGTGGTTGATCAGCGGTATCTATGACCTGCGCCCCCTGGTGGAGACCTACATCAATGCCCCGCTGGGGCTGGACCCTGGGCGTGCCGAGGAGCTTAGTCCCTTGTGCCAGTCATTGGCGGGACTGCCACCGCTTCAGCTGGTGCTCGGGGAATTCGACCCGCCGGCGTTCCATCGCCAGAGCGAACGGCTCGATGAACGGGTGCGGGCGGCAGGAGGGCGCTGTCGGCTGACCGAGCTCAAGGACTGTGACCACTTCGATATTCTCGAGCGGCTCGGCAGCACGCCAGATCGTTCGGGCAAGGATGCATCAGCCAACGAATCAACATGAAGGTAGGCAAGGGGGCCGCCATGAAGCACTCAAATGACAACAAGACCGGCCGGAATGCCGTGAACCTGACGAGCGAAAAGAGCGTTCACTGGGATCAGGACATGAGCTACGGACAGTACCTGGGGCTCGAGACCCTGCTGTCCTGCCAGAATCCTGTCTCTGACGAGCACGATGAAATGCTCTTCGTGACCATCCATCAGGTATCCGAGCTATGGCTGAAGCAGTGCCTCCATGAGGCGCATGCGGCGGCTCGGCATATCGCGGCGGATCGACTCCGGCCGGCCTTCAAGATGCTCACCCGGGTCTCGCGCATCCAGGAGCAGATGATCCAGGCCTGGGAAGTCCTGGTCACCATGACGCCGACCGACTACGTCAGCTTCCGCGACAGCTTGGGGCAGAGCTCCGGATTTCAATCGTACCAATACCGCGAGCTGGAGTTCCTGCTGGGCAACAAGCACCCGGGCATGGTCAAGGTCCATCGCTCGCACCCCGAGCACTATCAGCGGCTAGTGAGCGTGTTGCAGGCCCCCAGCCTGTACGACATCAGCCTGCAGCTGCTGGCTCGGCGAGGTTTCAGCGTGCCGGCATCGGTGCTGGATCGCGACTGGTCGGAGCCGTATGAAGCCTGTGCGGAGGTCGAGGCCGTCTGGGCCGATATCTACGCCGATACCGACCGGCACTGGGACCTGTATGAGCTGGCGGAAAAGCTGGTGGATACCGAGTACAACTTCCACAAGTGGCGCTTCAGCCACATGAAGACCGTCGAACGCATCATCGGCCACAAGAGCGGGACCGGCGGCACCTCGGGAGTGTCGTATCTGCAGAAGGCATTGGACCTGAAGTTCTTTCCCGAGCTCTGGTCGGTCAGAACCTCGCTGTAGCCGGCGGGGCCAGGATGATGGGACGATGATCGCGGTTGCTTCATGCCCGATGGTGTTCATCGGGCCGATGCGTCAGGCTTACCCGGTGGTTCGGAGCCTGCTTGACTGTAAAGGATGCCGTTTCGGTTGCCCTCGATCACACGGAGTTTTCCCATGACGCCACCGCTGACCCGTCACAATCGCCCCCGCCAGGTGCTCGACGCCATCGCCGCCGCCAACGCTTCGCTTGACGACGACGACCGCGAGGCCAAGTACGCCAAGCTGGCCGAGTCGCCGTATCGCTTCTTCCGCGGCACCAACCACCTGTACTGGAGCGACGTCTGGCACGACTGGCGCTTCGCCCTCTACGGCGGCCTGCCGGAGACCCAGACCTGGCTGCAGGGCGACGCGCACGTCTACAACTTCGGCGCCTACGGCCATCATGACGATGCCGTGCGCTATGGCATGGACGACTTCGACGATGCCATGGTCGGCGACTACCAGTACGATCTGTGGCGGCTGGCGATCAGCCTGGTGCTGGACGCCCGTGAGAACGCCGGGCTCTCGCGCAAGGGCATCGACAAGTCGCTCGAGACGCTCATCGAGGCCTACCTGGACGAGCTCGACGATCACGCCGAGGGCGAGGTGCCGGGGGCGGTGACCCTGGAGACCGCCAAGGGGCCGCTGGAACCCTTCCTGGAGAAGGTGGCGCGCAAGGAGAGCCGGGCCAAGATGCTCGACAAGTGGACGGTGTTTGGCGACGACGGCCGTCGTCTCGCCGTCGACGAGCGCCCGGAGAAGCTGGCCCGCCTGCCGGCCCACCTGGGCAGCCAGCTGCGCAAGGCCGTGGAGGAGGAGTATCGCGGGACGCTGCGCGGCGCCCGCGCCGAAGCCGAGGAGGATCACTTCCGGGTCAAGGACATGGCGCGGCGCCTCGATGCCGGCACCGGTTCGCTGGGGCTCGACCGCTACTACGTGCTGATCGAGGGCGGGCGCGACCATGTCCACGACGACGTCATCCTCGACGTGAAGCAGCAGACCGCGCCCGAGGGCTGGCGGCTGATGAACGCCGCCGAGAAGCGCGACTGGCGCCGCGCCTTCGCCCACGAGGGTGCCCGCCATGCCGCCGCCTTCACCGCCATCGCCGAGCACCCGGACATCTACCTGGGCTGGCTGCATCTGGGCGACACGGTGTTCTCGGTGCGCGAGCGCTCGCCGTTCAAGGAGGACTTCCCGACCCACAAGCTCGACGGCGACAAGCCCTATCGCAAGCTGGCCAAGCAGTGGGGCCGGATCCTGGCCCGTGAGCACCTGCGCGGCGGCCAGGCGCTGAACCCCGACGATCCCGGCGCCTTCGCCCGGGCGGTGACCGGCCGGGTCGAGGGCGGCCAGGAGCATTTCGTGGACATGATCTCGACGCTGGCCTTCAGCTACGCCGACTGCGTGGCCCGGGATCACGCCACTTTCGTCGATTCTCTGTAAACGGGAACCGATGTGTTCGCCGTCGACGGGTCTGCGAGGGGCGCTATGAACCCCTCCCTGGGCGCTACCGACGCCTTCCCTGGCGTAGGACCCCCTCTTCGACCCGTCCCCGGCGTGTTCCACGTTCAGCGCCGTTCTGAATCGCGCCGATACGCCTTGGGTGCAGGCCCCCGGTCGCTGTAGGCTGGGGGCAATTCGCATTCAGGAGGCGCCATGTTTCCCCCCTTCACGCTGCGCTATGCGCGCTTCCCCGACCGGCTGCGGGCGCCCGCCCGGCCGGCGCCCGTCGAGCGCCCCGAGTTGGTGGCCTTCAACCGGCCGCTGGCCGAGTCGCTGGGCTTCGATCTGGACGCCTTCGACCCCGAGCGGGCTGCCGAGCTGTTTTCCGGCAACGTCCTGCCCGAGGGCGCCGAGCCCGTGGCCCTGGCCTACGCCGGCCACCAGTTCGGCAACTTCGTGCCCCAGCTCGGCGATGGCCGGGCGGTGCTGCTGGGCGAGGTGACCGACCGCGCCGGCCGGGTGCGCGATCTCCAGCTCAAGGGCAGCGGCCGCACGCCGTTCTCCCGCGGCGGCGACGGCCGCGCGCCGCTAGGCCCGGTGCTGCGCGAGTACCTGGTCAGCGAGGCCATGCATGCCCTGGGCGTGCCGACCACCCGGGCGCTGGCCGCGGTGACCACCGGCGAGACGGTCTATCGACGCGTGCCGGAGCCCGGCGCGGTGCTGACCCGCGTCGCCGCCAGCCACCTGCGCGTGGGCACCTTCCAGTACGTCGCCGCCCGTGACGACCAGGAGGCCGTGCGGCTGCTGGCCGACGAGGCGATCGAGCGCCACTACCCGCATCTCGCCGAGCGCGATGAGGGCGAGCGCTATCTGGGCCTGCTCGAGGCGACGGTGGAGCGCCAGGCCGAGCTGGTGGCGCGGTGGATGGGGCTTGGCTTCATCCACGGGGTGATGAACACCGACAACGCGGCGATCTCCGGCGAGACCATCGACTATGGCCCCTGCGCCTTCATGGACGCCTATGACCCGCGCACCGTATTCAGCTCCATCGACGAGCGCGGCCGCTATGCCTTCGTCAACCAGCCGCCGATCGCCCAGTGGAACCTGGCGCGCTTCGCCGAGACCCTGCTGGCGCTGATCGACGAGGACCGCGAGCGGGCCATCGAGCGCGCCACCGAGGTGCTGAAGACCTTCGAGGAGCGCTTCGAGGCCAGCCGGCTGCGGGTGATGCGCGCCAAGCTGGGCCTCGAGACGGTGGAGGAGGGCGACGCCGCCCTGATTGCGGACTTGCTGGCGTCGATGCAGGCCGCGCGCGCCGACTTCACCCTGAGCTTCCGCCGCCTGGCCGACGCTCTGGAAGGCCCCGAGGGCGAGGCGCGCCTGGCCGAGCTGTTCGGCGACCGCGAGGCGCTCGACGCCTGGCTGTCACGCTGGCGCGAGCGGCTGTCCCGCGAGGAGGCCGATACCGCCGAGCTGGCGCGGCGCCTGCGCGGCGTGAATCCGGCGGTGATTCCGCGCAACCATCGCGTGGCCGAGGCCATCGCGGCGGCCGAGAACGACGACTTCGCCCCCTTCGAGGCGCTGCTGGCGGCGATCACCCGGCCCTTCGAGGCGCCGAACGGCGAGGTCGACTATACCCGTCCGCCGCGGGACGACGAGAAGGTGCTGCGGACCTTCTGTGGCACCTGACGCGAGCGCATCGTCACCGCGACAGGGGCCGTCGGCATGTCACGCCTCGCCCGGCGCGTCTGTCACCAGAAGGTCGCGTCGTTGAATGCCTCGACACAGTGGGCTCTGCCCTTCAGCGGCGTCATCTCGGCCTCGGTGAGCGGTTGTGCGAGCCAGCCCTCGGGGTATTGCAGCGCGAACGGCGCCGGGATGAAGGTCGTGGTGACCGGCGCAAAGCCGACACGCGAGTAGTAGTTCGGGTCACCATAGGTCACGGCGATGTCGATGCCTGCCTCACGCAGCGCTTGCAGGGCATGGGTCAGCAGCTGCCGTCCGACCCCCTGGCCTTGCCACTCGGTCGCCACCGCCACCGGGCCGAGCACCAGCACGCTCCGGTCATCCTGGTCGTAGGTCAGCCTCGAGAAGATCGCCGCGCCGATGACCGCACCATCGGACTCGGCGGTGAAGACATGCCGATCCGGCGCGGGTGTGCGAGACAGCAGGTTACCCACCAGATCGCCGATCAGCGTGCCTTCCGACGCTCCCTCGGCGGCGGTGAAGGTCGCCGTGAACAGTTCGACGAGCGCCTGATCTCGCCCCTGGGCGCCTTGCGAGAATTCCATGCGGGCTCCTTGGCTGCCGTACGCAGGTTCAGGGTAACGGCCCCTTCAGGCCTTTTCCCCCAGGGCGGCGATATGGTCCGGCAGGCGATCATGGGAGCCGTACATGAAGTGGTTCTCCATGCGCTCCGCAAACTGGGCGGCTTCCGGCTCACGTCCCACCGCCATGGCGACCTCGCGCACGTGCATCGGCGATGCGCCACAGCAGACGCCGAGGTAGTTGACCCCCTGGGCATGAACGTCGCGAGCAAAGGCGCCGAGTTCGTAGCGGTTGCAGAACAGCGGGTCCAGGGCGGTCGGGAAGGGGCGTCCATGGGGCGCCGGGCAGCCGCACCCCTGATGGTCGGAGAGGTTGAAGAAGGTCGGTTCCTGCTCGGTGGTGCGATAGGTCACCGGCAGCGCTGCCACATGGCAGGCAACGGCATCGCGAATCTGCTGGATCCAGGGCAGCATGGTATCCGGCCCTCTGAAGCAGTTCAGACCGACCACGCTGGCGCCCTTCTGCTCCAGGGCGACGCAGGTTTCCACGATGCCGGGGCCATCGATCATGCGATTCTCGGCCATCGGCGCCAGGGTGACCACGGCCGGCAGCCCCTTGGCCTTGATCGCCTCCAGGGCCGCTTCGGCTTCTCCGGCATAGTAGAAGGTTTCCGCGATGATGAAGTCGGCGCCTTCCTCGACGGCCCATTGCACCATCTCGTCGAACATGTCGCGTACGCTCTGCTGGGAGACCGGATCTTCCGGGTCCCAGACGTTGCTGTTGGAAATGTTGCCGGCCATCAGGTTACCGGCCTTTTCATCGGCCACCTTGCGGGCAATCTTCAACGCGGCCCGATTCAGCGGCTCCAACAAGTCTTCCTTGCCGATGACCTTCATCTTTTCGCGGTGGCCGTTATAGGTGAAGGCCTGAACGATGTCTGATCCGGCATGCTGGAAATCCCGGTGCAGCGCTTCCAGCGCGTCCGGGCGCAGCAACGCCACTTCGGGAACGAACTCACCGGCGGAGAGATAACCGCGCCGTTCAAGCTCGAACAGGAAGCCCTCGGCACAGATGAGGGGGCCCCGGTCGAGTCGTTGGGTGATCAGGTCTTGTGCCATGGATGCATGCCTCCGCGGTGGTAGGTGTCTTGAATCAAGCTGCATTCTGGCAGTCGTTCAGCCCTCGTCACCAATGAAGGTTTTCCGGCTTGAAGATGATTGAAATTCATCCAAGGTGATATTTCTAACAATGAAATGAATATTCGCCGGGGTCTTTGACGTTCAAGGGGAAGGCATCGGCTGGCCGTTATCTCCGGAAGCGAAGCCATCGCACAACGCGCTTATTGTCAGGGGCGGACAACGCCAGGACAGGGGCAGCCTCCCGTTCCCGGGAGCTATCGAAAACACGCACCACGTCGCCTCGAGCCTGCCTCTAGAGCCAGTAGAGGCACAGCGATAGCGTTACCACCGAGCCCAGCGTCGAGAGCAGCACGGTGCGCGAGACGACCGCCGCCTCGCGGCCGTAGAACTCCGCCAGCATGTAGGGCCCGGTGCCGGTGGGCAGCGCACTCATCAGCAGCGCCGACTTGGCCCAAAGCGGCGGCAGCGCGAAGACGTGGAACGCCAGCACCCAGGTGATCAGCGGATGCACCAGCAGCTTGAGGCCGACCAGCCCCCAGGCGCCTTCGGCGGAACCGCTCTGCTTCTGGGCCAGGAACAGGCCCAGCGAGACCAGTGCGCAGGGCGTGGTGGCATCGCCCAGCAGGCGCAGGAAGTCGTCGAAGGGGCCGTCCAGGGGCGCGCCGCCCAGCGCCCACAGCGCGCCCACCAGCGGCGAGACCACCAGCGGGTTCCTGGCCAGGGCCTTGAACACCTTGCCGAGTGCCTGGACGAAGGACGGCTCGTCCTGCAGGCCGACCTCGATGCACACCACGGCGATGGCGAACAGCACGCAGACCACGATCAGGGTGGCGATCAGCGCCGGTGCCAGCCCGGCTTCGCCCAGCACCAGCAGGCTCAGGGGAATGCCCACGTAGCCGGTGTTGGCGTAGGCGGCGCCGAGGCCGTCGATGCTGGCGTCGACCAGCCGGCGCCGGCCGCGCAGGCGATAGCCCACGGTGACCGCGAACAGCAGCAGCGTCGGCAGGGTCACGGCGGCGATGAAGCCCGGATGCCAGATCTCCTCCCAGCGGGCGGTGGCGGTGGTGCGGAACAGCAGCGCCGGCAGGCACAGCCAGACCACGAAGCGGTTGAGCTCGGCGGCGGCGGTCTCGCCCAGCCGGCCGGTGCGGCGGCACAGGTAGCCCGCCAGGATCAGGCCGAAGATGGGCAGAACGACACCGAGAACGGACGACATGGGGGCTCCTGGGCGGCGGCACGATGGAGAGGCTAGCCTAGGCGGATACGGCGATGCCGTCTAATCGATGAGAAGACGGTCGATACGCCCGGATAGCGGCCGAGCAAGACAGCGGGCGCCCACAACGAAGCGCGCCGGCCACGAGGGCCGGCGCGATGTCGTCGGGGACCGCCGCGGGGTGCGGCGGCCGTCGGGTGGGTGATCAGCCCAGTTCGAGATCGAAGCGGTCGGCGTTCATGACCTTGGTCCAGGCGGCCACGAAGTCCTTCACGAACTTGGCCTCGTTGTCGTCCTGAGCGTAGACCTCCGCGTAGGAGCGCAGGACGGAATTGGAGCCGAACACCAGGTCGATGCGGGTGGCGGTCCACTTCACCCGATCGGTCTTGCGGTCGCGGATCTCGTAGAGGCCCTTGCCGGCGGGCTTCCAGTGGTTGGCCATGTCGGTCAGGTTGACGAAGAAGTCGTTGCTCAGCTGACCCTCGCGGTCGGTGAACACGCCGTGCTTGCTGCCGCCGTGGTTGGTGCCCAGCATGCGCATGCCGCCCATCAGCACGGTCATTTCGGGGGCGGTGAGGCCCATCAGCTGAGCGCGGTCGAGCAGCAGCTCCTCGGGCTTGACCACATAGTCCTGCTTCAGCCAGTTACGGAAGCCGTCGGCCACCGGCTCCAGCGGTTCGAAGGAGTCGGCGTCGGTCATCTCGGCGCTGGCATCGCCGCGGCCCGGCGAGAACGGCACCAGGATGTCGTGGCCGGCCGCACGGGCCGCTCGCTCGATGCCGACGCTGCCGCCCAGCACGATGAGGTCGGCCAGGCTGGCGCCGGTCTCGGCGGCGATGCCCTCGTAGACCTTCAACACCTTGTTCAGGCGCTCGGGCTCGTTCCCCGGCCAGTCCTTCTGTGGCGCCAGGCGGATGTGCGCGCCGTTGGCGCCGCCGCGCATGTCGGAGCCGCGGTAGGTGCGGGCGCTGTCCCAGGCGGTGGCGACCATCTCGCCGATGGACAGGTCGCTTTCGGCGATCTTCTGCTTGGCGGCCTCGACCGAATAGTTGATGTTGCCGGCCGGTACCGGGTCCTGCCAGATCAGGTCCTCGTCCGGCACTTCCGGGCCGATGTAGCGGGTCTTCGGGCCCATGTCGCGGTGGGTCAGCTTGAACCAGGCGCGGGCGAAGCAGTCCTTGAAGTATTCCGGATCCTTCATGAACTTCTCGCAGATGGCCCGGTAGGTCGGGTCCATCTTCATCGCCATGTCGGCGTCGGTCATCATCGGGTTGTGGCGGACGGACGGGTCGGTGGGATCGACCGGCTTGTCCTCCTCCTTGATGTCGACGGGCTCCCACTGGTTGGCGCCGGCGGGGCTCTTGGTGACCTCCCACTCATGCCCGAACAGCATGTCGAAGTAGCCCATGTCGAACTGGGTGGGGTTCTTGGTCCAGGCGCCCTCGAGGCCGGAGGTGACGGCGTTGGTGGCCTTGCCCTGCTGGTTCGGGTTGAGCCAGCCGAAACCCTGGGCCTCCACGTCCGCGGCTTCCGGCTCCGGCCCCAGGGCGTCGGCATCGCCGTTGCCGTGGGTCTTGCCGACGGTGTGGCCGCCGGCGGTCAGCGCCGCGGTTTCCTCGTCGTTCATGGCCATGCGGGAGAAGGTCTCGCGAACCTGTTCGGCGGTCTTCAGCGGGTCGGGCTGGCCATTGACCCCCTCGGGGTTCACGTAGATCAGGCCCATCTGCACCGCGGCCAGCGGGTTCTCCATGGTGTCGGGCTTGTCGACGTCGCCGTAGCGCTCATCGGAGGGGGCCAGCCATTCCTTCTCGGCGCCCCAGTAGACGTCCTTCTCGGGATGCCAGATGTCCTCGCGACCGAAGGAGAAGCCGAAGGTCTTGAAGCCCATGGACTCGTAGGCGACGTTGCCGGCGAGGATGAACAGGTCGGCCCAGCTGACCTTGTTGCCGTACTTCTTCTTAAGCGGCCACAGCAGGCGCCGTGCCTTGTCGAGGTTGCCATTGTCCGGCCAGCTGTTGAGCGGGGCGAAGCGCTGGTTGCCGGTGCCGCCGCCGCCTCGGCCGTCGGCGATGCGGTAGGAGCCGGCGGCGTGCCAGGCCATGCGGATCATCAGGCCGCCGTAGTGGCCCCAGTCGGCCGGCCACCACGCCTGACTGTCGGTCATCAGGGCGTGCATGTCCTTCTTCAGCGCCTCGAAGTCGAGCTTGCGGACTTCCTGGCGATAGTCGAAGTCGTCGCCCATCGGGTCGGTCTTGCGGTCGTGCTGGTGGAGGATGTCGAGGTTGAGGGCATTGGGCCACCAGTCCATGACCGAGGTGCCGGTTTCGGTCATGCCGCCGTGCATGACCGGGCACTTGCCCGCGCCGCCTTGCTGTGTTGCGTCACCCATCTCGTACTCCTTCATCGCGTGGTCGTGTGCTCCAGTATCGATAGAGGTCACGTCGCCGCCCTTGTTGCCGAATGCCGGGAATCCGGTACATCCAAGCGGGCCTCTAGCCTCTTTCACATAGCTTAGTGATGACTGGGGCGACTGCCATTTTTCTTTCCTGAACAAGTTGATAGCAAACCTTTATCGTCCTTTGACGATACGAGGCCGGTCCCGTTCGGCGTGGCCGGCCGTCGTCCATTGGTCGCCCCCTGGTTGCCTGGCGATTCGCGGCCTCCCTACACTCGATGGCTCGGTAATCATGAGCCCCGCATGAGCGTTTCGCTGTTCTCGATCCGGCCCCGTCGATGCATTAACGGGGCCGAACATCGGATAACAATCACAAACCGCGAACCCGGGGGAGGGCAGGGAGCCTCTCCCCGGGGCCGCCAAAGGAGCCGCTAGATGTCCGTCAGAGAGATCCCGCTGTATATCGATGGCCAGGCCGTCACCTCGCAGAGCCAGGAATGGCGCGACGTACTCAATCCGGCCACCCAGGAGGTGGTCGCCCGGGTGCCGTTCTGCACCCTGGAGGAGGTCGATCGCGCCGTGGCCAGCGCCAGGGCAGCCTTCCAGGAATGGCGTCGCACGCCGCTGGCCAAGCGTCAGCGCATCATGCTGAAGCTGCAGGCGCTGATCCGCGAGCACACCGAGGAGCTGGCCGCGCTGATCACCGAGGAGCACGGCAAGACCCTGCCGGACGCCGCCGGCGAGGTGGGTCGTGGCCTCGAGGTGGTGGAGCACGCCTGCTCGATCACCTCGCTGCAGCTCGGCGAGCTGGCCGAGAACGCCGCCACCGAGGTCGACGTCTACACCCTCAATCAGCCGCTGGGCGTGGGCGCCGGGATCACCGCCTTCAACTTCCCGATCATGCTGCCGTGCTTCATGTTCCCGCTGGCCATCGCCACCGGAAACACCTTCGTGCTCAAGCCCTCCGAGCAGGATCCGAGCTCGACCATGCGGCTGGTCGAGCTGGCCCACGAGGCCGGCGTGCCGGCCGGCGTGCTCAACGTGGTCCACGGCGGCCCGGACGTGGCCAATCGCCTCTGCGATCATCCGGACATCAAGGCGGTGTCGTTCATCGGCTCGACCCACGTCGGCACCCAGCTCTATCGCCGCGCCGCCGAGGCCGGCAAGCGCGCCCAGGCGATGATGGGGGCCAAGAACCACTGTGTGGTGATGCCCGACGCCAACCGCAGCCAGGCCATCAACAACCTGCTGGGCTCGGCCTTCGGCGCCGCCGGCCAGCGCTGCATGGCCAACTCGGTGGTGGTGCTGGTGGGCGAGGCTCGCGACTGGCTGGACGAGCTGGTCGAGGGCGCCCGCCACATGAAGGTCGGCCCCGGCACCCAGCGTGACGCCGACCTCGGCCCGCTGGTGTCGCCGGCCGCCAAGGCGCGGGTGGAGGACCTGATCGCCGCCGGCGAGCAGGAGGGCGCCCGGCTGCTGGTCGACGGTCGTGGCCGTGAGGTCGAGGGCTATCCGGAGGGCAACTTCGTCGGCCCGACCCTGTTCGCCGACGTGACCGCCGAGATGACCATCTACCGCGAGGAGATCTTCGGCCCGGTGCTGTGCGTGGTGAGCGCCGAGACGCTCGACGAGGCGATCGAGTTCATCAACGCCAATCCCAACGGCAACGGCACCTCGATCTTCACCAACTCCGGCTGGGTGGCTCGCCGCTTCGAGACCGAGATCGACGTCGGCCAGGTGGGCATCAACGTGCCGATTCCGGTGCCGGTGGCCTACTTCAGCTTCACCGGCTCGCGGGCCTCCAAGCTCGGCGACCTGGGACCCAACGGCAAGCAGGCGATCGGCTTCTGGACCCAGACCAAGACCGTCACCGCCCGCTGGTTCGAGCCGGAAAACGTCTCCGGCGGCATCAACAGCACCATCTCGCTGAGCTGATCCCATCCCGCTCGGCGATCATCGACGGCCCCGCCTCGGGAGAGGCGGGGCCGTCGTGGTTGGGGCGGCTTGCCCGGTAGACGGTACGGCGTTCGGCGCCCGGGGGATTCCATGACCCGGGTCATGTCAGGCCTCCCGCTTGCTCTGGCGGTACGTGGAAACCTTGCTAACTTGATGGAGTGTCGACGGGAATGAACCCGCCTTGGCGCCACGGGCCTATCCGGGGTGACGCGGCCAGCGGTGACGAGTCTTCTCTCTGCCCTGGTACATGAAGGAGTCATCAATGAGATCGAAAAACGGAATCGCGGCAGTGACCGGTCCCTGGATGATTGGCACTCTCGTCCTGTTGCTGGCGGCATGCAGTCAGCCACAGAGGGCGGGGGAGTCGTCGATGCAGCAGCCGGACAACTCCCTGATGCGGGTCATCAGCGGCGAGGTGTGGTATCGCGAGCGCATGGCGCTGCCCCCGGGAGCCGAGGTCATCGTGACGCTCGAGGATCAGTCGCGCGCGGATGCGCCCGCCACCGTGCTCACCGATTACACCTACACCGTCGAGGGCGCCCAGCCCCCTTATCCGTTCCGGCTGGTCTATGATCCTCAGGCCATCGACGAGCGCATGACTTACGGACTGCGGGCACGGATCGTTCACGACGGTGAGCTGCTGTTCACCAGTACGGAGCACGTTGATCCCTTCGCCGGCGAGGCGGCCGACCCCGTGCGCATCAGGGTCTCGCGGCAGTAAGCGTTGCTGGGGCCGAGGGAGATTTCCCCCCTCGCGAGTTTCCTTCGGCTTTGGCTCTGCAGGTGCGCCAGCGAGCCATCCGTGGGGCATCACGGGTGCCACGTCTGCGGACATGAAACGTGCCTGCCTGCTGTGGGCATGCCTATCCGGGCATGGGGAAAGAAAACCGGAGACCAGGGAGCCACGGATGCTTGCACGAAATGCACTGATGATCGCCACCTTCTTTGCCATGTTTTCCCCGGGGATAGCCAGCGCTCAGCAAGATGGCCTGGGCTCGGAAGCCAATGATCCGACGGCCTCCGTCATGGCCTTCCAGCTGCAGGACTTCTACACGTACCGGTACCACAACCTCGACGACGAGGACGGAAACCGCATGCAGTTCCGCGCCGCCATTCCGTTCTCGCTGGGCGACTCCAGCAACATCTTCCGGCTCACCGCGCCTTACGTGACCGACTCGCCGAATGACTCGAGCGGCTGGTCCGACATGACACTCTTCGACCTGGTGACCTTCGACCGGTCATGGGGGCGATTCGGCGTGGGTGCGGTAGCGCTGTTGCCGACCGGGGAAGACGGCCTGAGCGCCGAGAAATGGGGCCTCGGTCCCGCCGTGGGCTTCGTGGCCAGCCAACCCTGGGGGATATGGGGGCTGTTCAACCAGAACGTGTTCACGGTGGCGGGAGACGACGACTACCGCGACGTGAATATCTCGATCGTGCAGCCGATCGTGAACTACAGCCTCGGGAATGGTTGGTCGGCGGGGGCCTCCGACATGTCGATCACCTATGACTGGGAGCAGCATGATTGGGTGAGCCTGCCCCTGGGCGTTGCGCTCAACAAGCTGGTGAGGATTCAGGAGTATCCGGTGCAGTTCACGGCCAGCTATGAGCACAACTTCTACGACGAGGGGGTGAGCGCCTCGGACACCCTCAACCTCACCGCGAAGCTGCTGTTGCCTTGAACGGCAGCGGTGAGTAGGGGGCCGCTGGTCGCCTCCGAAGCGCTAAAGATCAATGACGTCTCAGGCGATCCTGGCCCCTTCCATGGAAGCTTCTGCCTCCTCCTGAGGCCCCGCTCCGGTATCGCCTAGGGGCGGATATGGGCCATCTCCAGCAGCTCGCTCAGCGGTTCCAGTTGGCCCACGTGCAGCACCAGCACGCACTCGCCGGGTTCGTCGGCGGCGGGGCGAACGATGGCGAATTCGCCTTCCTCCAGATGGAATTCGTGGATCTCGCGGCTGCCCTCGGGCGTATTGCAGCGGATCGAGCGGTAGGCCTCGTCCTCGCCGTAGGTCAGGCGGTGATAGACCTTGAAGAAGGTATACAGCGACAGGCCGCGGGGAAACGCCGGCCAGCGGGCCGGGTTGTCTCGAGTCTCTGAGTCGACCTCGAGGCCGTCGGCCTCGGCGCCGGCGATGGCACTGGCCAGCGGCTCGGCGAGCAGGCTGTCGGCCTCGCCCGGCAGCGGGGCGAGACGGTCCAGCGCCTGCTGGTAGCGCTCGGCGATCGCACGCAGGTCGGCCGTCTTGCCCAGCGCATGGTCGCCATGTCGCAGGTCTTCGGGGGCGCAGCCGCCGTTCTCCCAGCCGTGGATCACCCTGAGCGTCAGTCGCCCTTCGCGCATCGGCGCCTCCAGCAGCGCCTGGAGGGCGATGCGCAGGTGCAGCTGGCGCTCGGGGACGCCGTTGTCGAAGGCGGCGTAGGGCTCGGCGAAGATCCGGTGCAGGCAACCGGGGGCGTGTTCCTTGGCTTCGGTAAACGGCATGGCGGGGTCCGGGCTGGTTGTTCGAATGGCGGGAAGGATGTGTCATGCTGGCGTGGCAATCCGGATATCGGCCATTTTGGCCCTGTCTTGAGGATCGCCACTACAATCCATTCACTGTCGCCAGGGGAGTCTCGCCGGCATCGGCGGGGCTGAGAGAGCGTGCGTCGCTGACCCTGGAACCTGATCCGGTTCACACCGGCGGAGGAAGTGCGACATGCCTTATCTGACGTCAGCCGTGCTTGGCGCGGCGCTTTTGTGTTTCACCGTTCTGGGCCTGCGTGCCCGCCGGGCCGACGGCCCGCTCGACGACTACGTTACCGCCCGCAACTCCCAGTCGGCCCCGACCCTGGGGCTCTCCTTCCTGGCCTCCGGCATGGGGGCCTGGATCCTCTTCGCGCCGCCCGAGATCGGCGCCTTCGTCGGCCCGCTGGGTCTGGCCGGCTATGCCATCGGCTCGGCGCTGCCGTTCATCGTGCTCGGCGCCTTCGGCCCGGCCATCCGCCGTCGCCTGCCGGAGGGGCGCAGCATCGGCGAGTACGCCGAGGCCTGTTTCGGCGCCGGCATCCGCCGCTGGGTGGCGCTGGTCTCGGTGCTGTACATGGGCTGCTTCCTGGCCGCCGAGCTGACCGCCATCGGCGCCATCACCGGGCTGCTGTCGGACGTCCCGGTGGCGCTGGTGGTGGTCGGCGTGGCGGTGGCGACCCTGCTCTACACCGCGCTGGGCGGGCTGCGTGCGAGCCTGGCCACCGACCGCTGGCAGGCCTGGCTGCTGCTGGCCCTGCTGGGGGTGGTGGGCGGCGTGGCGCTGGCCCGGTTGCCCGAGCTGCCGGCCGAGGCCGCGCTGCCGTCGATCCCCGCCGCGGATGCCCTGTCCGTGGCGCTGACGCTGGTGATCGCGGTGACCGCGGCCAACCTCTTCCATCAGGGCTACTGGCAGCGGGTGTGGGCGGCCCGGGACGACCGGGCGCTGGGGCGCGGCGCCTGGCTGGGCGGCGGCATCACCGTGCTGGTGGTGGCGGTGGTCGGCGGCCTCGGCATGCTGGCCGCCATGGCGGGCGTGTCGCTGGGCGAGCCGCCGATCCCGTTCTTCGCGCTGCTCGCCGAGGCGCCGGGCTGGCTGGCGCTGCCGGCGCTGGTGCTGGCGGTGACCCTGGTGGCCTCCAGCGTCGATACCCTGCAGAACGGCATCGCCTCGCTGGTGGTGGCCGGCAGCGGCCGTCGCGGCCTGTCGCTCAGGGCGGCGCGGTGGGTCACCGTGGCGCTGATGGTGCCGGTGGTGGCGATCGCCCTGCAGGGGCTCTCGGTGCTGCGACTGTTCCTGATCGCCGATCTGCTGTGCGCGGCCATCGTGGTGCCGGTGCTGCTGGGGCTGTGGGCGCGGATGAGCGCCATGGCGGCGCTGGCCGGCGGTCTCGCCGGGCTGGCGGGCGCGGTGCTGCCGGGGTGGGTCGCCTCGGGCAGTGCCCTCGATGGCCTGCTGGCGGCGAGCTTTCCCGGCGGGGTGCCGACCCTGCCGCCCTTCCTCGGTGCGCTTCTGGCCTCCAGCGCGGTGGCGCTGCTGGTGGCCTGGTGGCGCCCGGCCGCGGTGCGGCGTACGGCCTGAACGGTTGCCAGGCCGGCGGATGACGGCCACCCTCTGAAGGTCATCCCGACCTGACGGAGGAGCCGCGCCATGAGTGACACGCCACAGGATCCCCGCCGCCGCCATTCCGCCCCGGTGGTGGACGGCGTCGGCAAGTCGGCCAGCCGCGCCATGCTGCGCGCGGTGGGCTTCAACGACGCCGACTTCACCAGGCCCCAGGTGGGCATTGCGTCCACCTGGAGCCGCGTCACGCCCTGCAACAGCCACATCGGCGAGCTCGCCGAGCAGGCCAGCGCTGGTGCCGATGCGGCCGGCGGCAAGGGCGTGATCTTCAACACCATCACCATCTCCGACGGCATCGCCAACGGCACCGAGGGCATGAAGTATTCACTGGTGTCGCGGGAGGTGATCGCCGATTCCATCGAGACGGTGGCCGGCTGCGAGGGCTTCGATGGCCTGGTGGCCATCGGCGGCTGCGACAAGAACATGCCCGGCTGCCTGATCGGCCTGGCGCGGCTCGACCGGCCCAGCGTCTTCGTCTACGGCGGCACCATCCTGCCCGGCGAGGGGCACACCGACATCGTCTCGGTGTTCGAGGCCATGGGCGCCCACAGCCGCGGCGATCTCGACCTCATCGACGTCAAGCGGATCGAGGAGACGGCGATTCCCGGGCCCGGTGCCTGCGGCGGCATGTACACCGCCAACACCATGGCCTCGGCCATCGAGGCGCTGGGCATGAGCCTGCCCGGCAGCTCGGCGCAGAACGCCGTGTCCCAGACCAAGCGCGACGACAGCCGGGCGGCGGGGGAGGCGGTGCTGACCCTGCTCGAGCGCGACATCACGCCCTCGGACATCATGACCCGCGAGGCCTTCGAGAACGCCATCACCGTGGTGATCGCCCTGGGCGGCTCCACCAATGCGGTGCTGCACCTGATCGCCATGGCCGACGCCATCGGCGTGTCGCTTTCCCTCGACGACTTCACGGCGATCGGCAAGCGGGTGCCGGTGCTCGCCGACCTGCGGCCCAGCGGCCAGTACATGATGAGCGAGCTGGTCGAGATCGGCGGCATCCAGCCGCTGATGAAGACCCTGCTCGACGCCGGGCTGCTGCATGGCGACTGCCTGACCGTGACCGGCGCCACCCTGGCCGAGAACCTGGCCGAGGTCGTGCCTTACCCCGAGGGGCAGGCGATCATCGCGCCCCTCGAGGCGCCGCTGAAGGCCCAGAGCCACCTGCGCGTGCTGCACGGCAACCTGGCCCCGGAGGGCGCGGTGGCCAAGATCACCGGCAAGGAGGGCACGCGCTTCTCCGGCCGGGCCCGGGTGTTCGGCTCCGAGGAGGAGGCCCAGGCGCGCATCAACGACGGCAGCGTGGTGGCCGGCGACGTGGTGGTGATCCGCTACGAGGGGCCCCGCGGCGGGCCCGGCATGCGCGAGATGCTGACCCCGACCTCGGCGATCATGGGGCGCGGACTCGGCAGCGAGGTGGCGCTGATCACCGACGGCCGCTTCTCCGGCGGCAGTCACGGCTTCGTGGTCGGCCACGTGACGCCGGAGGCCTTCGACGGCGGCCCCCTGGCGCTGCTCGAGGATGGCGACACCATCACCATCGATGCCGAGGCCGACACCCTCGATGTCGCGCTCACCGTCGAGGAACTCGAACGACGCCATGCCGCCTGGCAGCGGCCGGCGCCGCGCTACACCCGCGGGGTACTGGCCAAGTACGCGCGGATGGTCAGCTCCGCCTCGACCGGGGCGGTGACCGACCGCCCCGACTAGCTCGCCCCGGCAGGGCCCCGAGACGCGACGGCGCCGCCCCTCGGGGCGGCGCCGTTCGTGCTTTCGGGCAGGGCGTGCCCTGCGGCCGTCGGCTTACTGGGAGAGCGCCTGGTTCATCATGTCTTCCATGCTCATGGCGTCCTCGGGCAGCTCGAAGGCGCTTGCCGCTGGGGCCTCGTCGGACAGCGAGGCGATGCGGAAGCGGTCGCCGAAGCGCAGCATGCCGAGCCCCTCTTCCTCCAGCGCCGAGGCGATCGGGTCGGATTCGCCGGTCATGGTGCGTTGATAGGCGTGGAAGGCACGCATCAGCTCACGTACCTGATCGTCGTCGCTCAGCACCAGGGTGTCGTCATGGGCGTTGCCGGCCTTGTCGGTCCACGTCAGCGCATAGACCTCGCCCTCCAGGCCGGCGATGATCTCGCGTTCGCCGGTGGCCTCGAGCCGTTCGACCGAGTCGGCCTGCTGGCTGGTCACGCCGGCCATGGCCTGATCGCCGCCCATGCTCTCGGCCATCTGCTTGAGGCGGGCCATGTCCATGACCAGGGTCTGGCCCTGCATCCGGGTGACCATGTAGCCGTTGCCGTCCTTGAGCAGCATGAAGCCCGCCTGGGCCTGCCGGGGGAAGTCCATGCGCAGGTCATCGCCCGCCCAGCGGACTTCCATGGTGGCGGTGCCCTGGTCGGAGCGGCTCTCGAGGGTGGCCTGGCCATCGGCCAGGGCGGGCAGCGAGGCGGCCAGCAGCAGGCCGGTCACGAGGTGGCGCATCGGGATTCTCCCTGATCTCTCGAATCCATGAGGTGGAAGGGCCGGCGAGACCGGCCCGGGCCCAGTGCGCGGGCGAGCGGGTCGCCTGACGGCTAGGGCGGCGTGAGTTCGTGGTCGATGGTGCTGCGCAGTGCCTGTAGCTCGTCGAGGGTGAGCTGCTCCAGGCGTCCGGCGAGAAGGTCGCTGATCTTCTGCATCGGCAGGCCCGCGCGACGGGCGATCTCGCGGTTGCCGAGATCCGATACGGCGATCAGCCGAGTGATGATGCGCATGAGGCGCGTACGTTGTTCCAGGTCCCTGACGTCGAGGTCAGGGCATCGTCGCGGAGGGTCGAGGATTTCCGCGTTGGATGGGCTTGCCGTGCTCATGATGCTCCACAGGACAGAATCGACCGCTACAGCATGAAGCCTTTTGACGCGTTTCGCCAGTGGTCGAAAGGCGGATGGCGCAAGATTCATTGCCCGCTGAATCGGCCGATGGCGGGGATGGCAAGGCCAGGGGCGGACAGGGCAAAGCGCGGTCTCCGATGCGGTTGAATCCCCGGTGTTTTTGGTCTGTGGTCGGAATGTCCGGGCGCGGGGAAGATGCAGGGACGACGGGAATTTGTTGATGTTTTATAAAAATGTAGATATTTTTGATTCATCGACCCTCGACGCCCTGGAGCCTCCCGATGACCGCGCTGACCCGGATCCCCGAACTCGCCATGCCGCTGCCCGCCGACCTGCAGGGCTTCACCCTGACGCCGTCGGCCCAGTCGCCGCGCCTGCTGCAGATGACCTTCTCCCGCGAGGTGGTCACGGCCTTCGTCGAGGCCGTGGCCGAGTGGCCGGTGCAGGCACTGGAGTACAAGTCGATGCTGCGCTTCCGGGTGGCGAAGCTCCTCGACGACCTGTGTGGCAACACCCTGCAGCCGGTGCTGATCAATACCCTGGTGGACCGCGCGACCGGCGGACTGCAGGTGGTGCCCGAGGGCCTGGACGACGTGGCCCAGGCCGAGGAGATGGTCAAGTTCGCCACCGCCGTGGCGCACCTGATGGGGCGCTCCAACTTCGATGCCATGAGCGGCCAGTTCTATGCCCGCTTCGTGGTCAGGAACGTCGACGAGTCCGACAGCTACCTGCGCCAGCCGCATCGGGTGATGGAGCTGCACAACGACGGCACCTTCGTCGAGCAGGACACCGACTACGTGCTGATGATGAAGATCGACGAGCGGCACATGCAGGGCGGCGACTCGCTGCTGCTGCACCTGGACGACTGGGAGGACCTGGAGCGCTTCTATCGCCATCCGCTGGCGCACCGCGGGATGCGCTGGGCGGCGCCGCCCAGCAAGAACGTCGCCAAGGACGTCTTCCATCCGGTGTTCGACGTGGACCGCGAGGGGCGGCCGATCATGTCCTACATCGACCAGTTCGTGCAGCCGAAGGACTTCGAGGAGGGCAACTGGCTGTGCGATCTCTCCGAATCGCTGGAGGGCAGCGCGGCGACCCTGTCGGTGCCCAACCCGGTGGGTAGCTTCCTGCTGATCAACAACCACTTCTGGCTGCACGGCCGGGACCGCTTCACGCCGCACCCGGAGCTGCGCCGCGAGCTGATGCGCCAGCGTGGCTATTTCACCCATGCCGCGACGCGTCCCCAGCGTTGAAGCGGGCGGCGACGTCGAATCGCGCCCTGAGAGTATAAAGGGGCATGACCGGGCCACGCCGTCTCCGCGGCGTGGCCCTCGCTCATCGCAACGAGGACGGCATGTACGATTTCATCATCATCGGCGGAGGCATTCTCGGCATGTCCACCGCCATGCAGCTCAAGCAGGCCTATCCGGATCGCCGGATGCTGGTGCTGGAGAAGGAGCATGAGCCGGCCTGCCACCAGACCGGGCACAACAGCGGCGTGATCCACGCCGGGGTCTACTACACCCCGGGCAGCCTCAAGGCGCGCTTCTGCCTGGAGGGCAACCGCGCCACCAAGGCCTTCTGCGACGAACACGGCATTCCTTACGCCAGCTGCGGCAAGCTGCTGGTGGCCACCAATGACCTGGAGATGCAGCGCATGCAGGCGCTGTGGGAGCGCACCGAGGCCAACGGCCTGGAGCGGGAGTGGCTGTCGGGGGGCGAGCTTAAGGAGCGTGAGCCCAACATCACCGGCGTCGGCGGCATCTTCGTGCCGTCCAGCGGCATCGTCGATTATCGGGCCGTGACCCGTGCGATGGCGGCCGAATTCGAGCGGATGGGCGGTGACATCCGCGTTGGCGCCGAGGTCACCGGGCTCCAGGAACGACGCCAGGAAGTGGTGGTGACGACCGCTGCCGGCGAGTTCAGCGGGCGCTATCTCGTGACCTGCTCGGGGCTGATGGCCGATCGAGTGGTGCGCATGCTGGGCCAGGACCCGGGGTTCACCATCTGCCCCTTCCGCGGCGAATACTACCGGCTGCCCGAGCGTCACAATGCCATCGTCAATCACCTGATCTATCCGATTCCGAACCCGTCGATGCCGTTTCTCGGCGTGCACCTGACGCGCATGATCGACGGTTCGGTCACCGTGGGGCCCAACGCCGTGCTGGCCTTCAAGCGCGAGGGGTATCGCAAGCGCGACGTCTCGCCGGTCGATCTGGCGCGGATGTTCACCGATCCCGGCATCCTGCGGGTGCTGGGGCGCAACCTGCGCCCGGGGCTCAAGGAGATGAAGAACTCGTTGCACAAGCGTGGCTACCTGGAGCTGGTGCGCAAGTACTGCCCGAGCCTGACCCTCGATGACCTGGAGCCCTATCCGGCCGGGGTACGTGCCCAGGCGGTGTCGCGGGACGGCAAGCTGGTCGACGACTTCCTGTTCGTCAACACGCCACGCACGGTGAACGTGGGCAACGCCCCGTCGCCGGCGGCCACCTCGGCGCTGCCGATCGGTGCGCATATCGTCGGCAAGGTGAAGGAGCTGGTCGGCGAGTGAAGGCGGCGTTGAAAGGTGGACCCTGGCCTGCGCGCAGGAAGCGCTAAAGTAGTCGCCGTATCGACGTTGGTGGTGTGGCCCCGCCGCGCGGGGACTGCTAGCGTTTTTCCAGGCGCGCCGGCCAGTTATCGACCGAGCCGGCATCGCTCGAACAAGCACAACAATTCCCTCGAATCGTCTGTAGGAGGCTTCATGAGCGCACTCAAGACGGCCCTCGCCGCCACTCTGCTGGTGGCGGCCCCCGCGGCCCTGGCCCAGCAGCAGCTGTCCATCGCCACCGGCGGCACCGGCGGCACCTACTATCCCTACGGCGGCGGCCTCGCCGAGCTGATCAACGAGCACGTCGAGGGCTTCGACGCCGTGGCCGAGGTCACCGGCGCCTCGGTGGAGAACATGGGGCTGGTCTGGCGCGGCGACTCCGACCTGGCGCTGGCGCTGGCCGACACCGTCTATCAGGCCTACAACGGCACCGGCGACTTCGAGGGCCGTCAGCTCGAGAACATCCGCGCCCTGGCGTCGATCTACCCCAATGCCGTGCAGATCGTGACCATGGCCGATTCCGGCATCGAGTCGCTCTCCGACCTGGAAGGCAAGGTCGTCTCGGTGGGCGCGCCGGGCAGCGGCACCGAGATCAACGCCAGCACCCTGCTGGAGGCCAACGGCATCACCTACGACGACATCGACGCTCGCCGCCTCAACTTCAACGAGACCGCCGACGCCATCCGCGACGGCGACATCGACGCCGGCTTCTGGAGCGTGGGCCCGCCCACCAGCTCGATCATGAATCTGGCCACCACCCGCGACATCCGCCTGATCGGCCTCTCCGACGAGGAGATCGCCAACGCCCAGGCCGAGGAACCGGTGTTCGCCGCCTATGAGCTCAAGTCCGGCCTCTACGAGGGCATGGAAGAGGCGGTGCAGACCATCGGCATCCCCAACGTGCTGGCGGTGAGCAGCGAGATGGACGAGGAGCTGGCCTATCGGATCACCCAGACGCTGTTCGAGCACACCGATCAGCTGATCGCCATCCATCCGGCGGCCAACGACACCACCGTCGACTTCAGCGTCGAGTCCACGCCGATCGCCTTCCATCCCGGCGCGCTGCGTTACTACGAGGAAGTGGGCGCCGAGATCGCCGACCGTCAGCGTCCCTGAGGGGCGCCGCGATGAGGTGTTCGATGACCCCGGGGCGAGCCGTCAGGCTCGCCCCGTCGTCGTGGCGAGTGTGGGTCAACGCCCTGCTGGCGGCGCTGCTGCTCGGCGGGCTGGCGCCGCCGGCGCTGGCCGACTGCCCCAGCCATGAGCTGACGGTCCGCGACGCCGAGCACCGGCCGCTGGTACGCCTGCCGATGCCGGAAGGCGAGGGCTGGTGCCTGGCCTGGAACCATTCGGTGGAGGGTTTCACCGTCCACGACTGCTATCGCAACGTCGCCGGACACATGGTGCTCCAGCGCAGCCACCTGCCGGACTTCGCCGCCGGCCTCGACCACATTCCCGGCCGCGGCCGCCAGGTCTCCGACGGTCGCGGCGGCTACTGGATCGAGGCCATCGACGAGCCGGTGCCCGGCGATGCCTACCGGCTTCGGGTCGGGTCGCCGCGCGTCGATCATCGCCTGGTCGGTCGCCCCGGAGGCGCGCCGCTGGCGACCCTGCTGGACGCCGCCCGGGACTGCGACGCCGGCGGAGGGTATCCCGATGCGGCCGAGTCGCCGGTGGTCGTGAGCCTGAGCGAGCTCGCCGCCAACGAGCGGGTGACGCTGGCCCTGGAGGCCGCGATGCCCGACGACGAGGGCGCCTGATAATGAACGACCTGCACCGTCGAGCAACTTCTGGCTTTCATCCAACTTCAAGAAGAGAGACACGCCCATGAGCGAAGCGGGTGCTTCCCCCATCGTCCCCGGCAGCCAGGCGCCGCACTCGCGCCCGGTGCTGTGGCTGATCAGCCTGGTGGCCGTGGCGCTGTCGCTGTTCCAGCTCTACTCCGCCGGCATCGAGCCGCTGGGGCTCTTCTACCAGCGCAGCATCCACCTGGCGCTGATCATGATGCTGGCGTTCCTGATGTTTCCGGTGTTCGGCGCCCGGCACGGAAGGGGGCCCCTGGGCGGGGCGATCGACCTGGCGTTTTTCGCTGGGGCGGTGATCACCGGCGGCTACATGGCGCTGTATCTCGACGAGATCATCAATCGCGCCGGTTTCTGGAGCCAGACCGACATCACGGTCGGCATCATCGCCACCGTCACCGTGCTGGAAGCCAGCCGCCGGGCGGTGGGGTTCGGCATGACGGTGATCGGCGTGCTGGCGATCCTCTACGCCTTCTCCGGCCCCCGCGGCGAGCTGCCCTGGCTCGGCGAATGGCTGCCCGGCATCCTCGAGCACCGCGGCTACGGGCTGGATCGCCTGGTCGGCCAGCTCTACCTGGGGCAGGAGGGCATCTTCGGGCTGCCCATGGGCGTGGCGGCGACCTATATCTTCATCTTCGTGCTGTTCGGCGCCTTCCTCGAGATCACCGGCGCCGGCAAGTTCTTCATCGACCTGGCCTACGCCGCCACCGGTCGCCAGCGCGGCGGGCCGGCCAAGGCGGCGGTCATCGCCTCGGCCGGCATGGGCTCGATCTCCGGCAGCGCCATCGCCAACGTGGTGACCACCGGTGCCTTCACCATCCCGCTGATGAAGCGCCTGGGCTACAAGCCCCACCAGGCCGGCGGCATCGAGGCGGCGGCTTCCACCGGCGGCCAGATCATGCCGCCGCTGATGGGCGCCGGCGCCTTTTTGATCGCCGAGTACACGCGGATGCCCTACCTGGAGGTGGTCAAGGTCAGCATCCTCCCGGCCATCATGTACTTCGGCACCGTCTATCTGTTCGTGCACATCATCGCCCTGAAGCAGGGCATGCAGGGCATGGCCAAAAGCGAGTTGCCGCAGCTGCGCGACGTGATGGGCGCCGGCTGGCACTTCCTGCTGCCGCTCGCGGTGCTGGTGTGGCTGCTGGTGATGAACATGTCGCCGATGCGGGTGGGCTACTACGCCATCCTCACCATGCTGGCGGTGGCGGCGCTGCGCTTCGCGGTGTGGTTCTTGTTCGTCGCGCCCAGGCGCGGCGAGCCGGTCACCGGGGCGGCGCTGGTCCAGGCGCTGAAGCTCGGTGCGCTCAAGGTGATCGAGGGGCTGGAGCTCGGTGCGCGCAATGCCGTGGCGGTGTCCATGGCCTGCGCCGTGGCGGGCATCATCGTCGGGGTGGTGGGCCTCACCGGGCTGGGGCTCAAGTTCTCGGCCATGATGATGGCGTTCTCCGACGGCAACCTGCTGCTGGCGCTGGTGATGGTGCTGCTGGCCAGCCTGGTGCTGGGCATGGGGCTGCCGGTGACCGCCAGCTACATCGTGCTGATCGTGCTGGTGGGCCCGGCGCTGACCTCGGAGTTCGGCGTGCCGCTGCTGATCGCCCACCTGGTGGTGTTCTGGTATTCGCAGGATTCCAACGTCACCCCGCCGATCGCGCTGGCGGGCTTCGCCGGGGCGGCGATCGCCGGGGCCAGGCCGATGGACACCGGCTTCCAGGCCTGGAAGTTCGCCAAGGGGCTCTACCTGATCCCGCTGTTCATGGTCTTCAATCCGGAGATCATCATGGGCGGCCCGCTGCCGCTGCTGGCCTGGACGACGCTGACCGCCTTCCTGGCGCTGGGCGCCTTCGCCGCCGCCCTGGAGGGCTACCTGTTCACGCGCATGTCGACACCGGTGCGGCTGGTGCTGCTGCCGGCCATCGTCGGGGTCTTCTACCCGAGCCTGATCGCCGAGGCCGCCGGCGCGGCGGTGATGGTGCTGGCGCTGGCCGGGAACTGGATCGCCAGCCGACGGGAGACCGCCGTGGCCGGTTGAGGGCTTTCCCGGCGGCCGGACACTTGGCCGACGACAGACGGCCCCGCCCGGGCGATCCGGGCGGGGCCGTGTCATGGAGCGCGATGGCTTATTGAGTCGACTGGGTGTCGTCCTCCATCATTTCCTCCACCTCTTCGTGCGCCTCCTCGGCGGCCTCTTCGGTCGCGGCGGCGGCGTCCTCGGCGGTTTCCTCGGTCGCCTCGGCGGCATCACCGGCGGCGTCCTGGGTCGCGTCGACCGCATCGCCGGCGGCGTCCTGAGTCGCATCGGCGGCATCGCCGGCGGCATCCATGGCATCACCGGTGGTGTCGGCCACGGCATCGCCGGCCTGGTCCACGGCGTTCTCGGTGTCTTCCAGCGCCTGGCCGGCGATGGAACCCTGGCTGGCCACCGGCTCCAGGCTCACGGTGATCGGTGCCTGCTCGGCGTCCGGGCCGACCTCGACCTGATGGCGTTGGGTGGTGGTCCACAGCAGATTGCCCTCGTCGTCGCGGATCTCGGCGCGCACGGCGTGGGCGTGGCCCGGATCGACCTGATCGGTCGTGTAGTCGAGACCGAACTCGACCGGGTCGTTGCCGGTCACGTCGACGGTGGTCTCGCTGATGGTGGTGGCCGGCGCGTCGGCGCGGGCCACGTCGAGCAGGCTGACGGTGACCTGGGCATCGTCCGGCAGCGGCGTATCGGTGGCGACGAACTCCAGCACGCCCTCGAGGGTCCTGCTGGCCTGCTGCTCGTCGTTCTGGGACGCCTGTTCGCTGCCGGTCGTCTGTTCGGTCTGGGTGGCGGTATCGGCCGCGTTCTGTTCGCTGTCGTCGGCCTGGTCGCAGCCGGCCAGCGCCAGGGTGCCGGTCAGGGCTGCCGCAATGAAAAGTTGACGCTTCATGGTCGGTCTCCTTCAACACGTGTGCCGTGTGGGGGTGTGTGGTCGCGTCCCTGTCGACCGCTTCGATCATCACCCTATCAAGCTAATCTGCAGGAAGCTTGAAACCCGCTGTCGCCTGGTGGCGACATTGGGGCCGCAGGGAGGGATCGAATCGGGACGACCTGCCGCGATCGCCCCCTTTCCCGGCGCTGTGGGAGAGGTAGGCGCGTCGCGGCTCTGTTAGAATAGCGGGTTCCCGATTTTCATCATCCGCCCGCGGCGTGCGCTGCGAGGTGGCGTCATTCCCGTTTTCAGGAGCCCAGGATGACAGCATCGAACGAGACGCCGCGGGTCGGCGTGATCATGGGGTCGAAGTCCGACTGGCCGGTCATGGAACATGCGGTGACCATGCTCGAGCGCCTCGGCGTGCCCTACGAGACACGCGTCGTCTCGGCCCACCGCACCCCGGACCTGCTGTTCGACTACGCCAAGTCCGCTGCCGAACGCGGCCTGCAGGTGATCATCGCCGGCGCTGGCGGCGCGGCCCATCTGCCCGGCATGGTGGCCTCCCAGACCGCGTTGCCGGTGCTCGGCGTGCCGGTGGAGTCCAAGGCCCTCAAGGGGCTGGATTCGCTGCTGTCGATCGTGCAGATGCCCGGCGGCATCGCCGTGGGTACCCTGGCCATCGGCAAGGCCGGCGCCACCAACGCCGGCCTGATGGCGTCCCAGATCGTCGGCCTGCAGGATGCCGAGGTGCGCGAGGCCGTGGAGGCCTTCCGCGCCGAGCAGACCCAGACGGTGCTGGACAATCCCGACCCGCGCCCCCTTCCCTGACCGCGAGCGACGAGCGAGGCAACCACGATGAACATCGGCGTACTCGGAGCCGGCCAGCTCGGCCGGATGCTGGCCCTGGCGGGCTATCCGCTGGCCAACCGCTTCACCTTCCTCGACACCACCGGCCACCCCAGCGCGGGCATCGGTGACGTCATGATCGACACTGACCAGAAGCACCTCGAGAGCTTCCTCGAGAAGGTCGATCTGGTCACCTACGAGTTCGAGCACCTGCCGGTGGCGCTGGTCCAGGCGATCGAGGAGCGCAAGCCGGTCTACCCCGGCAGCGAGGCGATCCGCGTCTGCCAGCACCGCGCCGAGGAGAAGGCGCTGTTTGATCGCCTGGCCATCCCGACCCCGGCCTATCGCCTGGTGGACAGCGCCGAGGCGCTGGAGGCCGCGGCGCGCGAGCTGGGCACGCCGGTGGTCGCCAAGTCCGTCACCGAGGGCTACGACGGCAAGGGCCAGGCGGTGATCAAGGACCCGGCCGATGCGGCCGAGGCCTGGCGTTCGATCAACCACCCGCGGCTGATCGTCGAGGCCTTCGTCGACTTCGTGCGCGAGGTGTCGATCATCGCCGTGCGCGGTCGCGACGGCGAGGTGGCCTTCTACCCGATGGCCGAGAACGTCCACGTCGACGGCATCCTGCGCTACTCCGTGGCGCCGATGCCGGACCTGGACGACGCCGTCCAGCAGACCGCCGACGGCTACATCCGTGCGCTGCTCGACGAGCTCGACTACGTCGGCGTGCTGACCCTGGAGCTGTTCCAGACCCGCGACGGCGGCCTGCTGGCCAACGAGATGGCACCCCGGGTGCACAACTCCGGCCACTGGACCCAGGACGGCGCGGTGACCAGCCAGTTCGAGAACCACCTGCGCGCCATCCAGGGCCTGCCGCTGGGCAGCACCGCCGCCCGCGCGCCGACCTGCATGGTCAACGTCATCGGCCGCGAGGGCGAGGCGGCGAAGCTGCTCGAGATCGACGACGCCCACCTGCACCGTTATGACAAGGGCGAGCGCCCCGGCCGCAAGTTGGCCCACGTCAATCTGGTGGCGCCGACCTTTGATGCGCTGCTGGAGAAGGTCCGCGCCTGTGCGGCCCTGCTGCCCGACGCCCCGGCGCCGAGCTTCAGCTTCGAGTGAGGCCTCGCCTCATCGGCTGAAAGGAAAAGGCCGCGCCCCTCGGGCGCGGCCTTTTACGTTATCCGGTGTCATCCCATGATCAGCACACTGGCCAGCCCACCGCCGCCCACCAACAGCGCGAACAGGATCAGCGCCAGCAGGAAGGGCTTCGGCCCCAGGGCGCGCAGCCGGGAAAGGCGCGTCTCGAACCCCAGCGCCGCCATGGCCATGGTCAGTGCCAGCTGGCCGAGCTGCACCAGGGCCGCGTGCAGCGGGGCGGGCAGGGCGACCAGGCTGTTGAACGCCACCATGGCCAGGAAGCCGAAGGCGAACCAGGGGATCACCAGGCCGCCGCGATCGCCGTCTTCGGCGTCGCCGTCCTGGCGCTGTTGCCACCACTGGCCGACGATCAGCAGGAAGGGCACCAGCAGCATCACCCGCACCAGCTTGACGATCACCGCGTTGGCCAGCGCCTCCGGACCCACCGCCTCGCCGGCGGCCACCACCTGGGCGACCTCGTGGACGGTGGCGCCGATGTAGATGCCGAACAGGCCCTGCGGCAGGTCCAGCAGCGAATAGAGCAGCGGGTAGACCAGCATCGCCAGCGAGCCGAACAGCACCACCGTGGCCACGGCCATCGAGGTAGCGGCCGGGCGCGCACGGATGGTCGACTCGGTGGCCAGTACCGCGGCGGCGCCGCAGATCGCGCTGCCGGCGCTGGTCAGCAGCGCGGTGTCGCGGTCGAGCCCCAGCAGTCGGGTGCCGATCCCGTAGCCGCCGGCCAGCACGCCGGCGATCACCAGCGTGTCCAGCACCAGCACCTTCGGCCCCAGGCCGGCCACCTGCTGCAGCGTCAGCGAGAGGCCGAACAGCACGATGCCGCCACGCAGCAGACGGCGGGTGGCGAAGGCGAGCCCGGGGCCGGTCTGGCTCAAGTGGCGGGCGAGGGGCAGATTGCCGGCCACGATGCCCAGCAGCAGCGCCGGCACCAGCGGGCTTACGCCGGCCTCGGCGAGCATCGGCAGCCGCGAGAGCGCGGTGCCGCCGAGAGTCAGCAGGGCGCAGAGGGCGAGGCCCGGCCACAGGGCTTCGCGCATCGGGGCGGTGGGGAAGGAGACGTTGTTCATGGCGCCCATGCTATGCCCTAATAGCGCTAATGGTTATCAGCTGATAACGAAACTGCTTTTCGGAAAAACCGATATGTCGCCCCAGGTCAGCTTCCGCCAGCTCCAGGTCTTCGCCAGCGTCGCGCGTCTCGGCACGGTCAGCGCCGCCGCCGAGGCGCTGTCGCTCTCCCCGTCGTCGACCAGCCAGGCGCTGGCCGACCTGGAGCGTCAGCTCGGCGTGGCGCTGTTCGAGCGCCCCGGGCGGCGGCTGGTGCTCAACGAACTGGGGCGCGGCCTGCTGCCCCGGGCCGAGGCGCTGCTCGACGACATGGCGGGCTTCGTCGCCGCGGCCCGTGAGCCGGAAGGCGAGCTGCGCGGCACGCTGGACGTCTCGGCCAGCGCCACCGTGGGCACCTACCTGCTGCCCGGCCTGGTGGGGCGTTTCAGCGAGGCGCATCCTCGCGCCGATCTACGCCTGCGGCTGCGCAACACCCACGAGGTCGTGGGCGATGTGCTGCGCCTGGAGGCTGACCTGGGGCTGATCGAGGGCGAGTGCCGCGAGCCGGCGCTGGTCAGCGAGCCCTGGTGCGAGGATCGTCTGGTGGTAGTGGCCGCGCCCGGCCACCCGCTGGCGAGTCGCGGCGACCTCGAGGACGGCGATCTTGCCGAGGCACCCTGGATCCTGCGCGAGCCGGGCTCCGGCACCCGCGAGGTGTTCGAGCAGGCCATGCGCGATCTGGGCCTGACGCCCCGGGTGCGCATATCGCTGGGTCAGCACGAGGCGATCAAGCAGGCGGTGCTGGCGGGGCTCGGGCTCGGCTGCCTGTCGGCGCTGAGCGTGGCCGGCGAGCGCGAGCGCGGCGAGCTGGTGGCGCTCGACAGCCGGCTGGTGCTGTGCCGCACCTTCTCGCTGGTGTGGCATCCCGAACGCTACCGCAGCCCGCTGTGGCAGGCCTTCAAGGTGTTCCTCGTCGAGTCTCGGGGCGATGGCTGAAGCCGAGAACCGCTTTCTTGATCTGACCCCGCAGCGCCATCGCGAGGCTGGCATACACTGAAGGCCGGGCGAGGGCAGCGGCCCGGTGTGCCTTCCAGCGGGCCAACGGCACGCGAACAGGGACGGAGAAGGACAGGACGCGATGCCAGGACGAAGGAGAGGGACATGCTCCCGGTCGTGAACGATCTGCCGCCCGCGGCGGCGGCGCTGATCGTGCTGGGCGGGCTGCTGGCCTCCAGCATCTTTGCCGATGCCGTGGCGAGCCGTACCCGGCTACCGCGCATCTCGCTGCTGGTGCTGGTCGGGCTGAGCGTGGCGATCGTTCAGCAGCTGGTGCTGGGGCTGCCTGCCGGTCGCCTCCTCGACGGTCTCGGCGAGCCGCTGGTCCAGGTGGCCCTGGTCATGGTGGCCTTCCTGCTGGGAGGCGAGCTGACCCTGGCGCGCCTGCGAACCACCGGCCCGCTGATCCTGATCGTCTCGCTGTCGGTGGTCGGGGTCGGCGCCCTGGCGGTGGGACTGGGGCTATGGGCGCTGGGATTCCCGTTGGCGGTGGCCGTCTCGCTGGCGGCGATCTCGGTGGCCACCGATCCCGCCGCCGTCCAGGAGAGCATTCATGCCAGCGGCGACACTCGGCTGCGGGCCCGCCTGCTGCTGGGCATCGTGGCCATCGACGATGCCTGGGGCATCCTGGTCTTCGGGCTGGCCATGTCGGTGCTGGGCTGGGGCCTTCAGGGGGCGGCCGGTGGCGAGCACCTGCTGCTGGAGGCGGTCTGGGAGCTGGGCGGGGCGCTGCTGCTGGGTGCCGTCATCGGTCTGCCCGCGGCCTGGCTGACCGGGCGCCTGGCGCCGGGACAGCCGACCCAGGTCGAGGCCATCGCCCTGATCCTGCTGCTCGCCGGCCTGTCGACCTGGCTCGGCGTTTCCTCGCTGCTGGCGGCCATGGTCACCGGCATGCTGATCGCCAACCTGTCTCGCCACCATACCCGCTCGTTCAGCGAGATCGAGCACATCGAATGGCCCTTCCTGGTGTTCTTCTTCGTGCTGTCCGGCGCCAGCGTCGATCTCTTGCACCTTCACGAGGCCCAGGGCCTGATCCTGGCCTATCTGGCGCTGCGGCTGGCGGGGCGCCTGCTCGGCGGGATGCTGGGCGTGCGGCTGGCCCGGGTCCGCCAGGCCGACCTGCCCCGGGACATCGGCCTGGCCCTCACGCCCCAGGCCGGGGTGGCCATGGGCATGGCGCTGCTCGCGGCGGAGCGCTTTCCCGAGCATGGCACGCTGCTGCTCTCGACGGTGGTGGCCTCGACCCTGGTGTTCGAGACCGTCGGGCCCATGCTGGTACGACGGGTACTGCGAGAAGCAAGCTAGGCCGGTGGCGGGGCGAAAGGGCGTCAGACGAGCGCCAGCCATAGCGCGATGGCCGCGAAGTGCGCGGGATACCAGGCCAGCCAAAGGCGGCGCGGCATGGTGAAGGGCACCCGCGGCGAGAGCCGGTGGGCGCCGGCGGCCAGCAGCAGCGCCACCAGGCAGGTGGCGACGGTGAAGGCCTTGGCCATCGGGGAGCTGTTCATCAGTCCGGCGGTGACCAGCACCGGCAGCGCCGACATCAGCCCCAACAGGCGCGCGTCCGGCGTCGCCGCGGGCGCGTGCAGGCGCTGCATCGCCAGCATGTAGAGCGGGATCATCAGCAGGCCCAGATGCCCATACTCGACGACCGGGCCCGCCAGCGCCCACACCGCCAGGGCGGCGATCGCCTCGGCGGTCATCTGCCAGGCGGCGAGACCGCGCGCCCGCCGTGCCGGCAGGTTCAGCAGCCAGGCGCCGCCGATCAGGCCCAGCGACAGCGTGAAGCAGATATTGAGGATCAGGCCGTCGATATCCCGGGGCATCAGCGCATAGGGCAGCTGGGCGACCAGGCCGATCACCAGCACGCGGCGGGCGTAGCGCAGCGGATCGCGGGTGTTGAACAGCCCGTGCCAGGCGACCATGGCGGCGAACAGCGGGAAGGCGATGCGCCCCAGTGAGGAGTCGATCCAGTCCAGTCCCCAGGCCTCGGGCACCGCGTAGCGCGACAGATGGTCGAGGGTCATGGTGATCAGCGCCAGCCACTGGCCCCAGCCCGTCCAGGCCGAGGAAGGGCGAGCGACGCCGGCATCGGCGTTGGCAGCGAGGGACATCGCGATCTCCTTGTCATGGGTGACCCTTCCGATGACCGGCGTGTGGCGAGCGGGTTCGGCACGTGGCGCTGGCTTGTCGATTTCCTGCACAAGGTGTCGCCGACCGGCATCGAGGCAAACGCCGGCCACGCCGGCTTGTCTCACGTATTGCCTATAGTCACTATAGGGAGCATTTCTGCCGACAACGTCCATATCGGAGCCTGCTCATGAAGATCGGCGAACTGGCGCGGCGCACCGACTGCCGCGTCGTCACCATCCGCTACTACGAGCGCGAGGGGCTGCTGCCCGAGCCCGCTCGCAGCGAGGCCAACTACCGCCTCTACGGCGAGGCCCACGTCGAGCGACTGGCCTTCATCCGCCGCTGCCGGGCGCTGGACATGACCCACGACGAGATCCGCGCGCTGCTGGAGTGTCATGATCACCCAGACCAGCCTTGCCGTGACGCCGATGCACTGATCGATGCCCACCTCGATCATGTGGCCGCCCGCATTGCCCAGCTGCAGGCCCTGGAGCGCTCGCTCAGGACGCTGCGGAGCCGCTGCCAAGGGCAACGCCTGGCCGCCGAGTGCGGCATCCTCGACGCCCTGGCGCACCCGCCGGAAGACGCCGCAACCAACGCGCCGGCCGACGACGAGCATGTGCCGGGGGTGCATCCGCGGCTGTGAATGGGGTCGGCGCGGCAGCACGTTCCCCTGAAACGCCAGCGGCCCCGACTCTGTCGGGGCCGCTGGCGTTTCTTGGCCTGGCGCCCGGTGTGTCCCGGCGCCGGCTCTCTGGATGCCTGACTCGCTGAAGTACTTACTCGCTGAAGTACTTGGCCTCGATCTCGTCGTAGGTGCCGTTGGCCTTGAGCGTGGAGAGCGCTTCGTTGAAGGCCTCGGCCAGCTCGCCGTCACGCTGGCGGAAGGCGATGCCGAAGCCTTCGCCGAAGTATTCCACCGGCTCGCTGATCTTCTCGCCGACGGTCTTGTAGTCGCCGGCCTCGCTGTCGATCAGGGTGGACTTGCCGATCGGGAAGTCGAGGAAGGCGATGTCCAGGCGGCCGGCATCCATGTCCAGCACCATGTCGTCGGCGGTGGCGTAGCGGTTCACGTCGGCCACGTCGCCGTACATGTCGGTGACGTAGTTGTCCTGCAGGGTACCGCGCTGCACGCCGATGGACTTGCCGTCCAGGGACTCGGCGTCCGGCGTGACGATCTCGCTGTCGGCCGGGGCGAACCAGGCGGAGGGCGGGGTGATGTAGGGGTCGGAGAACAGCACCTGTTCGCGACGCTGCTCGTTGATGGTCATCGAGGACATGATGGCGTCGTACTTGCGCGCCTGCAGCCCGGGGATGATGCCATCCCAGCCCTGGACGACCCATTCGCACTGGATGCCGATCTCGGCGCACAGGGCATTGCCCAGGTCGATGTCGAAGCCGGTCAGCTCGCCGTCCGGGGTGCGGTATTCCATCGGCTCGTAGGGCACGTCGACGCCGATGCGGATGTCGCGGACGTCGGCACTGGCGGTGCCGGCGATCATGGCGGCGCTCAGCACGCCGAGGCTCAGGATCTTCTGAAACTTCATGGAGGGACTCCCCTTGTTGTTGATGGTCACACCTTGTGGGCGGCGACTCTGGGATGATGACCCGCCCACCTTAGCGGAAGGCCGGGCGGGTCGAAAGCGCAGGAACGAACGTTGGTTCCCAACGTTCGTTTGACGCTTGCCTCAGCCGCCCGCCGGCTTGAGGTGGGCGAGCAGCCGATTCTCCAGGCGGCGGAAGACATAGATGATCGTGAAGGTCAGGCACAGGTAGATCGCCGCCACGAACAGGAAGGCATCGAAGGGCGCGTAGAAGCGAGCATAGACGAAGCGGGCCGCGCCGGTGAGGTCCATCAGCGTCACCACGCTGGCGATGGCGCTGGCGTGGAGCATGAAGATCACCTCGTTGCCGTAGGCCGGCAGCGCGCGCCGGAAGGCGCTGGGCAGCACGATGCGCCGCATCATCAGCGCCCAGGACATGCCGTAGGCCCGGGCCGCCTCGATCTCGCCCCTGGGCGTGGACTTGATCGCGCCGCGGAAGATCTCGGTGGTGTAGGCCCCGGTGTTCAGGGTGAAGGCGATCAGCGCCGGCACGAAGGGCTTCTCGAGGATCACCCACAGCCAGGTCTCCTGGATGCCCTCGACGAACACCACGCCGTAGTAGATCAGGTAGAGCTGCACCAGCAGCGGCGTGCCGCGGAACACATAGCAGTAGAAGAAGATCGGCAGCCGCACCCAGGCGTGCTTCGAGCCGCGGCCGATGGCCAGCGGCACCGCCAGCACCAGGCCGATGATCAGCGACAGGAAGACCAGCTGGACCGTGGTGACCAGGCCGTCGCCATAGTAGGAGAGCGTCTGCAGGGTGAAGATGCTGTTGTCGGCCAGCTGCGTCTCGAGCCAGTTCATCAGGGCGTCCATCAGTTCGCCTCCCCGTAGCCGATGTCATAGCGCTTCTGCAGGCGAGCGAAGCCCCATTCGGAGACGCTGGCGATCAGCAGGTAGATGACGGCGACGATGATCATGAAGGTGAAAGGCTCGCGGGTCGCCTTGGAGGCCTCGGAGGCCACGCGGACCATGTCGGAAAGCCCGATCACCGACACCAGGGCGGTGGTCTTGAGCAGCACCATCCAGTTGTTGGACAGGCCGGGCAGGGCGTGGCGCATCATCTGCGGGAAGCGGATGCGGCGGAACACCAGCCAGGGGCGCATGCCGTAGGCGCGGCCGGCCTCGATCTGGCCGCTGTCCACGGCCATGAAGGCGCCACGGAAGGTCTCGCCCATGTAGGCGCCGAAGATCAGGCCGATGGTGACCACGCCGGCGACGAACTCGTTGACGTTGATGAAGATGTCGACGTCGAACTGGTAGTAGAGCCAGTCGGTGACCATGTTGATGCCGATCTGGCCGCCGAAGAACAGCAGCATCATCAGCACCAGGTCCGGCACGCCTCGGATGACGGTGGTATAGAGGGTGCCGAGCTGGCGCAGGCCCCAGTGGCGGGACATCTTGGCGCTGGCGGTGGCGAGCCCCAGCACGATGGCCAGGAGCAGCGACAGCACCGCCAGCTCGACGGTGATCAGGGCGCCTTCGAACAGGCGCGGGCCGTAGCCGTGCAGATCGATCATGGGTGATCTCCTCGTGCGGGCGCCTTAGTGCTTGGGTGCCAGGAACTGCTTGAGACGCTCGGAGCGCGGATTGCCCAGCACCTGCTCGGGCGGCCCGGCTTCCTCGACCTGGCCCTGGTGCAGGTAGACGACCTGGGTCGAGACGTCGCGGGCGAAGGCCATCTCGTGGGTGACCACGATCATGGTGCGGCCTTCCTCGGCCAGGTCGCGCATGACCTTGAGCACATCGCCGACCAGCTCCGGGTCGAGCGCCGAGGTCGGCTCGTCGAACAGCATCACCTCCGGGTCCATGGCCAGCGCCCGGGCGATGGCGCCGCGCTGCTGCTGGCCGCCGGAGAGCTGGGCGGGGTAGTAGTCGGCGCGCTCGCCCAGGCCGACCCGCTTGAGCAGCTCGCGGGCGTGCTTGATGGCGTCCTGCTTCGACTTGCCGAGCACGTGCACCGGGGCCTCGATGACGTTCTCCAGCAGCGTCATGTGGGCCCACAGGTTGAAGCTCTGGAAGACCATGGAGAGCCGGGCGCGCATGGCCACGACCTGCTTCCAGTCCGCCGGCTCGCGGCCGTGCTTGGTCTCCTTGAAGCGGATCGGCTCGCCGTGGACGATCAGCTCGCCCTCGTCGGGCTGCTCGAGCAGGTTCATGCAGCGCAGGAAGGTGCTCTTGCCGGAGCCGGAGGCTCCGATCAGGGTGATGACGTCGCCCTTGTGGGCCTGCAGGGAGAGCCCCTTGAGGACGTCGTTGTCGCCGAAGCGCTTCTTGATGTTGCGCACTTCCAGCGGAATCGGGGTGTCGGCCATGGAAAAGGCTCCAGTTCGAAGGGATCACCTGGGCGCTGCCGGAAATCGCACCGGCGACGCGACTTCGGGCAGGGCCCCAGAGACCGTTCGAGACGGTCCGGCGTGAAAAAGGGGGCGATTCTACCAGTCTCGACCGTGAACGGCAGGCCTTCTTGCCTCTCCGTTCGTTCAACCTTGGTCCGATAGTCAGCTGGCATCCTGCCAGCCCGGTAGTGCCGCTCAGTCGGTCTCGTCCGGCGGCGCGACCGCGCTGACCAGCAGGGCGGCGCGGGCGCCGATCTCGACGGCGGCGTTGGGGAACACCACCCGCAGCGGCGTCTCGCCGACCGTGAAGGCGCCGTCGACCGCATCCTCGGCCAGCCGGGTGCCGGGGGCGAACTCGGTGAAGTTGGGCGTATCGTCGGCGAAGCACAGCCGGAAGTCCTCGGCATGGCGCTTGAGCTCGTGTTCGACGCGGAAGAAGGCCATGTCGGCCGTCGGGCGTTCCGCCGGGGGGCGGTTCTCGACCAGCGCCGCGAGCAGCGTACCCATGGGCGCCAGGGGCGCCAGGTCGTTCTCGCCGAAGGGCAGGGCGCGGCCGAGCTCCAGGGTGAAGGCCGCCGCGCCGTGGTAGTGCTTCGAATAGTGGGAGAAGGTCCAGCTGTGGGTGTGCTGGTGGAGCACCGCCTGGATGTCGGCACCGGCCAGCCAGCGCCACTGCTCGTCGGGCGTGGCGGCCTCGGCGAAGGGTTCCACGGCGAAGCGCGGATACTGGCTGTCGCGGATCGCGGTGTGCAGGTCGTGGTGGATCCGGCGGCGCCCGCTGTGGTGCGTGAAGAAGGCGTCGACCGCGGTCATCAGCTCGCGGGCGCGGTCCGCTTCATGGCCCTCGGCGTCGAGGCCGCGGCGGAACAGCCGGTTGAGATTGGTCTCGACGAAGCGCGTGCCGGCCCGGATTGCCTCGAGGTTGCCCAGGATCACCAGCGTCGGGGCGCCGAGCGTCAGTCGGCCGGCCTCCAGCCGCGCCAGCAGGTCGCCGAGCAGCTCGATAGGGGCGGTCTCGTTGCCGTGGATGCCCGCCGAGATGACCAGCGCCGGGGCCGTGGGCGACGGCGCCGCGGGCAGGAGCTCGAGCAGGCCGGGGCCGAGGATGCGGTAGCGGCCGCCGGGCAGCGCGCCCCCGTTGGCGGGGGGGGCGCCGTCCAGGGTGGTGGAGAGCCACTCAGCCAGCATGTCGACCTCGCGGAATCGGCGGATGGGCGGCGGCCTGTCGGGCCGATGGCACCGTGATGCGGGGCATGGGGCAGAATCCTTGTTATATCGTTGTGAAGACGGAGTCTGGCCTTACCTTCCGGTGCCACGACGGCCGCCGCAAGGCCGGCTGTCGATTTGATGAAAAAGCCCGGTGCCTGAGTGAAAAGCCGGCGCCCGGCCATCGGGGCCGGGCGCCGGATGAACGGTGCGCCGCGAGCGCGCGTCGAGAAGCCTGTCGTGGCGGGGTCAGGCGCCGCGGGCACCGGTGTAGAGGGTGTAGACGGAGCGGCTGGCGGTCATCATCAGCCGGTTGCGGTCCTCGCCGGCGAAGCAGACGTTGGCGCAGACCTCGGGCAGCAGGATGCGGCCGAGGCGTTCGCCCTCGGCGGTGAAGATGCTGACGCCGTCCTTGCCCTCGCCGCCGGAGGTGCCGACCCAGAGGTTGCCGTCCTCGTCCACGGCCATGCCGTCGTAGCCTTCGCCCTGGCCTTCCACCAGGCGCTTGCCGTCCGATACGCCCTTGCCGTCCTCCGCGAGCGTGAAGCGGAAGATGGCGGCGGGCTGGTCGGGGTAGTGCGAGGGCGCGGTGTCGGTGACGTAGAGCGTGCGCCGGTCCGGGCTCAGGCCGATGCCGTTGGGCTTGTAGGGCGCGGTGGTCAGGCGCAGAGGCTCGTCCAGGGTGTCATCGACGTAGTAGACCGCCGGCTCGATCTCCAGCTCGCGCTTGTGGCCCTCATAGTCCACGTGGGCGCCATAGCCGGGATCGGTGAAGATGACGCCGCCGCCGGGCAGGGTGACCAGGTCGTTGGGGGCGTTGAGGCGCTTGCCCTGCCAGCCGTCGGCCAGCACGGTCATGCCGCCGTCCCATTCATAGCGCACCACCCGGGCCGGGGAGTGCTCGCAGGCGATCAGCCGGCCGCGGTCGTCGAAGGCGTTGCCGTTGGAGTGGCCGACCTCGTGGCGCAGCACGCTGACCGTGTCGCTGGCCTCGTCCCAGCGCATCTGGCGAGCGCGGGGAATATCGCTGAACACCGCGTAGCGGCCCACGGCGTTCCAGGCCGGCCCCTCGAGCCACAGCCCGCCGCTCCAGATCCGCTCCAGCGGCGAGTTGAACAGCATGTAGCGCTCGAAGCGCTCGTCGAGCACCTGCCAGCAGTCGTTAGGATAGCGCGCGGGTGGCTCGGCGCGGGCGAACAGCGAGGGCGAGCCCGCCGCGGCGGTCAGGGCGGCGGTCCCGGCCAGGAACTGACGGCGTCCTATCGTCATATGTCACCTCATGTGAAGCACGTTTGTTGTTCGGAGTGCGTCCATGAGGATGGCCTGAAGCCTATGTATGTGTAACTACGACGAACGTATGTTGTACATTTTTGCGGGGCGCACGATCAGCTCTCGCGGCGCCACGGTGCGCAGGCGGTCTCGCCCTGTTCCACCTCGATCAGCTCGTCCACCGGGAAGTCCAGCGCCTCGGCGCGCTCGACCAGGGCGCGGTAGGTGTCCGGGGCCAGCTCTGGGGTGCGCGAGAGAATCCACAGGTAGTCGCGGTCGGGGCCGGCGACCAGCGCCCAGTCGTAGTCGTCGGCCAGCGCCAGCACGTTGTAGCCGGCATAGAAGGGGCCGAAGAAGCTGACCTTGAGCCGACCCTGGCCGGGTTCGCCGATCGGATAGGCCTTGCCCTCGGCGACGTCGACCTCGCCGGCGTCCAGGTCGACGCCGCGGTTGATCACCCGGATGCCGCCGTCGTCGCGGCGGGCGTAGTCGGCGGTGACGCAGTCCAGGCCCTCCTCGAAGGAGTGATCGAAGCGGGCGATCTCGTACCAGCGGCCCAGATAGCGCTCGGCGTCGAAGCCGTCGACCGGCTGGGTGCCCTGGGGGATGCCGGTGCAGGCGGCGAGCCCGAGCGGCAGCAGGGCGGCGCCGAGCAGCGCCCGGCCGCGGTCGGGCAGTGAATAGCGCGGGAAACGTCGGGTGGCGGTGGGCATCCTGGCCTCCTTGGGGGTGTCCGATTCCCTGCCAGCATAGGGCCGGCGCGGCGGCGTGTCAGCCGTCGCGCCGGCCTGTTCAGCGCTGATTCAGCCCCGGTTCTGGCCCGATTCAGGCGTCGGCGGCGATGCGCTCGGCGATGGCGCGGCCCAGGCCCTCGGTGGTGCCGTGGCCCTTGAGATCCGGCGTCAGGGTCCCGGCGTCGCCCGCGGCGAGCACCGCCTCGATGGCGGCAAGGATGGCCGCACCGGCCTCCGGTTGGCCCAGGTGCTCGAGCATCATGGCGCCGGACCAGATCTGGCCGATGGGGTTGGCGATGCCACGTCCGGCGATGTCCGGGGCGCTGCCGTGGACCGGCTCGAACAGGCTCGGGAAGGTGCCCTCGGGGTTGATATTGGCCGAGGGGGCGACGCCGATGGTACCGGTGCAGGCCGGGCCCAGGTCGGAGAGGATGTCGCCGAACAGGTTGCTGGCCACCACCACGTCGAACCAGTCCGGGTGCAGCACGAAGTTGGCGGTGAGGATGTCGATGTGGAACTGGTCGACCTCGACCTCCGGGTAACGCTCGCCCATGGCGGCCACGCGTGTGTCCCACCAGGGCATGGTGATGGCGATGCCGTTGGACTTGGTGGCCGAGGTCAGCTTCTTCCGTGGGCGGGTCTGGGCCAGGTCGAAGGCGTACTTCAGCACCCGGTCGACGCCGGTGCGGGTCATCACCGTCTCCTGGATCACCACCTCGCGCTCGGTGCCCTCGAACATGGTGCCGCCGACGCTGGAGTACTCGCCCTCGGTGTTCTCGCGCACCACGTAGAAGTCGATGTCGCCCGGTTTGCGACCGGCCAGCGGACTCTCGATGCCCGGCAGCAAGCGGCAGGGGCGCAGGTTGACGTACTGGTCGAACTCGCGGCGGAACTTGAGCAGCGAGCCCCACAGCGAGACGTGGTCCGGCACCGTCTCGGGCCAGCCGATGGCGCCGTAGTAGAGGGCGTCGAAGCCGACCAGGGTCGAGTGCCAGTCGTCGGGCAGCATCTGGCCGTGCTCGAGGTAGTAGTCGCAGCTGGCGAAGTCGAAGGCCTCGAAGGTCAGGTCGAGGTCGAAGCGGCGGGCGGCGGCCTCGAGGGCGCGCAGGCCCTCCGGCATGACTTCCTTGCCGATGCCGTCACCGGCGAGCACGGCGATACGCTGGGTCATGGGAACTCCTGTCGGGGAATGAGCGTTCACCCAGTCTAGCGGCGGACAGGGCGGAGATAATCGGGGTAATATTCAAGCCATTATTGAGTTCAGGTGGAGAATGCGGTGACGCCCCTCGACGATCTGGCCTTCTTCCAATGCCTCGCCCGGGCCGGCAGCCTGACCGCCACCGCCCGCGAGCTCGGGCTGTCGCTGTCGGCGGTGAGCAAGCGCCTGCAGCGGCTCGAGGCGCGCCTGGGCGTGTCGCTGGCGGCACGCACCACCCGGCGCCTGACGCTGACCGCCGAGGGCGAGCGCTATCTGGCCCGCGGCGGGGCCATCCTCGACGATCTGACCGAGCTCGAGGAGACTCTCGGCGATCATCGCGCCGAGCTCTCCGGGCCGCTGCGCATCAACGCCACCTTCGGCTTCGGGCGCCGCCACGTGGCGCCGCTGCTGTCGGCCTTCCGCGCCCGGCATCCGCGCCTCGAGGCGAGCCTGGAGCTGACCAATTTTCCGCTCGGCCTGGCCGACCAGGGCATCGACATCGGCATCCGGGTCGGCGAGCCGCCGGACTCGCGGCTGGTGGCCCGGCGCATCCTGGCCAGCCGGCGCGTGCTGTGTGCGGCGCCGCGCTACGTGGCGACGATGCCGCCGCTCAACGAGCCGGCCGACCTGGTATGCCACTCCTGCCTGGTGCTGCGAGAGATCGCCAGCGACTACGCGGTGTGGCGCTTCGAGCGCCGCGACGCGCCGAACGAGGAGCGTGCGGTGAAGGTCACCGGCCCCATGGCCAGCAACGACGGCGAGGTGATCCGCGGCCTGGCCCGGGACGGCCATGGCATCGCCCTGCGCTCCTGGTGGGACGTGCACGAGGATCTGGTGGCGGGGCGACTGGTGGAACTGCTGCCCGACTGGCAGGGCGTGCGCGCCGACTTTCATGCCGTGTATGATCGGCGCCGCCACGTCCCGCTGCGGATTCGCGCCTTCATCGCCTATCTTGAGCAGGAGATGCCGGGACGCGTCCCGGCTCGGGAGGGGCTTTTGGAAACCCGGCAAGGAGTGTCGCCACCGTGAATGTGTTGATGTTCACCAACACCTATCTGCCCATCGTCGGCGGCGTCAGCGAGTCCGTGCAGCGGCTCAAGCGCCAGCTCCAGGCCACCGGCCACAAGGTGCTGGTGGTGGCCCCGCGCCTGGAGGGACAGCCGGACTTCGAGGCCGACGTGGTACGGGTGGCGGCGGTCCAGCACTTCAACGGCAGCGACTTCTCCCTGCCGGTGCCGATTCCCGGTCAGCTGTATGACGCCATCGAGGCCTTCGAGCCGGATCTGGTGCACACCCATCACCCCTTCCTGCTCGGCGACACCGCCGCCCGGGCCGCCGAGACCTACGGCCTGCCGCTGGTGTTCACCCACCACACCCTCTACGAGCACTACACCCACTACGTGCCGGGCGACTCGCCGCGCATGCAGCGCTTCGCCGTGGCGCTGGCGACCCAGTACACCTGGCTGTGCGACGCCGTGATCGCGCCCAGCGAGAGCATCCGCGACCTGCTGCTGGCGCGCGACGGCAATCCCGAGATCCGCGTGGTGCCGAGCGGCGTGGACACGGCGCGTTTCACAGACGGCAATGGAGCCGGCTGCCGGGAAGCGCAGGGCATTCCCGAGGGCGCCTACGTGATCGGCCATCTGGGACGGCTGGCCCACGAGAAGAATCTCACGTTCCTGGCCGAGGCCGTGTGCCGGGCGCTGGGCGCCCGGCCGGAGGCCCACTTCCTGGTGGTCGGGGACGGCGATGCGGCCGAGGGTATGGCCATGGTCGCCGAGGAATGGGGCGTGGACGAGCGCGTCCACTTCACCGGCCGCCTGCAGGGCCAGGCGCTGATCGACGCCTATCACGCCATGGACGTCTTCGCTTTCGCCTCCCACAGCGAGACCCAGGGCATGGTGGTGGCCGAGGCCATGGCCGCGGGCCTGCCGGTGGTGGCGGTCGAAGCGCCGGGCGTGGTGGAGGTGGTGGCGGACGAAGAGAACGGGCGGCTGCTGGCCGAGGACGACGCCGAGGCCATGGCGGCGGCCCTCGACGAGCTCGGTGACCCGGCGCGGCGCCTGCCGCTGCATCACGGTGCCCTGGCCACCGCCGCGGACTACGACGAGCGCCTGTGCGCCGAGCGCTGCCTGGCCGTCTACCGGCGGGCGATCGCCAGCGGCGGGCCCTTCACCCACGCCGACGACGGCGGCTGGGATCGCGTGCGCGGCCGGCTGGGCGCGGAATGGCAGATGCTGCGCTATCGCGGGCGGATCCTGCGCCACCTGGTGCAGGAGGAGTGGGAGCAGGAACGGCCCTCCTGGTGGCCCGGCAACCGCTCCGACGAGCCCGAACTGCCCTCGAAATGAGCTGCCCTCCAAGTGAATTGCCTTCCAGACTGGCGGCCTCGACTCGGGCCGCCCGGCCCAGGCCTCAGCGCCGCCGGCGGCGTTCGGCCCAGCGCTTGAGCCCGTAGAGCAGCGCCACGCCCAGCACCAGCCCGCCGAGGGCCATGACCACGTCCTTGCGGCTGTCGGCGGCGGCCAGCTCGCCGAGCTGGCTGCCGAGCAGCGTCACGCCGGCGAGCCCCGGCAGGATGCCCAGGGTCGAGCCGATCATGTAGTCGCGAAAGCGCAGGTGGAAGGCCCCGGCCATCATGTTGGTCAGGGTGAAGGGCGCCAGCGGCAGCAGGTTCACCAGCGTCATGGTGCGGATGCCGCGCCCCGAGAGGTAGCGCGACAGGCCCTTGAGGCGCTGGCCGCCGTGGCGCAGCAGGGCGTCGCGGCCGAGCTTGCGACCCACCCACCAGGTCAGCACCGAGGCGGCGAGGGTGCCGGCCAGCGCGTAGCCGAAGCCCCACCAGGGGCCGAACAGCAGCCCGGTCAGCGCCACCAGCAGGCTCAGCGGGAACATCACCAGCGAGGCACCGGCGTAGACCGCCATCACCACCAGCACCGCCCAGGGCGCGTCGCGCCAGGCCACCGAGCCCTTGGCCAGCGCCATCAGGCTGTCGACGGTGAGCAGGTCCTGCATGGCCAGCCACTGCCACAGCAGGCCCAGGACGACGAGAAGGGTAAGGGTCAGGGCGACGACGCCGAGGGATCGGGACATGGGGCAGGGGTTCCTGGTCAGCTCAGGCCACAGCATACGGCAGTGACGCCATGGCCCAAAGCCTCGTGCCGCCCCGCCGCGGCTCGTGAGCGTCGGCGGGGCGGCGCATCGACGCCTCAGCCCTGGCGCGCCAGCACCCGCAGGCGGGACTCGCACAGGTCGAGGTCCAGGTAGGTGCCCTGGAGATGGCGACGGCCGCTCTCCGGATTGAAGGCGAGGCGCCCGTGCAGCACCCGGCGGTTGTCGAAGGCGACCATCTGGCCCGGGGCCAGGGCGAATTCGAGCCGGTTGTCCGGGTCCTGGGTCAGCTGCCAGAAGGCGCGGTAGGCGTCGTACCAGGCGTCGATCTGCTCCAGCGGCAGGCGCAGGGTGTCGCGGATCCAGTTGTTGAGGCGCACCTCGGTGACGTTCCCGGCCGTATCGAGCGACAGCAGCGGGGCGGTCAGCACGATGTCGTGCTCCTCGTCCTGGAAGCGGAAGTCGATCGGCGTCTCGGCGAGGCGGCGAAACGCCTCGGGATCCTGGCGGCGCAGCTTCTCGGCCGCGGCGAAGCCGTCGACGAAGGTCGACTCGCCGCCCTCGGCGTCGTTCTCCAGGCAGTAGAGCAGCTGGATGTCCGGCGGATGGCGCCAGTTCGGCAGGTCGGTGTGCAGCGCCAGGCCGATGGCGGTGTAGGCAGCGTTGTTGGGGTTGGGCTTGGAACGCACGTCGAAGCGGGCGCCGAAGTTGGTGGCGCGCAGCGGGCCGATGCGACCGGCCAGGCGGCTGACCTCCTCGTCGGCCAGCGGGCCGTCCTCGAGCAGCACCAGGCCGTCGCGCAGCAGGGCGGTCAGCCAGGCGCGCTCGCCCTCGGCGCCGGCCACGAAGTCGGCGTGGGCGACGCGCACGGGGCGGAAGTCCTCGCGCCAGGGCCGGCGGGTCGGCACGGCATCCGGGCGTGTCTGGCCGGGGCGGCGCTGTTGCAGCCAGCCGGCGTCGAAGCGGCTGACGTGGCCGTCGGCCCAGGTCAGCGTCAGGTTGCCGTCCTCGAGGCGCACCTCGGGCGTGTCCGGCACCTCGAGGCCCATGTAGAGGCGCTCGCGGGTCATCGGATGGCGGCACTCGGCGCAGGCGCAGTGGTCGCGCAGCCAGGTCAGCGGGAAGGCGGCGCGTTCGCCGTCTTCCCAGGACAGGGTCAGGCGGGCGCCGGCGGCACTGGCCTCGACCAGGCCGGGGCCGCCGGCGTGGTCGTCGAGTTCGGCCATGGGCACGCTGGGGCGCGCCTCGGCGGTCGGCGTATCGGTCATGATCGGCTCCTTCATCGTTAATGCGCTAATGGTGACGGCTGGGCGGAGGCGCGACAAACGATTAATCTGGCGCCTATGACCCCAAAAAATTTATGTCAGACTTTTCCATGAAGCCCCTTCCTCCCCTGCTGTGGCTGCAGGCCTTCGAGGCCGCCGCCCGCACCCTGAGCTTCACCGCTGCCGGCCACGAGCTCGGTGTCACCCAGGCCGCGATCAGCCAGCGCATTCGCCTGCTCGAGGATCGCCTGGGCCAGCGACTGTTCGTGCGTCATCCGCGCAGCCTGAGCCTGACCCCGGCGGGCCAGGCCTGGCTGCCAAGCCTGCAGGACGCCTTCACGCGGCTGGCCGAGGGCACCCGGGAGGTGTTCGGCGAGCCCGGCGAGTCGCCGGTGACCCTGCGCACCACGCCGGTGGTGCAGCAGAACTGGCTGGCCCCGCGGGTGGCGGCCTTTCGCGAGGCGCATTCCGAGATCGCGCTGCGCCTGGTCAGCGCCATCTGGCCGGACGACTTCGGCCCCGAGGGTGCCGATCTGGAGATCCGCTACGGCCGCGGCGACTGGCCGGGTGTGGAGGCGCTGTCGCTGGGTCAGGCGGTGATGGTGCCGGTATGCGCGCCGGCGCTGGCCGAGCGTTTCGCCACGCCGGCGGACCTGGCCGGCCATACCCTGCTGCATGCGGTGGGCTTCGCGGTGGGCTGGCCGGCCTGGCTGGAGGCGGTGGGCGCCGCGGGGCTGGGATCGCGCTGTGCCGCGCTGTCCTGCGACAACCAGATGATGACCCTGGCGCTGGCGGCCCGCGGCGCGGGCATCGCGCTGACCCATCGGCGGCTGATCGAGGAGCGCGACGACCTGGTGGTGGCCCTCGAGCTCCCGGTGGAGAGCGATGAGGGCTTCTGGCTGGTGCGCCCGGCCCGACGCCAGCCGCGCCCGGAGGCCGAGCGACTGTGGGGCTGGCTGGCGCAGGGGCTGGACGATTAAGCACCGTATTGCCGACTGACTCGGCAGGCCGAGAGGTACGCTAGTCTTGAACGGGGAGCTTAAGCAAGGCTTAAGACATCGCCCGGACAATGGCCGTACGAGTCGCGACCGGGACAGGCAAAGGAGAGGCGCATGCGCGTGCTGCTGGTGGAGGACGACCCGCTGCTGGGCGATGGCATCAAGACCGCGCTGCAGCGCGAGGGCTACGCCGTCGACTGGCTGGAGAACGGCCGCGAGGCGATGGCGGCGGCCCGCTACGACGATTTCTCGGTGGTGGTGCTCGACCTGGGCCTGCCCGACGTCGACGGCATGAAGGTGCTCGAGGCGGTGCGTGGCCGCGGCTCGCTGCCGGTGCTGATCCTCACCGCCCGTGACGACATCGACTCGCGCCTGGCCGGGCTCGACGGCGGCGCCGACGACTACGTGCTCAAGCCCTTCGACCTCGCCGAGCTGCTGGCCCGCCTGCGGGTGGTGATGCGACGCGCCGAGGGCCGGGCCTCGCAGTTCCTCGACGTGGGCGAGCTGCGCATCGACGAGGCCCGCCATCGGGTGGTCTGGCAGGGCGAGGAGATGCCCCTGACGCGCCGCGAGTACGCGCTGCTGCTGGAGCTGGCGCGCCACGCCGACCGGGTGATGACCCGGCCGCGGCTGGAGAACCTGCTCTACGGCTGGGAGGAGGAAGTGGCCTCCAACGCCGTGGAAGTGCATGTTCATCATCTGCGCAAGAAGTTCCACAAGGGCCTGATCACCACCATCCGGGGCGTCGGCTATCGGCTGAACGCCGGTGATGCATGAGGTCGATTCGCCGCTACCTGAGCCGCACCCTGGCGCTGGTCCTCGCCGGGGTGACGCTGCTGGTCGTCACCGCCGCCTACCTGATCACCGCCCACGAGACCGAGGAGATCCTCGACGCCCAGCTCAGCCTGCAGAACCGGGTGGTGGCCAGCCTGATCGGTCCGGATGCCTCCGAGGCGACCTATCGTCGGATCGCCGAGCGCATGAGCCATCCGAAGCGCCTCGCGAGCTTCTATCCGGATGGCGAGGCGCCGCTCGAGGCCGCCGGCCGGGGGGCGGCGCTCTATCATCACGAGGAACGCGAGCTGTCGCTGGGCTTCTGGCACCGCGACGGCCGCCCGTACCTGACGGGCGCGCCCTGGAGCGGGGCCGGGCCCTTCCCGCCGCCCGAGGAGCAGGGTTACGCCTGGGCCGAGTACGACGGCGGCCGCTGGCGGGTGTTCTCGATGTTCGACGAGGACAGCGGGCTGTGGATCCGCTCCGGGGTCAGCATCGAGTTCATGCACGAGCTCGAGCGCAAGGTGGCGCTCGGCAACCTGGTGCCGATGCTGCTGGCACTGCCGCTGCTGCTGGTCGCCACGGGCTGGATCGTGCGCCGGGGGCTGATCCCGATCGGCACCCTGTCGCGGGAAGTGGCCGGCCGCGACGACCGCGACCTGGCCTTCATCGACGTCGGCGTGCCCCGCGAGCTGTCGGGGCTGCGCGAGGCCCTCAACGACTTCATCGCTCGCTTGCGCGAGACCCTCGAGCGCGAACGGCGCTTCACCGCCGATGCCGCCCATGAGCTGCGCACGCCCCTGGCCGGGCTGAAGATCCACCTCGACAACGCCCGGGCCGGCGAGCGGGACTCGCTGGACAAGGCCTGTCGCGGCGTGGAACGGCTGCAGCGGGTGGTCGAGCAGCTGCTGGTGCTGGCGCGGCTGGACCGCCGCGAGGCCCGCGAGACCCGCGACATCGATCTCTATCCGCTGGTGCTCGAGCTGGTCGCCGAGCTGTGGCCCTGGGCCCAGGCCCGGCATCAGGAGATGACCCTGCACGGCGTTCAGGCGCTGTGGGTGCGTGCCGATCCGGTGGAGGCGGGCATCCTGATCCGCAACCTGCTGGACAACGCCCTGCGCTACACGCCGGAGCACGGCGAGGTGGCGATCACGCTCTCCGAGACCGCCGACAGCGCCGTGCTGGCGGTGCGCGACAGCGGCCCGGGCATTCCCGAGGAGGCGCTGGCCACCATCACCGAACGCTTCCGGCGCGCCGCGGACCAGCGCACCACCGGCAGCGGCCTGGGGCTCGCGATCGTGCAGCAGCTGGCCGAGCGCCAGCAGGCCGGACTGACGCTGCGCAACTGCCATCCGCACGGCCTCGAGGCCGCGCTGCGCTGGCCGGCCCGGCCGCCGGCGCTTGCCCGCCCGGGGGCGGTGAGAACGGACGCGGCAGAGCGTAGAGGTCAGTCGGAGGACGGCGAGTGCCAGGACAGCGGATCGAGGCGGAAGTAGCGGCCGAGCAGGCCGTAGAGCTCGGGATAGGCGGCGTCCAGCGCCGCGGGGGCGGCGAAGAAGGTCTCGCAGCTCACCGCGAAGCACTCGCCCGGGTGGCTGGCGGCGTAGTCGTCGATGGGCGTGGCCTCGCCGCGGGCGAGATGCGCCTGGAGGTCGTCCCACACGGTGGTGAACACGCGATGCCAGTCCTGCGCGGCCATGTCGGCAGGCAGCGGCGGGAAGCCGTCGGCGTCCAGCGAGTTGGCCATGTCGAGCTTGTGGGCCAGCTCGTGGATCACCACGTTGAAGCCGTCGAGCCGGCCGCTTTCCATCAGGTCCGGGTAGGCGACCACCACCGGCCCCTGGTGGGAGGTCTCGCCGGCGCGCTCGTCGTCGTATTCGTGCATCACCCCGAATTCGTCCATCTCCTCCACCCGGCGATGAAAGGCGTCGGGCACGATCAGGATCTCGTGCAGGCCGGCGAAGGCCTCGCGGTGGGTGGCGTCGTCCCAGCCCAGGGTCAGCAGGCAGCCCTGGGCGGCGATGGCCAGCCGCGCCGGCACGTCGAAGTCGATCGCCGGGTCGAGCTCGGGATGGCGGCTCAGCCGCTTGGCATGGGCGAAGCGCCAGGCGCGATGGCCGAGGCGCTCGGCGGCGGCGTCGGGCAGGGCGGCGAGCAGCGGCAGCCGTGCCCGGGCCTCTTGCCACTCGGCCTCGGGGAAGGGGTGGCGGGCCTCGAAGCGGGCCGCCCGCCAGCGCCTCAGGCGCTCCAGCACGGCCTCAGCTCTCGTCCACGTCGCGGCCCGCGGATGGCCGGCCCCCGGACTTCCACGACCAGTCGCGCAGGCGCAGGTCGAACAGGTCCTGGCGGCGATCCTTGAGGTTGGTCACCGAGCCCTCGTTGCGCACCACGGTGAGCCGGGTCAGGTCCAGGTCCGAGAACATGATCATCTCGGTGTTGGGCGTGGTCTCGGCCAGCACGGCGTCGTGGGGGAAGGAGAAGTCCGAGGGCGAGAACACCGAGGACTGGGCGTACTGGATGTCGAGGTTCTCGATCGAGGGCACGTTGCCGACGCTGCCGCACAGCACCACGTAGCATTCGTTCTCGATGGCCCGGGCCTGGGCGCAGTGGCGCACCCGCAGGTAACCGTTCTTGGTGTCGGTCCAGAAGGGAACGAACAGGATGTCCATGTCCTGTTCGGCCAGCAGCCGCGAGAGCTCGGGGAATTCGACGTCGTAGCAGATCTGGATACCGACCCGACCGGCGTCGGTCTCGAACACCTGCAGTTCGTCGCCGCCCTCGATCACCCAGTCGCGGCGCTCCTGGGGGGTGATGTGCAGCTTGGCCTGGCGCTCGACGGAGCCGTCGCGGTGGCAGAGGTAGGCGACGTTGTAGAGTCGGTCCTCCTCGCCGAACTCGATCATCGAGCCGGCCACGATGTTGATGTTGTAGGCCACGGCCATGCGCGACAGCTCGGTCTTGAAGCGCTCGGTGAAGCCGGCCAGGAAGCGGATGGCGGCGATCTGGTCCTGCTGGGCGGCGCGGTCCTGCAGGCCCATCAGCGGGGCGTTGAACAGCTCCGGGAAGACCGCGAAGTCGCTCTGGTAGTCGGCCAGGGCGTCGACGAAGTACTCGACCTGCTGCAGCACCGCCTCCACCGAGTCGAACTCGCGCATCTGCCACTGCACGGCGCCGACCCGCACCTGGGTGCGGCGGCTCTCGAGCACCCGCTCGGCGGGTTCGAACAGGATGTTGTTCCACTCGAGCAGAGTCGCGTAGCCCTGGGACTTCTCGTCCTCGGGCAGGTACTTGCGCAGCAGGCGCTTGACCTGGAAGTCGTTGGCCAGCTGGAACGACAGGATGGGGTCGTGGATCTCCTTGCGCGCCACCTTGTCGATGTACTCCGCCGGCGAGAGCTCGTCGGCGTACTGGTGGTACTGGGGGATGCGGCCGCCGGCGAGGATCGCCCGCATGTTCATCGAGCGACACAGGTCCTTGCGCGCCTCGTAGAGCCGCCGGCCCAGGCGATAGCCGCGATAGTCCGGATGGATCAGCACGTCGAGGCCGTACATGGCGTCGCCCTCGGCGTCGTTGAGGATGATCTCGCGCTGGCCGATCAGGTCGTCGTACTGGTGAGGGTTGGAGAACTCGTCGTAGTCGACCTGCACGGTCAGGGCCACGCCGACCAGCCGGCCGTCGTCCTCGATGGCGATCTGGCCGTCCGGGAATTCCTCGATCAGCTTGTCGATGGTGTGCTCGGGCCAGGCGCCGCCGATGTCGTGGTAGACGGCGTCCATCAGCGTCTTGAGCTGCGGGTAGTCGTCCTGCGTCAGGTTGCGCAGATTGAGATGCAGATCATCGAGGGACATGCCGCGGACTCTCCGGTCGGGGAACGAAAGCCGCAGTTTAGCAGCCTCTTGCCCTCGGGCCGACAGGCGTTGTGACGAGGCGGCGTCCACGGCTTCAGGGCTCGCGCTCCGGTGTCCTAGCGCAGCTGGCTGTCCTTGCTGCCTCTGCGATTGAAGCCGCCGCCCGGGCCCTGACGCCTGTCGCGCTCGGCCTGGCAGGCGAGGCACAGCCGCACGCCGGGCACGGCCTGGCGCCGTGCCTCGGGGATCGGCTCGCCGCACTCGTCGCATTCATGGGCGCTCTCGCCGCGGGGGATCGCGCGCCGGGCGCGCTCCAGCTCGTCCTGCACGCTGTCGTCGATCTGCTGCTGGACGTCGCCGTCCTTCGACCAGCCTCCGGCCATCTCGTGTTCCTCGTTCGCAGTGCGTGTTGTCGTGCGGCCTCCTAGTGCGTCTCGCGGCTCGCCGTGGGCAGCTCGCGGCGCGCCAGCGGCCGGGTCAGGGTCTGGGCCATCACCACGCCGGCCAGTATCAGGGCGCCGCCCAGGAAGTGGAAGCTGGAGACGGTCTCGCCCAGTGCGAGCATGGCGATGATGGCGCTGAACAGCGGCATCAGGTTGATGAAGATGCTCGAACGGTTGGCGCCGATGCGGCGGATGGCGTGCATCCACAGGTAGGTGGTGACGATGGAGGCGGGGATCCCGGCGTAGACGATCAGGCCGAGGTTGTCGGCGCTGACCGGCGTCATCGGTCCCGCCAGGTAGGGTGGCAGCAGCAGGAGCACGGCGAAGACCACCTGGGCGTAGAGCAGCACCCAGGGCGGCAGGTCGATCGTCCAGCGTTTGAGCATCACGCCGTAGAGCGCATAGCAGGTCGCGGCCACCACCATCAGGGCGTCGCCCACGGCGACCTCGAGGTCGAGCAGCGACAGCGGGTCGCCCTGGCCCAGCAGCACGCTGACGCCGACCAGCGCCAGCACCCCGCCGGCCACGCCGCCGAGGCTGGGCGGCTCGCGCAGGATCAGCGCACTGAGCAGCACCGTGATCAGCGGCACCATGGCGGCCAGGATGCCCATGTTGGTGGCCGAGGTGGTCTCGGCGGCCACGTAGGCCAGGCCCTGCCACAGCCCCATGCCCAGCAGGCCCAGCGTCGCCAGTTTCGGCCATTCGCGGCGGATGATGGCGCGATGGCGCCAGGCGGCGGAGGCGACGAAGGGCGTCATCACCGCCAGCGCCAGCAGCCAGCGCAGGAAGGCGATGCTGCTGGGGGCGATGGCGCCGACGGTCAGCTGGTTGATGGTCATGTTGCCCGACCAGATCAGCACGGCGCCGAGCGGCAGCAGGAAGACGAACGGTGACATGGCATCCTCGCGTCGATGAAAGGGCGGTCGTGAGCGGCCTGAAGATGAGCCTTCGATAATAAGGCCGTCGACGGCAGGGGACCAGACGCGAGCCGCCCCCTGGGTCGGCCACCGCGATGCGGCATGGGCCCAGGGGGCGGCGTCAGTGAGTTCGCGGCCTCAGCGCAGGGCGCGCAGCTCGCCGTTCAGCGCCTTGATGATGGTGTAGCACATCAGAATCATCACCACCGAGAAGGGGATCGCGGTGGCCGTGACGCCGGCCTGGAGCGCCGAGAGCCCGCCGCCGATCAGCAGCACGATGGCGATCAGGCCTTCCACCGTGGCCCAGAACATGCGCTGGGGGCGCGGCGCGTCGATCTTGCCGCCGGCCGTGATGGTGTCGATCACCAGCGAACCGGAGTCCGACGAGGTGACGAAGAAGATCAGCGCCAGGATGATGCCCAGGGTCGACATCAGGCCCGACAGCGGCAGTTCGTTGAGCATGCCGAACAGCGACAGCTCGGGGCTGTAGTTGTCGATCACGTATTCCTTGACCAGGCTACTTGCCGGATTGGCATAGAGCTGGTCGAGGGCGGTGGCGCCGAACACTCCCATCCAGATGAAGATGAACAGGCTCGGGATCAGCAGCACGCAGATCACGAATTCGCGCACCGTGCGGCCCCGGGAGACGCGGGCGATGAACATGCCGACGAAGGGCGCCCAGCTGACCCACCAGGCCCAGTAGAAGATGGTCCAGGACTGGCGATAGGCGTCGTCCTCGCGGCCGAAGGGCGCCGACAGCGGGATGAACTCCGTCACGTAGGTCTCGAGGCCGCTCCAGAAGCCGGTGAGCGCGGCCAGGGTCGGGCCGGCGAACAGCACGAAGAAGAAGAACAGCACGGCCATGCCCATGTTGATCTCGGAGAGCCGCTTCACGCCGCCGTCCAGGCCGCGCCACACCGAGACCAGCGCCACCGCGGTGACGGCCACGATCACGATCACCTGGGTGGTGATGCTGACGTCCAGGCCGAAGACGAAGTTCATGCCGGCGTTGGCCTGCTGGGCGCCGAGGCCCAGCGAGGTGGCCAGGCCGAACAGGGTCGAGAACACCGCCAGGATGTCGATGGCATGGCCCCACCAGCCCCAGACACGGTCGCCCAGCAGCGGGAAGAAGGCCGAGCGGATGGAGAAGGGCAGGCCCTTGTTGTAGGTGAAGATGGACAGCGCCAGTGCCATGACCACGTAGACGGCCCAGCCGTGGATGCCCCAGTGCAGATAGGTGCCGGCCAGGCCCATGGCGGTGGCGTTGGTGACGGCCTCCGGGTTCAGCCCCCCGTCGGCGTCGAAGGGCGAGGGCGTGCCCAGTGGCGAGGAGACGTTGGCGTGGTAGACCGGTTCCAGCACGCCGAAGAACAGCAGGCCGATGCCGATGCCGGCGGCGAACAGCATCGCAAACCAGGAGAGATAGCCGTACTCCGGCGTGGCTTCGGGCCCGCCCAGGCGGACCTTGCCGTAGGGCAGCACGACCAGTGCCAGGCAGAACAGGATGAAGCCATCCACCACGATCATGAAGTAGCTGTCGAGGGTGCCGGTGGAGAAGCTGACGATGGACTGGAAGAGGCTGCCGGCCCGTTCGGGGAACAGCAGGGTGAGGACGATGAAGGCGATCGAGGCCAGCGCCGAGATGGCGAAGACCCGGTTATGGATATCGAAACCGATGGGGCCCAGGCTGCCCTCGATGTTGTCCTGGCCGACGGTGTAGTCCGTCTGCATGTCGCTCGACACCGCGGCGGGTGTCGGCTCGCTTGGATGATTCATGAAAGACTGCTCCTGCATGGGGGAGGCGAAATGGCCGACGGAGTCTCTCATACGTCGGCCGGACCGTATGTTCGGTAGCGGCCCGGCCGCGTATCAAAGCCGACTTCGGCACGGCCTCCTGCGGGGAAGTGAAGCGGACCCGGCGCCTGGCCGGATCGGGCGCTGCCGCCGGAAGCCCGGCGGCGGCGCAGGGTCAGGCCTGCTCGGCGTCGACTCTCGGAAAGCGCGAGCGTGCCTCGAGATCGTCCAGGTCGATGGTGTTGCGCATGTACTGGACGCTGGCGTCGAAGTGCGGCTGATGATCCCAGGGCGTGACCCTGCCCTTCATGTTAGCCCGGGCCACCAGCTTGCGACGGCGCTGGCTGTCGAGCACCTGCTGGTGCAGCCGCTCGATGTCCCAGCGGCCGGCCACCTCGTCGCGGAACTGCCGGCACACTTCCCGGTGGGCGGGATCCTCGGCCAGATTGGTCAGCTCCAGCGGGTCGGCCTCGAGGTCGAACAGCTGGTCCGGATCCGGGGTGGAGTGGACGAACTTGTAGCGGCCGCGTCGGATCATCAGCAGCGGCGCGATGGCGCCCTCGCCGCAGTACTCGCCGATCACCTCGTCGTGGCCGCCCTGGCCGGTGAGGTGGGGAATCAGGCTGCGGCCGTCGACGGGCACGGCGTATTCCGGCGCCTGGCCGTCGTTGCCCCATTCGGCGAAGGTCGGCAGCAGATCCATGGTGGAGACGGACTGCTTGACCCGGCCGGCGGCGTAGCGGCCCGGCGCGTGGACGATCATCGGCACCCGGGCGGAGCCCTCGAACCAGCTCATCTTGTACCACAGGCCGCGCTCGCCGAGCATGTCGCCGTGGTCGCCGGAGAACACGATGATGGTGTCCTCGGCGAGTCCGCTCTCCTCGAGGGCCTTCAGCACCTTGCCCAGCTGGTCGTCGACGTAGCTGATGGCGCCGTAGTAGGCCCGGCGCGCGTTGCGGATCTGCTCGTCGGTGACGGTGTCCTCGTCGCACTGGTAGACGTGGCGCAGGCGCTTGGAGTGCGGATCCATCAGCTCGCGGCAGTAGGGCACCCGCGGCATGTCGATCTCGTCGTGCGCGTAGCGGTCCCAGTATTCCTGCGGAATGGTGTAGGGATCGTGCGGGTGGGTCAGCGAGACCGTCAGGCAGAAGGGACGGTCCTGGTCGCTGCGTGCGTAGTCATAGAGGAAGCGCTGGGCGCGGAAGGTCACCTCGTCGTCGAAGTCGAGCTGGTTGGAGCGCACGCAAGGCCCGGCCTGGGTGACCGAGGACATGTTGTGGTAGTAGCTGGGGCGCGACTCGACGTCCTCCCAGTCGACGTACCAGCCGAAGTCGGCCGGATAGATGTCGGAGGTCAGGCGCTCCTCGAAGCCGTGCAGCTGGTCCGGGCCGCAGAAGTGCATCTTGCCGGTCAGCGCCGTCAGGTAGCCGGCGTCGCGCAGGTAGTGGGCGTAGGTCGGGGTGTCGGCGGCCAGCTCGGCGGCGTTGTCGAAGCCGCCGATGCGCGAGGGCAGCTGGCCGGCCATCAGGGTGAAGCGCGACGGCGCGCACAGCGGGCTGTTGCAGTAGGCCGAGTCGAACACCACGCCTTCTTCCGCCAGGCGCGACAGGTTCGGCGTCTTGACCACCCTGTGGCCGTAGAACGGCAGCGACGGCGCCGCCATCTGGTCCGCCATCAGAAACAGGATATGGGGTTGCTTGCGCGCCATGGGAGCTCCTCTTGTTCATTGTGGCCACGCGCATCGTCGTGGTCGCCGCGTCGGTGTGTGTCGAGGCGACAGTCTCCCTGCTAATCTCAAACCCTGTAAACTCGCTGATTTTTTATGTCTGGAATTAGATTAACTAATGTCTTTGATGGATAAACGGGTATCGCCCAACGGCCTGCGGGTGTTCGAGGCGGCGGCTCGCCACCTGAGCTTCACCGCCGCCGCCAGGGAGCTGCGCTCCACCCAGTCGGCGGTCAGCCAGCAGGTCCGTGCCCTGGAGGAGCAACTCGGCCTTAAGCTGTTCGATCGCGTGCACCGCGGCGTACGCCTCACCGAGCCGGGCCAGGCGCTGTTCGAGGCCGTGCAGGAAGGCTTCGCGACCATCGAGAACACCATCGACCGGCTACAGCGGCGCCATCGCAACCCCCGCCTGAACATCCTCACCGACTTCTCGCTGGCCTCCTACTGGCTGCTGCCGCGGCTGCCCGACTTCCGCCGCCGGCATCCCGACATCGACGTGCGCATCCAGACCAACCAGGGCGTGTTCGACTGGCAGGGCCAGGAGGTCGACATCGCCATCGTGTTCGGCGACCGCCGCGGCCTGGAAGGCGCGACGCGGCTGCTGGACGAGGAGGTGTTTCCGGTCTGCAGCCCCGGTTTCCTTGGCCAGCACGGCCCGATCGACGGGCTGGCGCGCCTCGGCGAGGTGCCGCTGCTGACGCTGAGCGCCGACCAGGGGCAGCAGTGGCTGGACTGGCCCGGCTACTTCGTGCGCCTGGGCGGCCGGGCGCAGCCGGCGCCGTCGGAACTGATCTTCAACAACTACCCGCTGCTGGTGCAGGCGGCGATCGCCGGGCAGGGGGTGGCGCTGGGCTGGCGGGGGCTGGTCGATGACCTGATCGAGCGCGGCATGCTGACGGGGCTGGACGGCCTCTCGCTGAGCACCTCCAACGGCTACGGGGTGATCGACGTCCACCCCGAGGATCGGCGCGACGCCAAGCGGGCCTTCATGGCCTGGATACTGGCCGGCTGAGCGTTCCCGGCACGAAAAAGCCCCGGTCTGGGCCGGGGCTTGCGTTGCCGTTGACTGCCTGAGGGCCTGTCCCTCAGTCCTCGGGGTCGTTGGCGGAATCCACACCGCTTGCGGGGGCCACCTCGTCGTCGACGCTGCCCTCGGCGTGGGTAGCGGCATCTTCGGCGGGATCGTTGGCGCTGTCCGTACCGCCTTCCTCGACGATCGGATCGTCGCCCATCGCACCGTCATGACCTTCCATGGTGCCCTGCTCGACCTCGTTGGCACTGTCGACGCCCTGGTTGGGGGCCAGTTCGTCTTCCTCGTGATGTGACGCCAGAGCGGCGCCGGACAGCATCATCAGAGCGCTGAGGGTGACGGCAGCGGTCGCAATACGTTTCATGGTGCACCTCTCATCCGTTTGGGTGTGATAGGCATCCGTGCATTTCGTCGAATGCTATACAAAACCTATGCAAAAATTCCCGGATACGCAAGGGGGATGCCCGAAACGACAGGAGCCCGGCCATGGCCGGGCTCCTGTCGTCGGGACGAGAGAGGTGCTGCAAGCGTCAGGTCAGGCTGGCCACGGCGGCCTTGGCGATCTGCACGTCCTGGTCGGGCTTGACGCCGGAGATGCCGATGCTGCCGGCCACCTGGCCGTCGACGATCACCGGTACGCCGCCGGACAGCAGGGCCTGCAGCGGTGCGGTGGCGAAGGCGGTGCGGCCGTTGTTGATCATCTCCTCGAACACCTGGGTCTCCTTGCGGCCGATGGCGGCGTTGCGCGCCTTCTCGGTGGCGACGCCGGCGCTGAAGGGCGCGGCGCCGTCCAGCCGGCGCAGGCCGAGCAGGTGACCGCCATCGTCGGCCACGGCGATGGTCACGGACCAGCCGTTGGCCTCGGCTTCCTTCTGTGCCGCGTCGAGCAGGACGTTGACGTCGTCCAGGGTCAGTACAGCTTTGGTCTGCATCTGGTTAGCTCCTTCTTGGGATGTCTGGGGGTATCAGTCTGTCATTGAAAAGCGCCGTGGACGATCATGCCAGCGCCTCGTCCACGATCTCGATCCAGTGCCTGACTGGAGTGCGGCCGGCGCCGTTCGGGTGCGTCTGGCAGCTGAAGGAATGAGCGCGCGTCACGATCACATCAGTGCCTCGTCCACGATCTCGATCCAGTGCCTGACCGGAGTGCGGCCGGCGCCGTTCAGGTGGGTCTGGCAACCGATGTTGGCGGTCACGATCACTTCCGGCTCGCCGGCCTCCAGGGCGTCGAGCTTGTTGTCGCGCAGTTCGGTGGCGAGTTCGGGCTGGGTCACCGAGTAGGTGCCGGCCGAGCCGCAGCACAGGTGCGCGTCCTGCACCGGGGTCAGCGAGAAACCGAGCTTGGCCAGCACGGCATCGACGCTGCCGCCGAGCTTCTGGGCGTGCTGCAGGGTGCAGGGGCAGTGGAAGGCCAGGCGCTTGTGCTCGCGCAGCGTCAGCGGCTCCAGGTCCTCGGCGCGCAGGATCTCCACCAGGTCCTTGGCCAGGGCGCTGATGCGCGCGGCCTTGTCGGCGTAGTCCGGGTCGTCGGCCAGCACCTCGCCGTATTCCTTGACCATGGCGCCGCAGCCGCTGGCGGTCTGCACGATGGCCTCGCAGCCGGCTTCGACGTGGGGCCACCAGGCGTCGATGTTGGCGCGCATCCGCGCGCGGCCGGCGTCCTGGGCGTTGAGGTGATAGTCGATGGCGCCGCAGCAGCCGGCCTCCGGCGCCGGGGTCAGGCCGATGCCGAGGCGGTCGAGCACCCGGGCGGTGGCGGCGTTGGTGTTGGGCGAGAGCCCCGGCTGCACGCAGCCCTCGAGAATCAGCATCTGGCGCTCATGGCGGGCACCCTCGGGGCGGCTGCCGGCGTCCACCGGTGCCGGCGGCATCTTGTCGCGCAGCGTGCCGGGGACCAGCGGGCGGAAGGTCTGGCCGAGCTTGAGCAGCGCCTGGAAGCGGGCCGGCTCGACCAGCGCCTTGCGCAGGCCGAAGCGCAGCGCGCGCTCGGCGGCGGGCCGCGGTGCCCGGCGCTCGATCTCGGCGCGGCCGATGTCGAGCAGCTTGTGGTATTCCACCCCGGACGGGCAGGTGGTCTCGCAGTTGCGGCAGGTCAGGCAGCGGTCCAGGTGCAGCCGGGTCTCCTCGGTGACGACGTCGTCCTCGGGGTTCTCCAGCATCTGCTTCATCAGGTAGATGCGCCCGCGGGGGCCGTCGCGCTCGTCGCCCAGCAGCTGGTAGGTGGGGCAGGTGGCGTTGCAGAAGCCACAGTGCACGCAGGTGCGCAGCACCCGCTCCGCCTCGCGGATGTGCGGCTGTTCGAGATCCTGTTCGGTGAAGTGCGTCTGCATGTCAGAGCTCCGCGTAGAGTCGGCCCGGATTGAAGATGCCCTTCGGGTCCAGCTCGGCCTTGAGCCGGCGGTGGTACCTGAGCATCACCTCGGGCAGCGGGGTGAAGGGCTCGGCGGCGCCGGGCGTGAGGCAGGTGGCGTGTCCGCCGGCGGCGGCGCAGGCCTCGCGCAGGGTCTCGGCGGGCAGGTCGCTTCTCAGCCAGCGCTGGGCGCCGGCCCAGTCGTGGAGCATGGCCTGCTCGTCGAGGCCGTCGGCCTCGAGGCGGGCGCGCTGGGGCAGCGAGATGCGCCACAGCGGGCGGTCGTCATCGCCGCCGAAGAAGGGCAGGCGCTGCTCGCGCAGGTCGTCCCAGAAGCCGGGATCGAGGTCCTCGCCGCCGAGGCGCTCGCGGGTGGTGGCCACCGAGCCGGGGCCGCCCTCGAGGCGCAGGTGGAGGGCGCCGTCCTGCCAGGCGGCGGCGGTCAGCGGCAGTGGATGACGGCCCCATTCGGCGAGGCGCTCGCGGGCCTCGTCCAGCGGCATCTCGAGGCGCAGGCCGTGGCAGGCCGAGGGGCGCGGCAGCACCTTGAGGGTGACCTCGGTGAGCAGCCCCAGGCCGCCCTGGGCGCCGACCATCAGCCGCGACAGGTCGTAGCCGGCGACGTTCTTCATCACCTCGCCGCCGAAGCGCTGCTCGTCGCCGGTGTGGGTGATCACTCGGGCGCCGAGCACGAAGTCGCGCACGGCGCCGGCCCAGGGGCGGCGCGGGCCGGAGAGTCCGGCGGCGACCGTGCCGCCGACGGTGGCGGCGTCGCCGAAGTGCGGCGGCTCGAAGGGCAGCATCTGGTCGTTCTCGGCCAGCGCCGCTTCCAGCTCGGCCAGCGGCGTGCCGGCGCGCACCGAGACGATCAGCTCCACCGGGTCGTAGCCGGTGATGCCGCGATGCTCGCGGGTGGCGAGTGTCTCGCCCTCCACGGGGCGACCATAGAAGGCCTTGGTGTCACCGCCGACGATGCGCAGCGCCGTGCCCGCGGCGTTGGCCTGGCGGACGCGCTCGCCCAGCTCGGCGCTGATGTCCCGGTCCTGCGGGGATGTGGATGTGGCCATGATCATTCCTCAAAAACGGGGCAGCTCGGGGTGCGGCAGCTCGCCGCCGTGCACGTGCATGGCGCCGAACTCGGCGCAGCGCGCCAGGGTCGGGATGTTCTTGCCCGGGTTGAGCAGGCCCTCGGGGTCGAAGGCCGCCTTCACCGCGTGGAAGGTGGTCAGCTCGTCGCTGCCGAACTGGGCGCACATCTGGTTGATCTTCTCGCGGCCCACGCCGTGCTCGCCGGTGATCGAGCCACCGGCCTCCACGCATAGCTCAAGGATCTTGCCGCCCAGTGCCTCGGCCTGCTCGAGCTCGCCCTCGCGGTTGGCATCGAACAGGATCAGCGGATGCATGTTGCCGTCGCCGGCGTGGAAGACGTTGGCTACCTTCAGCCCGTAGGCCTCGGACAGGTCGGCGATGCCCTGCAGCACGCGGGGCAGCTCGCGGCGGGGGATGGTGCCGTCCATGCAGTAGTAGTCCGGCGACATGCGGCCCACCGCGGGGAAGGCGTTCTTGCGTCCGGCCCAGAAGCGGGCGCGCTCGGCCTCGTCGCGGGCCTGCTGGATGTCGATGGCGCCGGCCCTCTCGAGCACCTCGCGGACCCGGTCGGCGTCGTCGTCGACGTCGGCTTCCACGCCGTCCAGCTCGCACAGCAGGATGGCCTCGGCCTCGACCGGATAGCCGGCGTGGATGAAGTCCTCGGCGGCGCGGATCGCCAGGTTGTCCATCATCTCGAGCCCGCCGGGAATGATGCCGGCGGCGATGATGTCGCCCACGGCGCGACCGGCCTTGCCCACGTCGTCGAAGCTGGCCATCAGCACCTTGGTGGTCTCGGGCTTGGGCAGCAGCTTGACGGTGATCTCGGTGACCACGCCGAGCATGCCCTCCGAGCCGTTGAACAGCGCCAGCAGGTCGAAGCCCGGGGCGTCCAGCGCCTCGCTGCCGAGGGTCATGCGCTCGCCCTCGATGGTGAGGATCTCGACCTTCATCACGTTGTGCACGGTCAGGCCGTACTTGAGGCAGTGCACGCCGCCGGCGTTTTCCGCCACGTTGCCGCCGATGGAGCAGGCGATCTGGGAGGAGGGGTCCGGCGCGTAGTAGAGACCAAAGGGCGCGGCGGCCTCGGAGATGGCGAGGTTGCGCACGCCGGGCTGGACGCGGGCGATGCGGGCATCGGGGTCGACCTCGAGGATCCTGCTGAAGCGCGACATCACCAGCAGCACGCCCTGCTCCAGCGGGAGGGCGCCGCCGGAGAGGCCGGTGCCGGCGCCGCGGGTGACCACCGGCACGCCCAGTGCCCGGCAGCCCTTGAGCAGCGCCTCGACCTGGTCGAGGGTCTCCGGCAGAGCCACCAGCATGGGCATGACGCGATAGGCGGCCAGGCCGTCGCATTCGAAGGGATGCAGGTCCTCCTCGCGATGGAGCAGCGTCAGGCCGGGGGCGGCCTGCTGCAGGCTGGCGAGCACCTCCGCCTTGTCACGGCGGGGCAGCTCGCCGTCGAGTCGTGCGTCGAAGTGAATGTTCATGACGGCTCCGGCTGGTGAGGCGGCGATGGCATGACCGCGATCAGAACACGCCTCTTGCGTTTGCAGAAATATTTTCCAGTTGCCTCCCTGTCCACGATCGTGTGCCGCGAGAGCGAATCGTCGCCGCGTTGCCAGGGAAGGTCCGATAAGGAAACGATACGACCCGCAGGGCGCCGATGGCTACGCTGGGTCAATGGTAAGACCAATTGTATGCCGCGCTTCTTGCGTCGACGGGCGATGATCTTCATGGACAATCAAGGGGTTAGGCATCGGAGCGCCGAGGATGACCGAGCCATCGCCCGGCGCTCGTTAGACTAATGAACGAGTCGGCCCGAGCCCGCCCGCGGCCTTGACCGTGGGCGGGCGCCGGCTCAGCCGAGGGCCAGCAGCGGGTCGCCGATGCCGAAGACCTGAATGGCCACCAGGCCGATCAGCCCCGCCGCCAGCACGTAGTAGAGCGTCGGCAGGATCGTCTTGCGGATGGTGATCCCCTCGCGGCCGAGCAGGCCCACGGTGGCCGAGGCCGCGACCACGTTGTGGATGGCGATCATGTTGCCCGCGGCGGCGCCGACGGCCTGCAGGGCCACCATCAGGGCCGTGGAGACGCCGAGCTGCTGGGCCACGTTGAACTGGAAGTCCGACAGCATCAGGTTGGACACGGTGTTGGAGCCGGCGATGAAGGCGCCGAGGGCACCCACGGCGGGCGCGAACAGCGGGTAGATGTCACCGACGCCGTCGGCCACCAGGCTCGCCATGGCCACCGGCATCGACACCAGGTCGGCGGTATTGACGCCGGAGTTGATCAGGATACGCACCATGGGGATGGTGAAGACCAGCACGAAGCCGGCACCGGCCAGGGTGCGGGTGGATTCGCCGAAGGCGGCACGCAGCTCGCCGAGGCGCATGCGATGCAGCAGCGCGGTGAGCAGCACCACCGCCACCAGGATGCCGCCGGGCAGGTAGAGCGGCTGGATGCTGCCGGAGATGCCGGCCTCGCCGAGGATGTTGCTCCAGCTCAGGCTCACCGAGGTCAGCGCCTGCTTCAGCGGGTCGATGGTGCGCGAGGCGACCAGCAGCACGGCCAGCAGCACGTAGGGCAGCCAGCCCATGGCGGTGGAGATGGGTGTCTTGCCGACCACCTCGTCGGTCTTGATGACCAGCTTGCCGATCCAGTGGTCCGGCCAGGAGGTCGATGCCGGGAAGTCCCAGCTTTCCTTGGGGATCAGGAAGCCGCGGCGGGCGGCCGGCACGACGATGGCCAGGCCGACCATGGCGCCGATCATCGACGGGAACTCCGGCCCCAGCAGCACGCCGGCCAGCGCATAGGGCACCACGAAGCACACGCCGGCGAACAGCGCGAACGGCGCGATGGCCAGGCCTTCCTTCCAGGAGCGGTTGGCGCCGAAGAAGCGCACCATCACGGTAACCATCAGCAGCGGCATGAACACGCCGACCAGGGCGTGGACGACCGCGACCTCACCGGCCACCAGGTGGAAGTAGTCGAGCCAGCTGCTGCCACCGGCCTCCAGGGCGGCGGTGATCCCGTTCCTGTCGAGACCGCCCGAGACGCCGACCACGATCGGGGTGCCCACGGCGCCGAAGGATACCGGGGTGGACTGGATCATCATGCCGACGACCACGGCGGCCAGTGCCGGGAAACCGAGCGCGACCATCAGCGGGGCGGCCACCGCGGCCGGGGTGCCGAAGCCCGAGGCGCCCTCGATGAAGCAGCCGAACAGCCAGGCGACGATGATGGCCTGGACGCGGCGGTCCGGACTGATGCCGGAAAAGCCGTTGCGGATGGCGGTGATGCCGCCGGAATGCTTGAGCGTGTTGAGCAGCAGGATGGCGCCGAAGATGATCCACAGGATCGCCACCGTCAGCATCAGGCCCTGCAGGGTCGAGGCCAGCACCCGGGTGGTGGTCATGTCCCAGGCGAACAGGGCGATGACGGCGGTCACGGCGAAGACGATCGGCATGGCGACCCGCGCCGCCATGCGCAGGCCGATCAGCAGGATCCCCGCCAGCAGCAGAGGAGTGAACGCCAGTAGCGCCAGTAGAGAGTCGTGCATGGATGAGGTCCCTCATCGATGGTGGTGTTGTTGTGGGTCGCGTGCGGGCGACGATCCGCGGGAACCTTACGGCCGGCCGCGTGGATTGACCATCCAGGGTAAATTGGTATGACCACTATTTCTGGCTCGAAAAGTTTGTCTTACATTTACGAAAGCCATGCTGGATCAAAGAGTTAACGCCACTGGAATGAAAACGAGCGACCTTTTGGCCGGCACGGTGCTTCGACCAATAGACAAGATCGGGCGCGCCGTCCGCGGCGTGCGGGAAAGGCGCCGGCCTGTCACCATCGGGGTTTACCCAAGCGATGAGGAGTCGGTATGACACGCGTGCTCTACGACCTGTGCGGCATCGATGAACGGCTGCGGTTCTCGCCCTACTGCTGGCGCGTTCGCTACGCCCTGGCCCACAAGGGGCTGGACGTCGAGGCCCGGCCCTGGCGCTTCACCGACAAGGACGTGCTCGCCTTCGCCGACACCGACAAGGTGCCGGTGCTGGTCGACGGCGACGAGACGGTGACCGACAGCTACGCCATCCTGCAGTATCTGGATCGCGCCTATCCCGATTCGCCGCTGCTCGGCGAGGGGCCGGCCGAGGCCCGTGCGCGCTTCTTCAAGCACTACGCCGAGCGCGCCCTGGCGCCGGCCATCCTTCGCACCATCGTCATGGACCTGTTCAACGTCATCCATCCCGACGATCGTGACTACTTCCGCGAAAGCCGGGAGGCGCGCCTAGGGCGCAGCCTCGAGGAATTCCACTCGCCGGCGAAGGGGCTGTCGCAGCTCGACGCCGCTCTGGCGCCGCTGCGCGGCCGTCTCGAGGAGGCGGATTTCCTCGACGGCGACGCCCCGGGCGGCGCCGACTACCTGGTGTTCGGCTTCTTCATGTGGGCGCACTGCGTGTCCAGCGCCGACCTGATCTCCAATGCCGATCCGGTCTACGCCTGGCGCGAGCGCATGCTCGACCTGCACGACGGGCTGGGTCGCGAGGCGACGCGGGTGACCGATATCGAGGGCGCCTATCGCTAGGGCAGGCCTGGCTACACGCGGTGACACGCCGAGGGAGGGAGAGCATCAGCGGGATGAAAAAAGCCATGTTGCGGCGCACAAAATCGCCTGCTATGTTGCAATGCAACACGGGCCGTCGCCCGCTGTGCGTCCCTAATCGGAGGTGGAGCATGACCCAGGCAGCGAACGCCAAGACCGGTGAGCAGTTCGAATCCCTCTTCGTGACCCCGATGCGCGCCTATGGCGCCCTCAATCTCGAGACCGCCGAGAAACTGATGGCGACCCAGTTCGGCGCCGCCGAATCGGTGTCCGAGGCGACCCTGGCCCAGGCCCGCGGCTGGCTGTCGGTGAGGAGCGCCGAGGACGTCCAGAAGGCCTTGGACGGGCAGCAGCAGGCCATGCAGTCGCTCGGCGACCGGCTCAAGTCCGACGCCGAGACCCTGCTGAGCCTCGGCCAGGACTACGCCCAGAAATGCCAGACCCTGGCCGAGCAGCAGTTCAAGGCACTCGGCGCGAACTAACCGACCATCCTCGGCGTCCGGCTGGCCTTGGGGCTGCCGGACGCCGACCGAGCAAGGGGGCCCTGCCGGGCCTTTGGGGCCATCGCCATGCGATGGCCCTTTTTTGTGGCCGAGACGATCAGCCGTGTTCGGTGCCGAGCAGGCGCACGACCTCGTCGTCGCTGACCTGGCCGAAATCGGCGAAGAACTGGCCGACGGCGCCGAAGCTGGCCGGGGCCTCCAGGCAGACCACCTCGTCGGCGAGGGCCTCCAGGCGGACCACGGTCTCGGGCGGGGCGGCGCCCAGGGCAGCGATCAGCCACGCCGGGTGGCGGTGCTTCAGGGTCTCCAGCGCCATGGCCATGGTGGCGCCGGTGGCGCTGCCGTCGTCCACCACCACCACCACGCGCCCCGCCGGATCGATGGGCGCGCGTACCGGCGTGTAGCGGCGCCGGCGTTCGGCCAGCAGCGCCTGCTGGGTCTCGATCTCGCTGGCGATCTGCCGCTCGTCATAGTGGGCGGCCGCAGGCTCGAGCTGCACGCGTTCCTCTTCACCCACCGCGCCGATGGCGTACTCCGGATTGCCCGGCGCGCCGAGCTTGCGCACCAGCACCACGTCCAGCTCGCCCTCCAGCGCATCGGCGATCAGCCGCCCCATGGGCACGCCGCCCCGGGGGATCGCGAGGATCAGGGGGCGTTGTTCCTTCAAGGGCGCCAGCCGATGGGCCAGCTGTTCGGCGGCATCCCGACGGTCACGAAACATGGCGGCCTCCGCTATCGCCTGCATGGCTTCGAGTCTAGTTCAGTCGACGGGCATTCGCGGCCAAGGTCTGGTTGATTGTATACAGTTTTAGTAGCTATGGTATCTCTTGATACCGATAATTGTGTATCCAAGTGCCGGCATCAACCTGCCGGTGCGACGCTGACGGCTGAACGCACAACAACACCACACCGAAGGCCGAGACCATGCAGAGCAATACCAACAACACCTCGCTATTCGACTTCCACGGCAGGCCGCGCCTGCTCAAGGCGCTGCCGATCTCCCTGCAGCACGTGCTGGCGATGATCGCCGGCGTCATCACCCCACCGATCATCATCGCCGGCGTGGTCGGCGCCACGCCGGCGGAGAAGCTGCAGCTGATCCAGATCGCGGTGCTGGCCTCCGGGGTCTGCACGCTGTTCCATCTCTACGGGGTGTGGAAGTTCGGCGCCCGGCTGCCGGCGATCTTCGGCGTGGGCTTCGCCTACGTGCCGACGCTGATCGCCGTGGGCGGCCAGTTCGGCATCGAGGGCATCCTCGGCGCCCAGCTGATCGGCGGCATCACCATGATGGTGGTGGGCTACTTCATCCAGTACATCCGCCACCTCTTTCCGCCGGTGGTGGCGGGCACCGTGGTGCTGGTGATCGGGCTGTCGCTGTACGACATCGCCATCCGCTACATCGCCGGCAGCGGCAACGTCGACGCGCCGCAGTTCGGCGAGCTGAAGAACTGGGGCGTGGGCGCTCTGACCCTGGTGACGGTGCTGCTGGCCTCCCAGTTCGGCCGCGGGGTGGTCAAGCTGTCGGCGATCATCGTCGGCATCCTGGTCGGCTACCTGGTCGCGCTGCCGCTGGGCATGGTCGACTTCGGCCCGGTGGCCAGTGCCGCCTGGGTCGCCGTGCCGACGCCGATGCCGTTCGAGATGGAGTTCCACTCCGCCGCCATCGTCTCGCTGGTGGTGATCTGCGTGATCAACTCGGTGCAGACCATCGGCGACCTGTCGGCGACCAGCGTGGCCGGCATGAACCGCGAACTGCGGACCCGAGAGCTGACCGGCGGCCTGCTCGGCAACGGCCTGACCACCGCCGTCAGCGCCTTCTTCGGCGCCCTGCCGACCTCCACCTTCAGCCAGAACGTGGGCATCGTGGCCATGACCAAGGTGATCAGCCGCGCCGTGCTGGCCATCGCCGGCGTCTTCATGCTGCTGGCCGGCTTCAGCCCCAAGTTCGGCGCCCTGATGACCACCATTCCCTATCCGGTGCTGGGCGGCGCCACCATCACGGTGTTCGGGATGATCACCATGACCGGCATCCAACTGCTGACCAAGGACGAGATGTCGGCGCGCAACATGACCATCGTCGGACTGGCCCTGGCGCTCAGCCTGGGCATCGCCGCGGTGCCCTCGGCCATCTCCGAGTTCCCGCAGACCCTGCAGAACGTGATCGGCGGGGCGCCGATCGTGGTCGCGGCGATCACCGCCTTCGTGCTCAACCTGGTGCTGCCGCGTACCACCCTGGCCGACGAGGCCCGGGAGCGCGAGGCCATCGCCGAGGCGGATGCCGCCGCCGAACAGGCCGCCCGTGGCGAGCCTCGGGCGGACGGCGGCCGAGTCGCCTCCGGCGCCGGCGACTGACGTTTTCACTCATCCGCGGGCACGTAAAAGGCGCCGCCGGGATTCCGGCGGCGCCTTTCTGGTGAGGCGGTTGGCAGCGGCGGGGCGCTCAGCCGACCCGTGCCTCCAGCCGGAAGGCGGCGATGCGGTTGATCTGCTCGATGGCGGTGCGGCGCTCCTTGTCGAGGCCGTGCTCGAGGCGCGTCTCGAAGGCGGCCAGGATGGCGTGGCGATCGCTGCCCTTGACCGCCATCACGAAGGGAAAGCCGAAGCGCTGCTTGTAGGCGGCGTTCAGGCGCTCGAAGCGGGCCATCTCCTCCGGCGTGCACTGGTCGAGGCCGGCGCCGGCCTGCTCGCGGGTGGAATCATCGGTGAGATCGCCGGCGATGGCGGCCTTGCCGGCCAGGTCCGGGTGGGCGCGGATCACCTCGAGCTGGCGCTCAGGGTCGGCCTCGTTCAGCACCCGGCCCATGGCCGCGGCGAGGCCCTCGGGGCTGTCCTGCTCGGTGCTCAGGCCGCGCTGCCAGGCCAGCTCGGCCACCCAGGGCGAATGCTCGTAGATGTCGCCGAACTGCTCGACGAAGGCGGCGCGGTCCAGCTGGCTGGGGCGCGGGGAAAGCGTCTTGTGGTTCATGCTCGGGTCTCCGTGATGGACGTCGATGTGGTCCGTCTCAGGGTAACGATAAAAGTGTATACAATAAAGTGTTTGAAATGTACGCTATCCAAGGCTAGAACTGTTGATAGACGTGATGCCCGCGCCATGGGGCGTCATCACAGGATGTACGCCGGCCGGATCGGCGCCCGGATTCGGGCCCCGAAGGACGACGGCGGCACACCACAACACGCGAGGAGACGACGATGGGCTATCTCACCACCCACGTGCTGGATACCTCCCTGGGCCTGCCGGGCGAGGGCATCCGCATCGAGATCTACCGCCTGACGGGCGGCGAGCGCCAGCGGCTCGGCGAGGTCGTGACCAACGACGACGGCCGCTGCGACGCGCCGCTGCTGGAGGGCGAGGTCTTCGTCGCCGGCGAGTACGAGCTGGTCTTCCATGCCGGCGAGTACCTGGACCGCCGCGGCGTGGCCGCGGACGGGCCGCGCTTCCTCGACGTGATCCCGTTGCGCTTCGGCGTCGCCGATGCCTCGCAGCACTATCACGTGCCGCTGCTGCTCTCGCCGTACAGCTACTCCACGTATAGGGGTAGCTAGGAAACCCGCCTCGCACCCTCTCCGACCTCAACAACAATCGCACCATTCCAACGAGGCCTGACCGATGGAAGCCTACTTTCTGGACTTCGCCAACCTCCTGCTGAGGTGGCTGCACGTGATCGCCGCCGTGGCCTGGATCGGCGAGTCGATCTACTTCGTGATGCTCGACAACAGCCTGCGTCCGCCCAAGGCGGCGGAAGACAAGCAGAAGGGCGTGTTCGGCGAGATGTGGGCCGTGCACGGCGGCGGCTTCTATCACAACCAGAAGTACGCCAGCGCACCGGCCAAGCTGCCGGCGGACCTGCACTGGTCGTTCTGGAAGGCCTACACCACCTGGCTGTCGGGCTTCGGGCTGTTCGTGCTGCTCTATATGGCCAACCCCGGCTTCTATCTGGTCAACCCGGGCAGCAGCTGGGAATGGGCCGCCAACCTCACCGGCTGGCAGGCCAACATCGTGGCCCTGGCGTTCCTGCTCGGCGGCTGGGTGGTGTACAACGAGATGTGCAAGCGCATCAGCCCCAACATGGAGCGCGACGGCCTCTTGAGCCTCGGCGTGGCGGTGCTGATGGTCGTGGTCGCCTACCTGAGCAGCCAGATCTTCGCCGGCCGCGCGGCCTTCCTGCTCACCGGCGCGGTGATGGCCACCGCCATGTCGGCCAACGTCTTCTTCTGGATCATCCCCGGCCAGCGTCGCATGGTGAAGGCGATGAAGGCCGGCGAGACGCCCAACCCGCTCGACGGCAAGCGCGGCAAGCAGCGCTCGGTGCACAACACCTACTTCACGCTGCCGGTAGTGCTGCTGATGCTCAGCAACCACTACTCCTTCACCTACACCCATGAGCTGTCCTGGGTGATCATGTCGCTGTTCATCTTCGCCGGCGCCCTGATCCGCCAGTTCTTCGTGCTGATGCACGCCGGCCAGACCAGGCCCGCCTATCCCGCGGCCGGGGTGGCGCTGATCCTGGTGGCGGTGTGGATCGGCGCGCCGAGCGGTGCCGGCAATGCCGCGCCGATGGCCGCTGGTGAGACAAATGGCGAGACCGATGGCCGGGCCGTTGCCGCCGAGGAAGCGACCGTCGCTTCCGGCGGCCCCGTGGACGAGATCCACGGCATCATGGAGCGGCGCTGTGCGTCCTGCCACGCCCAGCATCCTACCCATGAGGCCTTCACGGCACCGCCCGCCGGCGTGGCCCTGGAGACCCGGGAGCAGCTGCTGCGTCAGGCCGACCAGGTCAAGCAGGTGGTGGCGAGCGGCTACATGCCGCTGGGCAACCTGACCCAGATGACCGACGAGGAACGCGCCAGCATCGCCGCCTGGACGCCCTGAGCCCGGGCCGGCTCGCGGGATCGACCGCCGCCCGTCGCCGACGGGCGGCGGTCGTCTCGTTGGGGAAAAAGCGTATACAATGTGCGTCATGAGTCGTCAGGAGGTGAGCCATTCATGAGTCAGCGCCAGGTCGATGCCGAGCGCAAGCCGGCCTCGGGGAGCGGGCGTCCCGGCAAGAACGGCGACGGGGCCGAGCGCCACGAGGCGATCCATCGCTCGATCAGCGATGCGATCATCGAGCACCGTCTCAAGCCGGGGGCGCGGCTGCGCGAGGACGCCCTGTCGGAGGTCTTCGGCATCAGCCGTACCGGCATCCGCAAGATCCTGCAGCGCCTGGCCCTGGAGCAGCTGGTCACCCTCACCCCGCGGCGCGGGGCCAGCGTGACCCGGCCCACCGCCGAGGAGGCCAAGGACGTCTTCGATGCGCGGCAAATGGTCGAGTGCGGGCTGATGCCCGAGGTCGCCCGGCGCATCACCGCCGCCGATCTGGAGCGGCTGCGCGACATGGAGCGCGAGGAGCGCCAGGCCCTGAAGGCCGGCGAACAGAGCAGCGCGATCAAGCTTTCCGCGGCCTTCCATGGCGAGCTGGCGCGGCTCTCCGGCAACGACACCCTGGCGACCTTCGTCGAGCAGCTTTGTTCGCGCTCCTCGCTGATCCTCGCCGTCTACGGCAACGCCGGCCACCTGGGCTGCGAGTCCCACGACCACGATGCCCTGCTGCGCTACCTGGAGCAGGGCGATGGCGAGCGTGCCCGTGCCTTCATGAGCCGCCACCTCAAGGCCATCGAGGCCTCGCTGTCGATCCACGAGCCCGCGGACGAGGCCCCGGATCTCTACGAGATCTTCTCCGGCTGAGTCACCGTCCTTTCGACGTCCCGAATCCGACGCCCTGAAATGCCTGCGCCCCGGCCACTGTCTGTCACAGGGGCCGGGGCGCGTGCGTTGCGGCGGCGACCGGGTCGCCGCTGATCAGGCGGGTTGAGCGGCCGGCAGGCGCTGGCCGCGCATCAGCAGGAAGTAGAGGAGCCCGCCGAGCCCGGCGCCGAGCAGCCAGGCATAGCCGCCCAAGGCCTCCAGCGCCGGCACCCACACCGAGGCAATCGAGAACAGCGCGGCCAGGGCGAAGGCGGCGATGGCGCGCTTGTTCCAGCCCTTCACGTAGTGATAGGCGCCGTCCGGAGCGCTGGAGAACATGTCCTGCAGGTCCAGGCGTTGGCGCTTCACCACGTAGTAGTCGACCACGATGATGCCGTAGAAGGGCGCGACGACGGCTCCCAGGGCGTTGACGAATCCGGCGACGCCGATATCGCTGATCAAGGACACCCACAGCGCGCCGACGAAGAAGGCGATGATGGCGGTGATCAGGCCGCCGAGGCGGAAGCTGACCTTGCTCGGGAAGAGGTTGGCCAGGTCATAGGCCGGCGGAATGAAGTTGGCGACCAGGTTGATGCCCACGGTGGCGGCGAAGAAGGTCAGGGCGGCGACGATGGTCAGCGGCAGCGAGTCGACCCGCTCGATGATGTCCGAGGGATTGGTCAGCGTCTCGCCGAACAGCACCAGGGTGCCGGCGGTGATGATCAGGGCGATGAAGGAGAAGAAGGCCACGTTGAGCGGCAGGCCCACCAGGTTGCCGAGCTTCATCTCGCGCTCGCTCTTCACGAAGCGGGTGAAGTCACCGAAGTTGATCACCACCGCGGCGAAGTAGGCGATCATGGTGCCGGTGATGGCCAGGAAGGCGCCGATCGAACTGCCGTGATAGTCGCTCTGGCCCTCGAAGATGCTGCCGACCGCGGGCAGCAGCTCGTCGCCGGCCTTGACCCAGACGACGATCATCAGCGCCACCATCACCACGTAGACCAGCGGCCCGGCCCAGTTCAGGAAGTGCTTGATGCGCTCGATGCCGGCCCAGAACATCGCCATCTGGAAGGCCCACACGATCACGAACGACAGCCAGCCCAGCGCCGACATGCCGAGGAACTGGCCACCCGGATCGCCGAACAGCGACGTCAGCAGCAGTTTCATGGCGGTGGAGGCGAAGTAGGTCTGCACGCCGTACCAGAAGATGCCGATCACGGCGCGCAGCATGGCCGGCAGGTTGGCGCCGTGCACGCCCATGCTGGCACGGATCATCACCGGAAAGGGCACGCCGTACTTGACGCTGGGCTTGCCGGTCAGGTTGACCAGCCCCATCACCACCACGCCGGCGAGGATGATCGCCGCCATCACCGCCCAGCCATTGAGGCCGTAGGAGATGAACAGCGAGGCCGCCAGGGTGTAGCCGAACAGGCTCTGGATGTCGTTCGACCAGACGTTGAAGATCTCGAACCAGCCCCAGTTTCGATCGCGCTTCTTGATCGGGGCCAGGTCGTCGTTATAGAGGCGCGGATCAATGCGCCGGATTTCCAGCTCTTTGTCGGTCAGGTCCGTCATGGGATGGCCTTGGTCTCTTGTTTTGAATGACGACGATGAAAAACGGCCCGCCCCGAAGGAGAGGGCTGCGTGCCCGGGCGTGCCGCCCGGGCGCGAGGATCAGTCGCGGAAGCGCTGGCAGGGGCCCCAGTGCTTCATCAGCAGGAAGTAGGTCAGTCCGGCGGGAATCAGGCTGGCGTACCAGGACACGGTGGAGACGCTGAAGGCCGCGATCACGCCCACCGCGGTGGCGATCAGCGCCGCATGGTTGACGCCACGATAGGGGCCCTCGGCGTCGTAGAGCTTGCCGAGGTCCAGGGTGCGGCGACGGATCAGGTAGTAGTCCACCACCAGCACCGCGAAGATCGGGCCGAGGAAGGCGGAGTAGGTCTGCACGAAGATCTGCAGGCCGGTCGCGGATTCGTCCTTGACCAGTTCCCAGGGGAAGGTGGCGAAGGCCAGCAGGCCGACGATCACGGTGGCGGTGCGATACTTCAGCTTGAAGGCGTCCATCAGCACGTAGGTCGGCGGCACCACGTTGTTGAGCACGTTGGTGGTGACCTGGGCGAAGGCGATGAACAGCAGCGTGGTCATCAGCAGCGGGGTGTTGTCCACGGCGTTGGCGAACACCTTGATGGGGTCGGCGACGCCGGTGGCCTCGGAGACCATGTAGCCGATCAGGCCCATGAACAGGGTGCAGGGCAGGATCGACATGGCGTAGAGGGTGGTCAGCAGCCCCGGGCCGCTGCCTTCCTTGTGCTCGCGGGAATAGTCGCTGACGTTGAGCATCATGGTGCTGTAGATGCCCAGGAACAGCATGGTGGCGCCCCAGAAGGGCATGCCCCAGGAGCCTTCCATGGTCAGCATGCTGGCCGAGAGCTCGTCGCCGTAGCGTTGCACGGTGCTGTAGAACATGTAGACCAGCGAGGCCAGGATGAAGGCGCTGCCGATGTTCTCCAGCCACTTGATGCCCTGGAAGCCCAGCACCGAGAGGCCGATCTGCAGGAACTGGAAGGTGATGAAGAAGAAGATCAGGTTGTCGAAGCCGAACAGGGTCGCCGAGACCATGTTCAGGGCGCCGGCGCCGATCCAGCTCTGGAAGCCGTACCAGACGATGGCCGGCACGGCCCGCACCAGCCCCGGCAGGCGGGTGCCGGAGAAGCCGAAGGCGCTGCGCGCCTGGACCATGAACGGAATGCCGTACTTGTAGCCGGCGGCGCCGTTCAGCGCCAGGGCGATGCCGATCACGAAACAGCCGATGGCGATCGCCAGGGTGGCCTGGAGCAGGTTCAGCGTGCCGACCACGCTGGAGCCCATGGTGAAGGTACCGATCGAGACGCAGCCGCCGAACCAGGCCAGCAGGTAGGAGGTGCGTCCCATGATGCGGGTCTGCTGCGGGGCCAGTGACTCGTGGCCGGCCCCCTTGGTGTGATGGGCGGAATCGTCCGTGTTGGAGCGTGAAGTCGAGAGGCTCATGGTGGGATCCTCGCTAAGGGTGCCGTGATTGTGGTTATTGTCCGCTCGGGGCGGTGGTGGGCGCCGGCAGTCGGCGCCGGGGCTCAGCGTGTCTCGTCGTTGCCCGATGCTTCATGGTCCGAGAAGTGGGCGTAGCGGCCGATGAAGGGCTTGGGCCGCGGGAAGGCCAGGTCGCCGACCTTGCTGGTGCCCAGTCCCAGGCCGACCAGCGCCTCGGTCAGCTTGACCGCCGCGGTCACGCCCTCGACCACCGGCAGGCCCACGGCCTCGGCGATCTCGTCAGTGAGATCGGCCATGCCGCCGCAGCCCAGCACCAGGGCGCCGATGCCGTCCTCGTCGCGGGCGCGGCGGCCTTCCTCGATGATCCGTGTCAGTGCCGCATCGCCGTCGTCTTCCAGGTCGAGCACCGGGATCTCGGCGGCGCGGACCCGACGGCAGTGGTGGCGGAATCCATACTGCTCGAGCAGGTGCTCGGCGATGATGCCGGTGCGGCCCAGGGTGGTGACCACCGAGAAGCGGGTGCTGATCAGGGTGGCCATGTGGAAGGCCGCCTCGGCGATGCCGATCACAGGGGCCCGGGTCAGCTCGCGGGCGGCCAGCAGGCCGGGGTCGCCGAAGCAGGCGATGATGTAGGCGTCCACGCCATCGCGTTCGCCCGCCGCGACTTCCTCGAGCACGCCCGTGGCGCTGATCGCCTCGTCGAAGTGGCTCTCGATGGAAACCGGGCCATGGGCCGGCTGGGTGGCGCTGATGAGGGTGCCGGGGGAGGCGATGGCCTGGGCGGCGTGGCCGATGGTGTCGGTCATGCCGCGGGTGGTATTGGGGTTGATGACGCGAATCTGCATGGGATCTCCGGCTTTGATTATCTTTGTGAACAAGGGAGATTTTCTTTGTACACAAAATAGGCCCAATCCCCGTCGGAAATCAAGGTGCCTCCGGAACCGGTGGAATGCTTTATTACCCCTTGATAAACAGTGTCTTGGGAATATTCCAAGAACACCATTGTGTCGTCATTTATTGTATACATTCTTTGGTCTTCAGAATTTGAGGTGATCGGATGTCCATCGAGGTCATCACCCGTCGGATATCGCTTCATGTGCCACCAGGGCGAGATAGCTGCTCCGGTCATCGGTTGGAAGGGCGGCGTCGGGTGGGGATTGGCAATCCGGATGTTTTTGTATACAAAATAGAGGGCGAGCCGTGAGGGCTGATCGCGTGCCGTCGCCATGGCGGCCGGAAGTATTGCCTCGGATCCCGGAGAACGCCGGGGCGCACCGAGGACGGCGCAGGCTGCTTGCAAGCAAGGTGAGCACACCCTAGAATTTAATTGTATACACTTGTTGTTCATCATGGCGCTCCGAGGCGCAAGGGCCGTCGGCAACGACGGCGACAAAGGCGATTTACAACAACCACCTACAACAACAAGGAGGCGTCGCCATGACCGCGACACGCGACTATCCCCGTGACCTGATCGGCTACGGCCGCACTCCGCCCGAGGCCAAATGGCCCGGCAAGGCGCGCATCGCCGTGCAGTTCGTCCTCAACTACGAGGAGGGCGGCGAGAACTGCGTGCTTCACGGCGACGAAGGCTCCGAGCAGTTCCTCTCCGAGATCATCGGCGCCGATGCCTATCCGGACCGCCACCTGAGCATGGAGTCGATCTATGAATACGGCTCCCGGGCCGGCGTATGGCGCATCCTGCGCGAGTTCGAGCGCCGTGGCCTGCCGCTGACCGTGTTCGGCGTGGCCATGGCGCTGGAGCGCAACCCCGAGGTGGCGCAGGCGTTCAAGGAGCTGGGCCACGAGATCGCCTGCCACGGCTATCGCTGGATCCACTACCAGAACGTGCCGGAAAGCGTCGAGCGCGAGCACATGCGCCGTGCCATCGAGATCTTCCAGTCGCTCTACGGCGAGAAGCCGCTGGGCTGGTACACCGGCCGCGACAGCCCCAACACCCGGCGCCTGGTGCTCGACGAGGGCAGCTTCCTCTACGACAGCGACTACTACGGCGACGACCTGCCGTTCTGGACCCGCGAGGCCGACAGCCAGGGCCGCGAGCACAGCCATCTGGTGGTGCCCTACACCCTGGACACCAACGACATGCGCTTCGCCGCGCCGCAGGGCTTCAACACCGCGGATCACTTCTTCACCTATCTGCGCGACGCCTTCGACGTGCTCTACGCGGAAGGCGAGGACACGCCGAAGATGCTGTCGGTGGGCATGCACTGCCGGCTGCTCGGCCGCCCCGGTCGCTTCCGCGCCCTGCAGCGCTTCCTCGACCACATCGAGGCCCACGATCGTGTCTGGGTCACCCGTCGGGTGGACATCGCCCGCCACTGGGCCGAGCATCATCCGGCCAGCTGAGCCATCCGAGGCGTGCCGGGGCCGGCGACATCTCGCCCGCCCTGGTTCGCGTTCCCGCAGGAGAGAACCGCATGCTCGAACTCGAAGCCCGTCCCCTGACGCCCGAGGCCTTCGCCCCGTTCGGCGAGGTGATCGACACCCGGACGTCCGACTACTTCCCCATCAACGCCGGCCGCACCCGCCGCTATCACGACCTCGCGAAGGTCGAGACGCTGGGCGAGCAGGCGCGCACGCTGATCAGCATCTTCGTCAGCCAGCCCGTCACGGTGCCGCTGGAGCTCGCCTTCCTGGAGCGTCATCCCCAGGGCAGCCAGGCCTTCATGCCGCTGCATGAGGAGCGCTTTATCGTGGTCGTCGCCCCGCCCGGCGATGCCATCGACCCCGCCGAGGTGCGCGCCTTCGTCACCGACGGCCGCCAGGGCGTCAACTACGCGGCCGGCACCTGGCACGCCATCCAGTCGGTGCTGGAGCGCGAGGGCGAGTTCCTGGTCGTCGACCGGGGCGGCGAGGGCAACAACTGCGACGAGCACCCCATCGACATCCGCGTGACCCTGCCGTAAGGCCGCCGCGCCGATCCCGGAACAAGACACCAGATCAGAAGAGGACATCTCATGAGCCAGCGCCAGCACTCTCGTCAGTACTATGCTCCCCAGGGCGGCCATCCGGGCCAGAAGGTGATGACCACCGACCGCGCCATGTTCACCGAGGCCTTCGCGGTGATTCCCAAGGGCGTCTACCGCGACATCGTCGCCAGCAAGCTGCCGCACTGGGAGAACACTCGGCTGTGGGTGCTGTCGCGTCCGCTGTCCGGCTTCGCCGAGACCTTCTCCCAGTACATCATGGAGGTCTCGCCCGGCGGCGGCAGCGAGCGCCCCGAGACCGACCCGGGCGCCGAGGGCGTGCTGTTCGTGGTGGAAGGCGAGATGACCCTGACCCTGGCCGGCGAGCAGCACCGCATGGAGCCGGGCGGCTATGCCTTCATCCCGCCGGGCGCCGACTGGCAGCTGCGCAACGAGTCCGATGCCCCGGTGCGCTTCCACTGGATCCGCAAGGCCTACGAATTCGTCGACGGCGTCGAGGTGCCGGAGCCCTTCGTCACCAACGAGAACGACATCGAGCCGTCGGTGATGCCGGACTGCAACGAGGTGTGGGCCACCACCCGCTTCGTCGACCAGGACGACCTGCGCCACGACATGCACGTCAACATCGTCAGCTTCCAGCCCGGCGGTGTGATCCCCTTCGACGAGACCCACGTCATGGAGCACGGTCTCTACGTGCTCGAGGGCAAGGCGGTCTATCACCTGAATCAGCAGTGGGTCGAGGTCGAGGCCGGCGACTACATGTGGCTGCGCGCCTTCTGCCCGCAGGCCTGCTACGCGGGCGGCCCGGGGCCCTTCCGCTACCTGCTGTACAAGGACGTGAACCGGCATATGGCGCTGCCGTACAGCAAGCGCCGCTGATCCCCACGATCGGCCCGGCACGCCACGGTATGACGACACCCGCCTTCTGGCGGGTGTCGTCGTCTGGGGCCGGGCGCGGTCCGGTATACGAGGCATCATCTTCATCGGCCTTCGACCGTTATCGCGAATCGGTGACCCGGCGCGATTGTTGTCAACAATCCTTCTGTCTTGTTTGTTTTTATATGTATGAAATTAAAGGTATTTTTTTGCCTATATAAAATTCTGGAAAAAATTTCCATAAGTCGTTGACGGGGTGCCGGCGGCGAGCCTAGTCTCTGTATACAGAAATATTTTCCAGAAAACATAACAACGCCACTGGAGGATCTCGTCATGGCTCGCATGACCGCCGCGGAAGCCGCCGTTCACGTGCTCAGGAAGGAAGGCATCGATGTTGCCTTCGGCCTGCCTGGCGCCGCCATCAACCCCTTCTATGCCGCCATGCGCACGGTCGGCGGCGTGGACCACGTGCTGGCCCGCCACGTCGAGGGCGCCTCGCACATGGCCGAGGGCTACACCCGTGCCCGGCCCGGCAACGTCGGCGTGTGCATCGGCACGTCCGGCCCGGCCGGCACCGACATGATCACCGGCCTCTACTCGGCTTCCGCCGATTCCATCCCGATCCTGTGCATCACCGGCCAGGCGCCGGTGAGCAAGCTGCACAAGGAAGACTTCCAGGCCGTCGACATCCAGGCCATCGCCGGCCCGGTGACCAAGTGGGCCACCACCGTGCGCGAGGCGGCCCAGGTGCCGCGCGCCTTCCAGCAGGCGTTCCAGCTGATGCGCAGCGGGCGGCCCGGCCCGGTGCTGCTCGACCTGCCGATCGACGTGCAGATGACCGAGATCGAGTTCGATCCCGACACCTACGAGCCGCTGCCGGCCTACAAGCCGACCGCCAGCCGCGCCCAGATCGAGAAGGCGCTGGCCATGCTCAACGAGGCCGAGCGGCCGCTGCTGGTCGCCGGGGGCGGGATCATCAACGCCGACGCCAGCGAGCTGCTGACCGAATTCGCCGAGCTGACCGGGGTGCCGGTCATCCCGACCCTGATGGGCTGGGGCACCATCCCCGACGACCATCCGCTGATGGCGGGAATGGCCGGCCTGCAGACCTCGCACCGCTACGGCAACGCGACCCTGCTCGAGTCCGACTTCGTGATGGGCATCGGCAACCGCTGGGCCAACCGTCACACCGGTAATCTCGAGACCTACACCGAGGGCCGCACCTTCGTTCACGTGGACATCGAGCCGACCCAGATCGGGCGTATCTTCGGCCCCGACTACGGCATCGTCTCCGACGCCAGATCGGCGCTCGAACGCCTCATCGAGGTGGCCCGGGAGTGGCAGGCCGAGGGCCGGCTGAAGGACCGCAGCGCCTGGGCCGAGTCCTGCCAGGAACGCAAGCGCACCCTGCTGCGCAAGACCCACTTCGACGAGGTGCCGGTCAAGCCGCAGCGGGTCTACGAGGAGATGAACAAGGCCTTCGGCAAGAACACCCGCTACGTCAGCACCATCGGCCTGTCGCAGATCGCCGGCGCCCAGTTCCTGCACGTCTACCGGCCGCGTCACTGGATCAACTGCGGCCAGGCGGGCCCGCTGGGCTGGACCATTCCGGCCGCGCTCGGGGTGCGTCGGGCGGATCCCGAGGCCGAGATCGTCGCGCTGTCGGGCGACTATGATTTCCAGTTCATGGTCGAGGAGCTGGCCGTGGGCGCGCAGTTCAACCTGCCCTACATCCACGTGCTGGTGAACAACTCCTACCTGGGGCTGATCCGCCAGGCCCAGCGCGGCTTCGAGATGGACTACCAGGTGCAGCTGTCGTTCGAGAACATCAACTGCCCCGAGATCAACGGCTATGGGGTGGACCACGTCTCCGTGGTCGAGGGCCTGGGCTGCAAGGCGATCCGCGTCACCGAGCCCGGCCGGATCGGCGAGGCCTTCGCCGAGGCCCGCGATCTGATGAAGCAGTACCGGGTGCCGGTGGTGGTCGAGGTGATCCTCGAGCGGGTGACCAACATCGCCATGGGCACCGACCTGACCGGCATCAACGAGTTCGAGGCGCTGGCCGAGAACGTCGCCGACGCCCCGAGCTCGATCGCTGCGCTTCGCTGAGCACGGTCGTCGCCCGGCCATCGGTGGGGACCGGTGGCCGGATGGCGGGACAAGTACGCTGACCCACACCACAAGACACAGGGAGATTCACATGGCCAAGTTCGCCGCCAATCTCAGCATGCTGTTCACCGAAGTTGACTTCCTCGACCGCTTCAAGGCCGCCGCGGACGCGGGCTTCAAGGGCGTCGAGTACCTCTTCCCCTACGACTTCGAGGCCGCCGAGATCAAGAAGCGCCTCGACGACAACGGCCTGACCCAGGTGCTGTTCAACCTGCCAGCCGGCGACTGGGGCGCCGGCGAGCGCGGCATCGCCTGTCACCCGGATCGCGTCGAGGAGTTCCGCGAAGGCGTCGACCGCGCCATCGAGTATGCCAAGGTGCTCGGCAACACCCAGGTCAACTGCCTGGCCGGCATCCAGCCGCAGGGCGTGAGCCTGGAGCAGGCGCGTCGGACGCTGGTCGACAACCTGCGCTTCGCCGCCGGGAAGCTCGAGGCCGCCGGCATCCTGCTGGTCGCCGAGCCGATCAACACCCGCGACATTCCGGGCTTCTTCCTCAACCGCACCGAGCAGGCCCTGGCGATCTTCGACGAGGTCGGCAGCGGCAACCTGAAGCTGCAGTACGACATCTATCACATGCAGATCATGGAAGGGGACCTGGCGCCGACTATCGAGGCGAACATCGACCGCATCGCCCACGTGCAGCTGGCCGACAATCCGGGCCGCCACGAGCCGGGCACCGGCGAGATCCACTATCCCTTCCTGTTCGCCTATCTCGACCGACTGGGCTACCAGGGGTGGATCGGCGCCGAGTACAAGCCGGCCGGGTCGACCCAGGAGGGGCTGGGCTGGCTGGATGCGGCTAGAGGTTGAGGGCGTCGTGCCGATGCCGGGATGAGCTTTCCCGGTGCCAAGACGCCGCGAGGGCGCTGTGAACCCTTCCCTGGGCGCTATCGACGCCCTGCGGGGCTCATGGATCCTGCGCCGCTTGCAGGGCCGGTGCTGGCCATCCATGGCCAGCCCGTTCGGAGGAAGCCTCCTCACCCCTGGCGTAGGACCCTCGCTTTGTCTTGCCCCCGGCGCTCATCATCTGGTGGCGTGGCCGAGGCCTGCCCAATGAAAACCCGGCAGCGGTGCTGCCTTCGAGATCACGACGACAACAGAGACAAACGGGAGACGCATCATGAGCAAGATCGGTTTTATCGGACTGGGCATCATGGGCCGTCCCATGGCGGGCCACCTGCTGGACGCCGGCCATGAGCTGACCACCGTCAAGCGCGGCCCCCTGGACGAGACCCTGGCCGGCCAGGGCATGCAGGAGCTCGAGAATCCCAAAGCGGTCGCCGAGGCCTCCGAGGTGATCATCACCATCGTCCCGGACACCCCGGACGTCGAGGAGGTGCTGTTCGGCGAGGGCGGCGTCATCGAGGGGCTGAAGCCCGGCACCCTGGTGATCGACATGAGCTCGATCGCCCCGCTGGCCACCCAGGAATTCGCCAGGCGCATCCATGAGGCCGGCGGCGAGTACGTCGACGCCCCGGTCTCCGGCGGTGAGGGCGGCGCCATCAACGCCGCCCTGACCATCATGGTCGGCGCCACCCCGGAAGGCTTCACCCGCGCCGAGCCGCTGCTCGAGGTGATGGGCAAGACCATCACCCATATCGGCGGCCACGGCGCCGGCCAGACCTGCAAGGTGGCCAACCAGATCGTCGTCGCGCTGACCATCGAGGCGGTCTCCGAGGGCCTGCTGTTCGCCTCCAGGGCCGGGGCCGACGTGGCCAAGGTCCGCGAATCGCTGCTCGGCGGCCTGGCCCAGTCGAAGATCCTCGATGTGCACGGCCAGCGCATGATCGACCGCACCTTCGATCCCGGCTTCAAGATCAAGCTGCACCAGAAGGACCTCAACCTGGCGCTGGAAGGCGCGCGCAGCCTCGACCTCGCGCTGCCCGGCACCGCCAATGCCCAGCAGCTGTTCCAGGCCTGCGTCGCCCACGGCGGCGCCGACTGGGACCACGCCGGCATCGCCCGCGCCCTGGAGGCGCTGGCCGACCACGAGATCGGCAGTCAGTGATGCCATGCCAGCGCGGCCCGGCGTCACACGGCGCCGAGCCACGATGCAGGATGGGGAGGTGACTGCTCCCTGAAGGCAGGCGTCGGGTCGTCGTCTGCCGGGGCCGTCGCTTGACGGCTCCTTGCCCGGTGGCGAGTCTTCCCCTATGGACCCCTGGCTCGTCACCGGGCCCTTTTGCCAAGGAGACCCCTGAATGAATGTCCCTTCCCCGCGGACTGTTTCCCCGGAAGCCTTCGGCGAGCGCCCCGAGGCGGCGCGCGCCTGGCTCGAGCGGCTCGGTGAGATCGCCGTCTCGGCCGTGCACCCCGACACCCTGCTGCCCGACCGGCTGCCCGAGCCGCCGGCCGGCCGCACCCTGGTGGTTGGCGCCGGCAAGGCGGCGGCGGCCATGGCTGCCGCCCTGGAGCGCGCCTGGGACGCCCATCAGCCCGAGGCGCCGCTTTCCGGCCTGGTGGTGACCCGCTACGGTCATGGCCCCCAGCCGTCGGATTCCAAGGAACAGGACGCGCCGGGAGGGGGCGACGCCGAGCGCCGCATCGAGATCCTCGAGGCCTCGCACCCGATGCCCGACGACCTGAGCGAGAAGGCCGCCCGCCGCATGCTCGAGGCCGTGGACGGCCTCGGCGAGGACGATCTGGTCATCGCGCTGATCTCCGGCGGCGGCTCGGCGCTGATGACCCTGCCGGCGCCCGGCGTGAGCCTGGCCGAGAAGCAGGCCATCAACAAGGCGCTGCTGCGAAGCGGCGCCCCGATCGGCGAGATCAACACCGTGCGTCGCCACCTGTCGGCGATCAAGGGCGGCCGCCTGGCCGCCGCCGCCCATCCGGCCCGGGTGCTGACCTGGCTGATCTCCGACGTGCCCGGCGACGAGGCCTCGCTGATCGCCTCCGGGCCGACGCTGCCCGACGCCTCCACCCCCGACGAGGCGCTGGCGATCCTGGAACGGCGCGGCATCGAGGTCTCCGCCGCGGTGCGCCGGCAGCTGGAGGCCAACCACGAGGCGCCGCGGCCGGACGATCCGGGCTTCGCCCGCGATGAGAGCGAGATCCTGGCCCGCGCCCGGGACGCTCTGGCGGCCGGCCGAGCCGCCGCCGAGGCCGACGCGGTCGAGGTGCGCCTGCTCGGCGACGACCTCGAGGGCGAGGCCCGCGAGCTCGGCCGCGAGCACGCCCGCATGGCCCTCGAGGCCCAGACCGGGCTCGAGCGGCCGCTGCTGATCCTGTCCGGCGGCGAGACCAGCGTGACGGTGGCCGGCGACGGCCGCGGCGGGCGCAACGTCGAGTACCTGCTGGGGCTGTTCACGGCCCTCGAGGGCGCCGCCGGCATTCATGCCCTGGCCATCGACACCGACGGCATCGACGGCTCCGAGGACAACGCCGGGGCGATCGTCGGGCCGGGCTGCTGGGCGCGCATGGGCGAGCTCGGTCTCGACGCCGACGCCTATCTGTCACGCAACGATGCCTACTCGTTCTTCGAGGCGCTGGACGACCTGATCGTGACCGGGCCCACGCGCACCAACGTCAACGACTTTCGTGCCATCCTGGTACTGCCGAGGAATTCATGACGACACTGCCGCCCCATGCCCCGATCCACGAGCCGATCCGCCGCACCAAGATCGTCGCCACCCTCGGCCCCGCCAGCGACCGTGAGGGCGTGCTGGAGCAGATGATCGCCGCCGGCGTCGACGTGGTGCGCCTCAACTTCTCCCACGGCGCCGCCGACGACCATCGCCGCCGCTTGAGTGCGGTGCGCGAGATCGCCGCCCGCCAGGGTCGCAGCGTCGCCGCCCTGGGCGACCTGCAGGGGCCCAAGATCCGCATCGCCCGCTTCAGCGAGGGCAAGGTCGTGCTGGAGGAAGGCGCACCCTTCGTCATCGACGTGGCCCTCGACGGCCAGGCCGGTGACGCCAGCCGCGTCGGCTGCGACTATCGCGAGCTGGCCGACGACGTCACCGCCGGCGACCGCCTGCTGCTCGACGACGGCCGGGTGGTGCTCGACGTCGAACGCGTCGACGGCAGCGCCATCCACACCACCGTGGCGGTGGGCGGCGAGCTGTCCAACAACAAGGGCATCAACAAGCAGGGCGGCGGCCTCTCCGCCCCGGCGCTGACCGACAAGGACAAGGCCGACCTGGAGACCGCCATGGCCATCGGCGTCGACTACCTGGCCGTGTCCTTCCCGCGCAGCGCCGCGGACATGCAGGAGGCGCGGGACCTGCTGGGCGAGGCCGGCCGCGACATCGGCCTGGTGGCCAAGCTCGAGCGCGCCGAGGCGGTGGCCGACGACACCACCCTCGACGGCATCATCGAGGCCAGCGAGGCGGTGATGGTGGCTCGCGGCGATCTCGGCGTGGAGATCGGCGACGAGACGCTGATCGGTACCCAGAAGCGCATCATCAAGCACGCCCGCAGCCTCAACCGCGCGGTGATCACCGCCACCCAGATGATGGAGTCGATGATCGACTCGCCCTTGCCGACCCGCGCCGAGGTGTTCGACGTGGCCAACGCCGTGCTCGACGCCACCGACGCGGTGATGCTCTCCGC